>JAQGNU010000226.1 GCA_028291645.1 Nevskia sp.
CATTCCATGCGGCTGTCGATCTCCGGCGTCGCGCCGGAAAACAGCAGCACCGCACCGGCGAGGAATACCGCGCCGGCGAGCAGCTGCGGACCGAAGTTTTCGAGCCAACCGCGCACCACATAAGTGATGTCGACGAAGTGATGGCGCCGATCGATCACTTCGCGCGACGCCAGCAGGCCGAGGCCGACGATGAATGGCAGCAGGTAGTAGATCACGCGATACAGCAGCACTGCGGCGACCAGACCTTCGAGCGCGGAGCCGGGAAACAGCGGAATCAGGATCGATTCGAATACGCCGATGCCGCCCGGCACATTGCTCGCCACACCGGCGAAAATCGCCAGCACGTAAAGACTCAGGAAACCGAAATAGTTGAGTTCGATGCTCGCCGGCAGCAGCGCATAGAGCGTCGCGGCGGCGAAGCAAAGATCGATGCTGGCGACCGCGATCTGGCCCAGCGTCACCGGCAAGGGCGGAATGCGCAGCGTGCGTCCGAGCAGCGCGATCGGCGCTTTCTTGCGCCAGGTCAGCAGCACATAGCCGGCGATGATCGCCAGCAGCGTGGTGCCGATCGCCTGCGCCTGCCAGATCTGCAGATGCAGGACCAGCGCCGCCTGCTGCGATTCCAGCAGCAGCGAGATCGACAGCAAGGCGCCGGCGCCGAGTGCGAAGGTGATCGAGACCATCGCGATGACGCCGGCGATTTCCAGCGTCGACAGTCCCGCCGGGGTGTAGCTGCGGTAGCGGATGGAGCCGCCCGAGAGCGAGGACAGGCCGACGAAATGACTGATCGCGAAGGCGATGAACGAAGTCACCGCGACCTTGCGCCAGGGCAGGCCGTGGCGCACGCCGCGCAGCGCCAGATAATCGTACAGGGTCAACATGCCGTAGCTGCAAGCCGCGAAGAAGGTGGCGATGAGGACATTGCGCGGACGCACCGCGCGCAGGCCGTCGAGCACTTGGTCGAGGCTCAGCCGGGCCAGGAAATGGCGCAGCACGGCCACCGCGACGGTGAAGATCGCGAGCGTTACTGCGGCAAGAATCAGGGACTTGTAGTTGCGGGCTGCGGACATTGGACCGATTCGGTAGCCGGCCATTCTACCGGGGGTTGGCGGCGCTCGAACTTCTGCGCGGTAGGATTTTTTCGCACCGCCGGTGGTGCGCGACGACTGCCGCAGGGTGCGCGACTGGTTACACTTCAGACTCTTCCTGCCCACGAAGTTCCCGCATGTCGAAGAAGTTGATCGCCGCGCGTCTGCGCGATCTTGAAAATGCCGACAGCTATCGCAGCTGGCGCGAGATCGCGGGCGAGCTCGACCGTCTCGAGGGCGGCGACGCCTGGAAGCAGGACGAGATGAGCGATGACTACGACTATCTGCTGATCAAGGAACGTCTCGACCACATGCGGCGGCTGCGCAAGCGCGGCGAAGTGCGGCAGCTGGTGCATGATCTCGCCGAGGGCCTGCACGGCAATCTCGGCAACATCGCCAACCCGAATCTGTATGTCTACGCCCGCGTCGGCACTAAGCGCCTGATCGAAGAGTATGTCGAAGAAGCCGCGCGCTGCCTCGACTACATCTGCGTCGGCGACTTCGCCGATTTTTCGTCCGACGAGAAAGTGCTGTTCTTCAAGCGCACCGGCACCAGCTTCGGGCGTTCCGCGCTGCTGCTGTCCGGCGGCGCCACGCTCGGCATGTTTCACCTGGGCGTGATCAAGGCCTTGTTCGAGAACAACACGCTGCCGCGCGTGCTGTCGGGCTCGTCCGCCGGCTCGATCATCGCGGCGATGGTCGGTACGCGCACCGATGCCGAACTGCCGACGATTTTCGAGCCCGATGGACTCGACCTGCAGGCGTTCCAGGCGGTCAGCCTACGGCAGATATTCAAGGGCAAGGCCTTGATGGACCCGACCCAACTCGAGGAATGCCTGACGCGTAATATCCGCCCCGGCAGTTTCGTCGAAGCGTTCGAGCGCACGCGGCGCATCCTCGGCATCACGGTGTCGCCCTCGGAGCAGCATCAGCAGCCGCGGCTGCTGAACTATCTGACCGCGCCGAACGTCGTCATACGGCGCGCGGCGCTGGCGTCCTGCGCGGTGCCGGGCGTGTTCCCGCCGGTGATGCTGGAAGCGCTCGACTACAACGGCGAGACAGTGCCGCACATGCGCAGCAAGCGCTGGGTCGACGGCAGTATCGCCAACGATCTGCCGATGCTGCGGCTGGCGCGCCTGCACAACGTCAACCATTACATCGTCAGCCAGACTAATCCGCACGTGGTGCCGTTCATGCGTGACCCGGGTCGCGATCGCTACGGTTTAAGTAGCATCGCGCGCCAATTCGCAGCGGGCGCCAGTCGCGATGTCGTCAAGGTCACGCAGCGCTACTTCGGCGGCGCCGGCGCCGGCCGCATCGTCGATCTGCTCAACGATGTGCTGCAGCAGCGCTACAGCGGCGACGTCAGCATTTTTCCGAAGCACACGCCGACGCAGCTGATGCGGATGTTTAGCAACCCGACTACCGACGATATCCGCCGCTATATTCGCGAGGGCGAGCGCGCCACTTGGCCGAAATTGGAACGCATCCGCATGCAGACGCGCATCTCGCGGGTGTTCGAGGATTGCGTCGCCTGGCTCAAGGAGCAGGGCTTGCGCCGCACGCCGCCGAACCGGCGTCGGGTGCAACCGATCCGGCCGCCGCGGGATCTGCGCGCGGCGTCCTGAACCGGACTCAAGCCGCGCAATCGCGGCGTCTGCGTCGATGCAGCCCTTGCTGCGCGTAGCGAAATCTGCGGCGCGGTGCAGGCCTTCGCGCCATAGCCGCATTTCCGCCCAGCGCTGCCGCGTATCGGAAAGCGGCGCAAGTGAACAGTCGTACGGCTGATTCAGGCGGCACAATCCCCCAACGCTACGAACTTGGGGCTGCGGCAAGTCGCTGTGCCCACAACGAAATCACTGACAATGCTGAATTATCTGATTCCTGTTACGGCGCGTGGCGAAGCCACGCGACGCAAGCTCCTAAACGCCGCTGAAACGGAATTCGGCGCCAAAGGTTTTCACAGTGCTTCGGTGAGTTCGATCACTACCCAGGCCGGCGTCGGCCAGGGCACGTTCTATCTGTACTTCCGCAGCAAGGAAGAAATCTTCGCCAATCTGGTCGGCGAGATCGGTCAGCACTTGCGGCAGACCATCGCCCGCGTCGAAATACAGGTCAGCGACCGCATGGACATCGAGCGCCGCAGTCTCGAAGCGTTTCTCGGATTTGCGCAGGAGCATCCTGGTCTGTACCGCATCGTGCAGGAAGCGCAGTTCGTCGACGAGGATGCGTTCCGCGACTTCTACGAGCGCCTCGCCGATGGTTACGGCCAGGCGCTGCACGGCGCCGCCGCGCGCGGCGAGATTCTGCCGGGCGACGCCGAAGTGCGGGCTTGGTCGTTGCTGGGCATCGGCCACTTTCTCGGCATGCGCTACTGCCTGTGGGACGGTCGCTTGCCGGAGCCGCGTGTAGTCGATGAAGTGATGCAACTGATCGGGCATGGCATCGCGCCACGCGCGGAGTTGCAGTCGCCCCAATAAGTCTCCCTGAACCAGGCGGCCGGGCGCTATTATTTGCGCGTGTTCGCGCGGACTACGCACTGCGGGCTGGCGACGAGGGTCGCAAGCGGCGCACCTGAGGTTCGTCGCTGAACGCCGCAGGCATCTGCGCTTTCGCCCACATCTAAGGAAACCCATGATCGTCTTCGTCACCGGCGTGACCTCCGGCTTCGGTGCCGCCATCACCCGTCGTTTCATCGCTGCCGGCGCCAAGGTAGTCGGCAGCGGCCGCCGCGCCGATCGCTTGCAGGCTCTGCACGCCGAGCTGGGTGGAAACCTGCTGCCGCTGCCGCTCGACGTGCGCGATCGTGCCGCGGTCGAAGCCAGCATCGCCGGACTGCCGCCGGAATTCGCTGAAGTCGACGTACTGGTCAACAACGCCGGCCTGGCGCGTGGACTGGAGCTCGCCCCGAAAGCCGATCTCGACGACTGGGATGTGATGGTCGATACCAACATCAAGGGCCTGTTGTACTGCACGCGCGCGCTGCTGCCGGGCATGGTCGCGCGCGACCGCGGGCATATCGTCAATCTTGGCTCGACCGCCGGCGAGTTCCCCTATCCGGGCGGCAACGCCTATGGCGCGACCAAGGCCTTCGTGCACCAGTTCAGCCTCAACCTGCGCGCCGATCTGCTCGGCAGCAAAGTCCGCGTCACCAGTATCGAACCCGGCCTGGCGGAAACCGAATTCTCGGTGGTGCGTTTCGGCGGCGACGCCAGCCGCGCCAGCTCGATTTACGCCGGCACCGAGCCGCTATCGGCTGACGACATCGCCGAAACCGTCGAGTGGGTGGTGCGCCGGCCGGCGCACGTCAACATCAACACGATCTCGATGATGCCGGTGTGCCAGGCGTTCTCGCCGCTTGCGATCAAGCGCCAGAGTTGAGCACTCTGGACGACGGGCGTTTAGTGCGCGACGAAGCTGAGGTGGAAGCTGATATCCGGTGAAGATTCGCCGACCAAGTCTTCCTGCAGACCGGCGTTCATTGCTAGGTGCTGGTTGATGTCGTAACGGCCGCCGAAGGCACCTTGCAAGCCCATGCGGCGCAGTGGCTTGAGGTCGGAATCGCCATACAGCTTGCTGTGCGCATAGAACTGCGCGATCACGGCGAATGGTTGCCAGATGCGATAGCCGACGCCGGCGCCGCCAAAGCCCACTAGGCGATGCTGCTGCTCGGCAATCACCGAACCGGTGTTGTTGACCGAACCACCGGCGGAGACGAAGCCAAGCCAATGCTGCGAACCGGCGAACGGATCGTAGTCCGCCCACAGCGCCGAGCCGAGATTGCCGCCGGTGAGGTGATCGGAATGGCCGCTCGGCAGTTTCACCATCGCGCGCAGCGCCAGGTTCGGCAGCGCCTGCCAGCCGCCTTGCAGCTGTACGTCGCCGAATTCGGTGGCCGAGTGATCGACGTTCAGCAAGGTCTGGCCGTTCTGGGTGTAGTTGTACAGCAGACGATGGTGCGGAGCGTTTCCGCGACCGCCGTCCGGCAGGCTGAACAGCTCGTGGTAGTTGTGGATGATGCCGTCGAGCACGCCGCCGTTGGTCACGAAAAACGGTATCTGCAGGCCGATATCGAAGCCGTGATCAAGCCCGTGGCGCCAATTCCAGGCATAGCGCTGGGTCTCGCCGTCGAGTGTCAGGCTCTCGGACGGGTTGGTGGTCACGTGCTCGGAAAACTCGTTGGTCCAGTCGAGCCCGAAACGGAATTCGTTGGTGCCGGGCGCCTGCACCGTGGCCGCGCCCAGTTCCGGCAGCGCGAAACTGCGCGCCAGTGCGCTCTGGTTGGTGAGTGGCAGCAGTGCATCGGCGGCGGCGCTGCCGATCACGCTCAGCAGTCCAATCGTGGTGGTCAGGCGCAGGACGATTAACTTCATGGTCAGGACGACGCTCCGGGTGAGTGCACGCAGCATAAACAACCGCGCAGAACTAAGCAGCCGTTAAGCATCCAGTGCGGGCTTTCGCTGCGCTCGCGGGAATGCGCGAAAGCGTCGCGCTCTGCTAGCATCGCGCCCCGATTGTTCGGATGGAAGCTCGATGACCTCCCCCAGCCAGACTGCCGCGAACGCCGTGAGTGGCGCGCAAGGCATCACCGAGAATCTGCGGATCGCGTCGATTCGCAGCGTCTCGACCCCAGCCCAGGTGCAGGGCGAGTTGCCGTTGAGCGCCGCCGCCGCCGCAACCACGGTTGCCGCGCGCCGCGAAATCCAGGACATTCTCGGCAACCGCAGTTCGCGTCTGCTGGTGATCGTCGGCCCCTGTTCGATCCACGATCCGCAAGCCGCACTGGACTATGCCGCCAAGCTGGCGCCGCTGCGCCAACAGCTGGCCGGCCAACTCGCCATCGTCATGCGCGTGTATTTCGAAAAGCCTCGCACCACGGTCGGCTGGAAAGGCCTGATCAACGATCCCGATCTGAACGACGGCTACGACATCGATCGCGGCCTGCGCGTCGCCCGCAAGCTGCTGCTGGAATTGAACGAGCGCGGCGTGCCGGCCGGCGTCGAATATCTCGATATCCTGACCCCGCAATATCTGGCCGACCTGGTCAGCTGGGGCGCGATCGGCGCACGCACCACGGAGTCGCAGCTGCATCGCGAAATGGCGAGTGGCCTGTCATGCCCGGTCGGTTTCAAGAATGGCACCGACGGCAGCGTCAAAGTCGCGGTCGACGCGGTGCAGGCAGCGCGCAGTCCGCATCGTTTCCTGACGATGACGCGTGAAGGTCAGACCGCAATCTTCGAAACCCGCGGCAACGCCGATACGCACGTGATCCTGCGCGGCGGCAGCGCCGGCACCAATTACGACGCCAAGAGTGTCGATGCCGCCTGCGCCGCGCTCGCCAAGGCCGGCCTCGCGCCGCAGGTGATGATCGATTTCAGCCACGCCAACAGCCGTAAGCAGCATCAGCTGCAGATCGAAGTCGGCGCCGATGTCGGCCACCAGATCGCCGGCGGCGACGCCCGCATCGTCGGCGTGATGATCGAATCGCACCTGGTCGCCGGCCGGCAGGAGATCGGTCCACGCGCGCAGATGACCTACGGCCAGAGCGTCACCGACGCCTGCATCGGTTGGAACGAAACTGCCGAATTACTGCGGCATCTGGCGTCTTCTGTCACCCAGCGCCAAAACCGGCTCGCCAAAACCGCCTGAAAACGGGTTTTCTCCCGGGCATAGGACTTGCTCAAGCTGCCGATGTGAACGGGCTCTCAGCGGTTTATTTCGTAATTCGGCTAAACTGACATGAGAAATAGCACCAGATAAGTGCCGTAAGGGAGTGGAACAAGTGAAGTTTTCGGGTGTTCTCCGCAGCGCGGCTGCGGCGTCGGTATTGCTCTTCGCAGTCGCTATCAGCGCGCCCACAGCGCGCGCCGATCTGGCCAGCGGCCTCGCTGGTCTAGGCGCGAAGATGCGCGCGATCGGGCAGGACTTCGGTCAGCGCACCGGCGCAGCCCTGGGTGGCGCGCTGGGCCAGACCCTCGGTTCGCTATCGGGTTCGCTGTTGCAGGGCCTGCTGACCTCCGGCACCTTCCTGAAGGAAGCGGCTGGCAACTACCTCGATCCGACGCCGGGCACGGCGAGCCTGGTCGACTATGTCCAGATCGGCGGTCTGGCGCGGCGCTACATCGCGATCTATCCGACCACGCCGACGCCCGGTGCGCCCGTGCTGATTCTGCTGCACGCGCACGGGATGACGCCCGAGCGCATGGCCAATCTGGCACGCGTCGGTCGTCTGGCGGCGAGTGAGGGCGCCTATGTGCTGGTGCCGGAAGGTCAGAACAAGGACTGGAACGACGATCCGACTTCGAACAAGTCGGTCGACGATGTCGGCTTCCTGTCGGCACTGATCGCCAAGGCGATCAGTGCGTACAAAGTCGACAAGACCCATATCTACGTCGCCGGCTATTCCAACGGCGGCTTCATGGCGGAACGTCTGGCCTGCGAGAAGTCGAACCTGATCGCCGGCATTGCCGCGGTCGCTTCGACGATGCGCACCGGTCTGGCCAACAATTGCTCGCCGACGCGCAAGATGCCATTCGTGCTGATGGATGGCACATCCGATCCGGTGATCTGGTACAACGGCAACCTGTTGTTCGAGTCGGTCGCGGAGACTGCCGCGTTCTGGGCGCTCAATGCCGGCTGCCCGGGTTCGATGACCAGCGCCAAGCTCGCCAATCAGACCAGCGATGGCACCGATATCGCGCTGACCAGCTTCACCAGCTGTCCGGCTGGCACCGGCGTCAGTGCCTACACCATCGACAAAGGCGGCCATACCTGGCCTGATTCGGACGGCAGTTTCTACACGCTGGGCCTCGGCAAGACCACCCAGAATCTGGATGCGACCACCGCGCTGTGGAGCTTTCTGATTCCGTTCTCGCGGCCAAACTGAGAGATTAAAAAAAGCCGTCCGGACGAGACGTCCGGGCGGCTTTTTGCTGTCCGCGATCGGGACTGGACGATGCTTACCAGTGTTCGCCCTTGAACACGTTGGCGAACACCACCTGCTCCAGCGTCGGCTTGGTCTTGGCGTCCTTGTCCTTGCCGCTGCGTGCCGCGGTTGACGACGGGAACAACTGGAAGCCCTTGCTGAGGATGTAATCGTTGACCTTCGGCCATAGCGCATAGGAAATCGACGCCGCGGTGCCGAGCGTGGTGGCGATGCTCTTGGGCCGCTCGACGATCGCTTTCACCAGCGTATTCGCCGCGTCGTCCGGCGACCAGGTCGGCACGTAGTTGTACATCTTGGTCGGCGCGATCATCGGTGTGCGCACCAGCGGCATGTAGATCGCGGTAGTGTGAATGTGATGCGCCTTGACCTCGGCCGACAGGCAGCGCGTGAATGCGTCGAGTGCCGATTTACTGGCGACATAGGCCGAGAAGCGCGCCGCATTCGCCAGCACGCCGATCGAGCTGACGTTGATGATGTGACCGCTGCGCCGATGCTGCATTGCCGGCAGCAGCGCCATGATCAAACGCACTGCGCCGAAGTAATTCAGCTGCATGGTGCGCTCGAAATCGTGGAAGCGCTCGTAGGACTCGTTGACTGCGCGGCGGATCGAGCGGCCGGCGTTGTTGATCAGGATATCGACGTGGCCGAAATCCTTCAGCACCGCCGCAGCCATCGCATCGATCGCTTCCAGACTGTTGAGATCGCAGGGATAGACATAGGATTCGCCGCCGGCCTTCTCGATGATCTGGCGGGTTTCCTCCAGCTTGGATTCGGTGCGTGCGACCAGGATCACCTTGGCGCCGGCGATCGCCAGCTTCTTCGCGGTGGCGAAACCGATGCCGGAGGAAGCGCCGGTGATCAGCACCACCTTGCCGGCCAGGCGCCGCGTCAAACGCGGCGACGGCTGGTAGTTGATATCGAGGAATTGCTCCCAGTACTGCCACAGTGCCGGCGCATAGTCGTTGATATCCGGGCACTTGATATGCGTGCCGGCAAGCGCCGCGCGCGTTTCCTTGTCGTCGAACACCGCGCGATTGGTGATGTAGCCGAGCACCGATACCGGCACGCCGATCGTTTTCGACAGCTGCGCCTTGGCACTTTCCGGAATCGCATTGCCGACGCGGGCACTGAACCGGCGCAGCGCCGGCGGCATCGCCGGCAGTTCGAACTTATTGGCGAACTCCGGTCCATGTGCAGCGGCGAGGAAAGCACCGAGCAGTTCGCCCACCGTGGGCGCATGCGACTGCACCAGATGAAACGCATCGCCATCGAGACCCGGTTTGTGCGCCAGCGCATCGAGCGCCGCCACCACGTAGTCGACCGGCACCACCGGCACGCGGCCGCCTTCGATGCCGAGCAGCGGAATCCATTTCGGAATGCGGTGGCTGATCTTCTGCAGCGCCTTGAAGAAGTAGTACGGACCGTCGATCTTGTCGATCTCGCCGGTCTTGCTGTCGCCGACCACTGCACCCGGACGATAGATGCGGAACGGCACTTTCGATTCTTCGCGGACGATCTTCTCCGCTTGGAACTTGGTGCGGAAGTACGGATGCCGCAGCGGCTGGCCTTCGTCGAACATCGCTTCCATGAAGCGGCCGGCATAGTCGCCGCCGGCGACGGCGACCGAACTCATGTGATGCAGGCGCACCGGGCCGCCGAGTTCGTTGACGAAGTCGACGACGTTGCGCGTGCCCTCGGTGTTGACCCGATCGGCGGTGGCATCGTCCATGTTCATGTCGTAGACCGCGGCCAGATGGAACACATGGTCGATCTTGCCTTTGAGCTTTTTCGCCTCGGCCGGCGCGATCAGGCCCGGCGTGGTGATGTCGCCGTAGACCGCGACCAGACGCTCGCCATACTCGCCGAGGCGCTCTTTCAGCTCGTCGAATTTTTCCTGCGAGGATTCGCGCACCAGGACATAGATCTTGCCTTCGGATGTCGCAGTCGTGCCTTTGCCGCGCGGTTTGGCGCTCGCGGTGCCGGGTTCGGCCAGGCGCTGCGCCAGACGCGCGACGAGAAATTTACCGATGAAGCCGGTGGCGCCGGTGACGAAGTAGTTCATGTTGTTTTAGCTCCTCGCGTGCCGCGGTATCGAATCGTTAGTATGTTTTTAAAAGCGCTGCGAATGCCTTCCATTCTGTTGGCCAGTGCATTGCAGGCCCGAGCCCCCGCTGCGACAACAGCCCTTAGCTTAACGGTGTACGGGGCAGCTTCGCAGCCTCTTCGTCGGCGTCCGCGGTTCCGGGCCCGGCTGCGGCCTGCCGTTGCCCGCCTACGGAGTACGGCCTTTAAACTCGTCCATCGTGTGATAGACGCCGAAAATATGGGTGGCGAGCCAGTCGAACCAGCGCACCGGCAGCAGACCCTTGAGTGCATTCGACAGGAATACCGTCCACGGCATGATCAGGCGTGGCTTGCCCGCCTTCATCGCCGTCCAGACTTTTTCGGTGACGTATTCAGGCGTCAGGATCGGCGTCATCAGGATCGGCTTGGCGCCTTCGAACATGCCGGTGGAAATATAGGTCGGGTTGACCGTGGTCACGCGCACATGCGCATAGCCGGCCTGCTCCAGTTCGATGCGCACCGAATCGCTCCAGCCGGTGGCAGCCCACTTCGACGCGCAATACACGCTCATGCGCGGATTCGAGATCAGTCCGGCGGCGGATGCGATATTGACCACGCGGCTTTCGCTGCTGCGATTGGCGATCATCGCCGGCAGGAATTCGCGTGCAATGTACATCGGCGCCAGCGCATTGATCGACATCGTGAACCAGATGTCCTTGACCGGATCGTGATCCCAGAAATACTTGCCGCGAACCACGCCGGCGTTGTTGAACAGGATGTCCGGGTGGCCGACTTCGGCTTTGACGCGCGCCGCGGCTTCGGTGATCGCCTCGAGTTTCGACACGTCGACCAGATACGGATGCACGCGTCCGCCGGCGGCACGCAGCTCGGCGACGGTCTTGTCCAGTTCGCTTGGGTTGATGTCCCACAGCACCACATCTGCAGCGCCTTCCTTCACCGCCATCTGCGCGTAGATCTTGCCCATGCCCATGGCGGCGCCGGTGATGAGGACCTTCCTGCCAGAAACCGTGTGAATCATGACGTCGCTCCCAAGATTGAAATGTGTTCCTTAGTCGGGCCGCAGCCAGTCGCCGAGCGCCGTCCGCACCTGCTCGATGCGCTGCGCGCGCGCCTGCACCGTATACGGCTGCGCCGGATGGCGGCCCCAGACCGGCGCCGGCCAGGCGGCATCGTCGGTCTTGCGCACGATGTGGTGGACATGCAGCTGCGGCACGACATTGCCGAGCGCGGCGATATTCAGCTTGTCGCCGCCGAACACCTGCATCAGGCTGCGGCCGAGATAAACCGATTCGCGTTGCAGCTGCAGCTGATCGGCGCTATCGAGCTGGTAAATCTCGCGCACGCCGATGCGGCGCGGCACCAGCACGAACCAGGGATACTGCGCGTCGTTGATCAGCAGCAGGCGGCACAGCGGCGCATCGCCGAGCGCGAAGCAATCGGCGGCGAGCTGCGCATGGAGTACGAAATCCTGTTCCGGCATGGGCGGTCGTCGGTCTTATTTGCGACCGCGGTCGAGCGCGACCACCGCCACCGTCAGCCGCGAGATGCAGACCAGGCGCTGTTGCTCGTCTTCGATGCGGACCTCCCAGACCTGAGTGCTGCGGCCGATATGCAGCGGTCGCGCAGTGCCGGTAACGAGGCCTTCGAATATGCCGCGGACGTGGTTGGCATTGATTTCGAGGCCGACCGCGAACGCTACCCGCGGGTCCAGGCACAGGCTGGCGCCGACGCTGCCGAGTTCCTCGGCCAGCACGCAGGAGGCGCCGCCGTGCAGACGGCCGAACGGCTGATGCGTGCGGTGATCGACCGGCAGCGTGCCGCGCAGAAAATCCTCGCCGATTTCGGTGATGCGCAAACCGATCAGCGCGCCGATGGTGTTGGTCTGCGGGAACGGACCGTCCGGGCCGACCGGGCCGAGCTTCACATCCTGCGTCCAGATCGCCATGGCTGCTCCGCAAAAAGAGCACGAGTTTAGCGCAGCCGGTTGCGCCATCGGCTCGGGTTACACTGCGGAACCCTGAAGAATTTGAGCGCTATGGCCCGCACCGCGGTGGTCGCCGGCAGCACCGGCCTGGTCGGCAGTCAGCTGCTGCAGAAACTGCTGCAGTCGGCTGACTACGATTGTGTAATTGCGCTGACGCGGCGTCCGCTGGCGCTGCAACACGCCAAGCTGCGCGCGCTGACCGCCGATTTCGATGAGCTGTCGCCGCTGCTTACGCAGCTGCGGGCCGACGATGCGTTCTGCTGTCTCGGCACCACACAGGCCAAGGCCGGCGGACGCGCCGGACTGGAACGCGTCGACTACCACATGGCGGTGGATTTCGCGCGTGCTGCGCGCAAGGCCGGCGCGACGCGCCTGTTCGTCGTCTCGGCGATCGGCAGCAGCTTGCGTTCACCGTCGTTCTACAGCCGCACCAAGGCGCGCATGCAAGCGGCGGTGGCGGAAATCGATTACGCCACGATACAGATCGTGCAGCCCTCGCTGCTGCTGGGCGCACGCAAGGAGTCGCGGCCGCTGGAAGACTTAAGCCAGCGCGTCGCGCCATTGCTGGCGCCGCTGCTGCTCGGTTCGCTGCAGCGCTATCGACCGATCAGCGCCGCCGCCGTCGCCGAGGCTCTGCTGCAGCTCGCGCGCGATGAATCGGCGCGCGGCGTTCACATTCACCCGCTGCCGCTGTAGCACGATCGCGCCGATGAGTCCTGCAGCCGCCGTGCCCATTGCAGACGCTACGCATAACGTCGAGCTGCTGTTCGGCCTGTTCCTGATCTTCGCCGCGGCCAAGCTCAGCGCCGAAATCTTCGAACGGCTGAAGCAGCCGGCGGTGGTCGGTGAAATTCTCGCGGGCGTATTGATCGGTCCGCACTGCCTCGGCTGGGTGACGAGCACCGAAGCCTCGCACCTGCTGTCCGAACTGGGCGTGGTGTTTCTGATGTTCAACGTCGGCCTCGAAACCAAGCCCGCGCAAATCCTTGGTGTCGGTAGCACCGCCACCGTGGTCGCGGTGCTCGGTGTCGTGCTGCCCTTGGCCGGCGGCTATGCACTGATGCGGACGCCGCCGTTCTCCAGCGGCGTCAGCAACATCGAAGCGCTGTTCGTCGGCACCGCGATGGTCGCTACCAGTGTCGGCATCACCGCGCGCGCGCTGGCCAGCCTCGGCCATCTCGGCAGTCAGTCGGCGCGCATCATTCTCGGTGCCGCCGTCATCGACGACGTGCTCGGTCTGCTGGTGCTGGCCGCGGTGTCGAGCGCGGCGCAGGGTGCGGTCAACGTCACCGAACTGGGCCTGACCGCGCTGCTGTCGATTGCGTTCATCGCGTTCATGGCCTTGTTCGCCGCGCCGGCGCTGACGCGCGCGGCACCGCATGCGGTACGGCTGCGCGTCGGCAATGCCGAATTCGCGGTCGCGGTCGCCTTGTGTTTCGGTGCGGCGGCGGCGGCGGTGAAGATCGGCGTCGCCGCGATCATCGGCGCGTTTTTGGCCGGCATGGCGCTGGCCGAAGCCGCGGAAAAACGCCACGATCTGCACGCCCAGGTCAAAGGCGCCACCGAATTGCTGGTGCCGTTCTTTCTGGTCAACATCGGCCTGCAACTCGACCTGAGCCTGTTCGGCGATGCCAGCACCCTGTGGTTGTCCGCCGCGCTGATCGCGGTCGCCGTCGTCACCAAATTGGTCGGCTGCGGCATCGGCGCGCTCAAGCTCGGCCGCCGCGCTGCGCTGCAGGTCGGCGTCGGCATGATTCCGCGCGGTGAAGTCGGCATCGTCGTCGCTCAGATTGGGCTGGCGCTGGGGGTGATCGACAGCCGCCTGTTCGGCGCGGTGCTGATCATGGCCTGCGCGACCACCATCATCGCGCCGCCGCTGCTGCGGCCGCTCTACGGTCCGTCGAAGGCTTTGGCCGAATAAGGCGCGGCTTAGTGTGCGGCCGCCTTGAACTGATCGAGTCGCACGGTCAATCGTGTTGTGCCGCGATTGTCGCGCTGGCTGACAAAAGTCGCATGGATCTGTGCGCCGTCGAACGCCAAGGCGGTCAGCCCAAGATCTTCCGCAGCGCTGCCGGCGGCGATATTGTCCGAGCCCGCAAGCTTGAATACGCGCGTATTCGGAGTCGCCTGCGTCTTGCCCGGCAGCGTCACCAGCACCAGACTCATCGCGCCGCCCTGCGTATCCCCGAACGCCAGCATCGAAGCATCGGGCGCCCAGAAAAAAGCTGGATCGGCGCCGAACGCGGCGCTGTGGTGTGCATTGGCGTCGGTTACCTGCGTCTCGGGACGATCGACCTCGCCCGCTTTCAGCGGATACATCACGGTGCCCGCTTTCATGGCCAGGTCGAAGTCTGACCGATCGGCATCCAGGCGATTATCAGCCGTGTTCTGCCTGAGATCGTAGATCCGATACTGGCTATCGCTCGTGCTTTCGACGATGTGCGCGGGATAGAACTTGATGAAGGCGACATAGCGGCCATCCGGCGACAGCGTCGGTGCGTAGCACCAGAACTTGTCGAGCAACTTGTGCTGGATCCAATCCAGCACCACCACTTCCTGAGCGCCGCCAATCGTCGCGCCGAACACGACGGCTTTGCTGCCGACGACGCGCCGAATGAAATCGATGCGCTCGAGTTCTTCCGGCAGATCGATCAATTCGGCCGCCGAGATACGGTCCTTCACCAGCAAGCGGTAGCGGTGTCCGTTCCAGGGCGTCAGTTTCAGATCGACATTGGCATCGCCATACGTCATCGCAGCCGGAGCCTGCGGATCATAGGGAGCGTTCGGTTCGATCCTGATCGGTGTCGCGTCGTCGTCGCCAGCGCGCACCGCGGCACATGCGAATATCCAGATCAGCGCGACGCTGCGCAGCGGCCGCGCGGCCGCAAATGCGACGATCCATTTCAGCATCTACCGGTTCTCCCCGCCACCATCGCAGTGTCTGCGCCAGACTGCCGCTGGCGTCGTTCTTTGTAGAACGGATTAATTTTTCTGCGCCGACGCGCCGACGCCAATCAATCGACGTGCTCGCCCTCCAGGCGTTTGCGCAGACTCTTGAATTGCTCGAGCTGCGCCTCGGAGACTCGCGGATAGCGCAGCTTCATATTGCGTAGCGTGGCGACGACGATCGCGGCCACCGTCATCCGCATATAGGATTTTGAATCCGCGGGGATCGCATACCAGGGCGCCCACGGCCGCGAAGTCTGGTTCAGCGCGTCCTGGTAGGCCGCCATGTAGTCGTGCCAGCGCGCGCGTTCGGCGATGTCGGCGGTTTCGAATTTCCAGTTTTTTTCCGGCTCTTTCAGCCGATCGAGAAAGCGCGCGCGCTGTTGTTCGCGCGAGACGTTGAGCCAGAATTTCAGGATCACGGTGCCGCTGCGCGCCAGATGCTGTTCGTGGCTGCGGATCGATTCAAAGCGTTCGCTCCACAACTGATCGAGCGGGGTGTCGTCCGGCAGTTTCTGCGCCTGCAGCAATTCTGGATGCACCCGCACCGCCAGCACTTCTTCGTAATAGCTGCGATTGAACACGCCGATGGTACCGCGCGGCGGCAATCGCACGGTGGTGCGCCACAGAAAATCGTGATCGAGTTCTTCCAGCGACGGCCGCTTGAACGAATGCACCGTGCAGCCGGCCGGATCGACCCCCGACAACACTGCGCGCACGGTTGAATCCTTGCCCGCCGCATCCATGCCCTGGAAGATCAGCAGCAGCGCGCGATGATCATTGGCATAGAGCACATGCTGTAGTTCCGCCAGCGTCTTCGCGTGCTTCGCCAGCCGCTGCTTGCGAATGCGTTTTTCCGGTGCGTCCGCAGGTAATGCAGTCGCCGCCGCCGCGAGCTTGAAGCTGCCGTTGAAGGCGACGCGATACGGCGACTCGGCGGCCAGCGGCGCAGGCTTCGAACGGTGTGTCTTGCTCACGGATGCGGCCCCGGAATCACGTACAGCACCACTGCAAAAAAGTGCAGCACGCTGCCGCCGAGCACGAAGCCATGCCAGATCGCGTGGTGATAGCGCAGGTTTTCCCAGGCATAAAAGATGGTGCCGAAGCTGTACGAGAGTCCACCGGCAACGATCAGCCAGAGGCCGCCCGTCGGCACGACGTGGGCCAGCGGTCGCGCGGCGGCGATGCCGCACCAGCCCATCAGCAGATAGACCGCCAGCGACAGATACTCGAAGCGGCCGGTAGTGAAGATCTTGAAGACGATGCCGATCAGCGCCAGACCCCAGGTGAAGCCGAACAGGCTCCAGCCCCAGACCATATGTTCCGGTGTTTGCAGCGCGATCAAGGTCACCGGCGTGTAGGTGCCGGCGATCAACACATAGATCAGGCAGTGGTCGATCACGCGCAGCACGCGTTTGGTCGCCGGCAGCGGAATGCTGTGAAACAGCGTGCTGGCGGTGTACATCAGCACCAGCGCGGTGCCGAAGATGGCGGCGGCGACGATGTCGCGCGCATTGCCCCAGACCGCCGCCTTTGCCACCATCACGCACAGCCCGGCAATCGCCAGCAGCGCGCCGATGCCGTGAGTCAGACCGTGCGCGAGTTCCTCGCCAAAGGTGTAGAGCGTTTCGCGTGCGCGCTCGACCGGCGACGCGGCGGCGGTCTCCGGACTGTCGATGCTATTGCTGATCGAAACTCTCCTCTAAGGGCTGGGAGCGCGTTCGACACGCAGCGTGGCGCCCTCGACCGCGATCACGCGCACCTGCGTTCCTGCGGGCAGGTCCGGTCCGGCGACGCGCCATTGGCCGTCGTCGACGCGCAGATTGCCGATACCGTCGACAATCGCCGTGCCCAGCGTAAAGCTACGGCCCTCGTACAGACGACCGCGCTCGTTGATGCGAGTTTCGCCGGCGGCTTCCGGCCTGCGCTTGCGCAGCCGGCGCCAAGTCAGCACCGAGCCGATCGACAGGATCGCGAACAGCACCACCTGCCAGAACGTCGCCAACTCCGGCAGCAGCCACAGCAGCGCGCCGACCAGCAGCGCGGACACGCCCATCCACAAAAAGAATGCGCCGGGCAGGAAAGCTTCCAGCGCCAGCAGCGCCAGACCTGCCACCCACCAATGCCAGAACTGGAATGTGATTTCCATAGATGTCGCTCGTGCCGGGACTAAAAGAGGCTAGCAGGCGCGACCGCTGAGCATCGCCGCGCTCATGCGCGTGGCGCCGGCGCGTCGGGTTTCAGCGCCTGCTTGGCGAGTTCGGCGATGCCGGCGATCGAACCGATCACGCTGGCCGCTTCCAGCGGCATCAGCACCAGCTTCTGGTTCGGCGCGGTACCGATCTGCTTCAAGGCCTCGATGTATTTCTGCGCGATGAAATAGTTGATCGCCTGCACGCTGCCGCGCTCGATCGCGTCCGACACCACCGTGGTCGCGCGCGCCTCGGCTTCGGCCGAACGCTCGCGCGCCTCGGCTTCGCGGAACGCGGCTTCCTTGAGTCCTTCGGCTTCGAGGATGCGTTTCTGTTTCTCGCCTTCGGCGGCGAGAATTTCTGCCAGCTTCGATCCTTCGGCTTTCAGAATCGCCGACTGTCTTAGACCTTCCGCTTCCAGAATCGACGCGCGCTTGAGGCGCTCGGCCTTCATCTGCCGGCCCATCGAATCAATTAAATCACTGGGCGGGCGAATGTCCTTGATCTCGATGCGGGTGACTTTCAAACCCCAGGGCGAGGTCGCCTGGTCGACCACCAGCAGCAGCTTGGAATTGATGTGATCGCGCTGGCTCAGCAACTCGTCCAGATCCATCGAGCCCATCACCGTGCGCAGATTGGTCTGGGTCAGATTGAGCACCGCGTATTCGAGGTTTTGCACTTCGTAGGCCGCACGTGCGGTGTCCAGCACCTGGTAGAACACCACGCCGTCGACGCCGACCATGGCGTTGTCCTTGGTGATGACTTCCTGGCTCGGCACGTCCAGCACCTGCTCCATCACCGACATGCGCCGGCCGATGCCTTCGACGTAAGGCACCAGGAAATGCAGGCCGGGCTTCAGCGTCTTCTCATACTTGCCGAAGCGTTCGACGGTGTATTCGCGGCCCTGCGGCACGGTGACGACGCCGCGAAACAGCGTGATGATGACGAAGCCGATCAGAACCAGCAGAAAGATAGTCGCGATATGCACAGCAGGTACTCCAAAAGGCGAAAGACAGACTCGATAGTCAGTCCGATTCTATGCCTAGCCGGCGAACATCATTTTGTTAGACGGTCTTAATCAATTTCCGCCGCCGCCATCTCGCGAATCTTCTCGACCATCGAATAGAAGCCGTTGCGGCGATTCATCGTGATGTGGCCTTCGAGGCCGAGCTTGGTGAACGCTTCGCCGATGTCGGTATCGAGAATTTCGCGCGGGCTGCGTTCCGAGTACAGCGCCAGTAACACCGCGATCAGACCCTTGACGATGTGCGCGTCGGAATCGCCGCGGAACTTGAGCTTCGGCGGCGCGTCTGAGCTGCGATCGCCCACCAGCCAGACCTGGCTCATGCAGCCGCGCACCTTGTTGGCCTCGCTGTGTTCGGCGTCGGTCAATGGCGGCAACCTGCGGCCGAGGTCGATCAGGTAGCGATAGCGCTCTTCCCACTCGCCGAGCATCTCGAAAGTGTCAGCCAGTTCATCCAAGCGTGTGTTCTGCATATCCGGGCGTCCATGATTCATGTTCCAACGTACCAGCGACATGGTACCTGCTGTAGGTCGCGCTACTCTTATATCCGCAGCCTTAAACGAGCGTCGCCATGTTGATTCGATCCAGTCCCTCGCATCCGATCCAGTCGTCCGAAATCACGCCGGAAGCCACTTATGCCGATCGGCGCAAATTCCTCGCGCGGATGGGCTTGGCCGCGATCGGTCTGGCGACTGCCGGCTGCGGCAGGGCCGCCGAAATGCCGGCAGCTAAAGTAGACGCTGGCGGCGGTCTCGCCGAACTCAAGCTGAGCAAGCAGACATCGATGGCGGGCGGCGAAACGCAGACGCCGTTCGATACCGTTTCGCACTACAACAACTACTACGAATTCGGCACCGACAAGAGCGATCCGGCCGACAACGCCGGCACGCTGAAAACGCGGCCGTGGTCGGTCACGGTCGAAGGTGAATGCGAAGCGCCGGGCGTGCTGGCGCTCGACGATCTGATCAAGCCATTCGCATTGGAAGAGCGCGTTTACCGGCATCGCTGCGTCGAGGCCTGGAGCATCGTCGTGCCCTGGGTCGGCGTGCCGTTGGCCGATGTACTGAAACGCTTCAAGCCGACTTCGAAAGCGAAGTTCGTCGCCTTCACCACGCTGTACGACCCGCAGCAGATGCCGCTGACCCGCCGCGGTGTGTTGGAATGGCCGTACCGTGAAGGCCTGCGCATCGATGAAGCCATGCATCCGCTGGCGTTCCTATCGGTCGGCATGTACGGCAAGGTGCTGCCGAACCAGAACGGCGCGCCGCTGCGGCTGACGATTCCGTGGAAGTACGGCTTCAAGAGCATCAAGGCGATCGTCAAGATCCGTTTCGTCGAGCAGCAGCCGGCGGCGACCTGGAATCACATGGCCGAGGACGAATACGGTTTTTATTCGAACGTCAATCCGCAGGTCGATCATCCGCGCTGGAGCCAGAAGAGCGAACGCCGCCTCGGCGAGTTGTTCAAACGGCCGACGCTGATGTTCAACGGCTATCCGGAAGTCGCCGCGCTCTACGCCGGCATGGATCTGCGGAAGAATTTCTGATGTCGTCGTCGGTACGCCTGTGGATCTTGCGCATCGCTGCGTGGAGCGCCGGCATCGCGCCGCTGCTGTGGCTGATCTATGCGGCGTTCACTGCGCATCTCGGCGCCAATCCAGTCGAGTATCTTGAGCATCAGACCGGTCAGCGCGCCTTGCAATTGCTATTGGCCACGCTGGCGATGACGCCGCTGCGACGCATCACCGGCTGGACCGAATGGATCCGCGTGCGCCGTGTACTGGGCCTGTGGGCTTACGCTTACGTTTGCCTGCACTTCTCGACCTATCTGGTGTTCGATCTGGAACTGTCGCCGGCGCAACTCGGCGCCGATCTGATCAAGCGCACCTACATCACGCTCGGCTTCGCCGCGTGGCTGCTGCTGCTGCCGCTGGCGCTCACTTCGACCAAGGGCTGGCAGCGGCGTCTCAAGCGCCGCTGGCAAGCGTTGCACAAGCTGATCTATCCGGCTGCGCTGCTGGGTGCGATCCATTTCATCTGGCTGGTCAAGGCGGATGAGCGCGAGCCGCTGATCTATCTGTGCATCCTGCTGGTGTTGCTGGCCTTGCGGCTGCCGGTCGATACGATACGAAGGGCTATACTCCGCCCCCGTTCGTCGACCCCCGACAGCCATGCAGACCCTCGTGACCCGACCATCCAACCGCGCGCCTGATCAGCTGCGTCCCATCAGCATCGAGCGCCGTTTCACCAAGCACGCGGAAGGTTCGGTGCTGGTCAGCTTCGGCGATACGCGCGTGCTATGCACCGCCAGCGTCGAGGAACGTGCGCCGGGCTGGAAGAAGGAACAGGGCGGTGGCTGGCTCACGGCGGAATACGGCATGTTGCCGCGCGCCACGCACACACGCGGCCGCCGCGAAGCCGCGCAAGGCAAGCAGAGCGGACGCACGCAGGAAATCCAGCGCCTGATCGGCCGCTCCTTGCGCGCGGTGCTGGATCTCGCCGCGCTCGGCAACTACACCATCACCATCGACTGCGATGTGCTGCAGGCCGATGGCGGCACCCGCACCGCGGCGATCACCGGCGGCTACGTCGCGCTGGTCGATGCGGTCGCGGCGCTGCGCAAGAACGGCAAGCTGAAGAACAATCCGATCCACGGCCAGATCGCCGCGGTGTCGGTCGGCATCGTCAACGGCACGCCGGTGCTGGATCTCGATTACATCGAAGACTCCGGCTGCGAAACCGACATGAACGTGGTGATGAACGAGGCTGGCGGCTACGTCGAAGTGCAGGGCACCGCTGAAGGCCACGCGTTCCGCCGCGAAGAGCTCGATGCGATGCTGGCACTGGCGAGCAAGGGCATCGGCGAATTGGTGCTGGCGCAGCAGCAGGCGCTGGCGAACTGAAGCACGCTCGGCGCGGCTATCGTCAGGGTGGTTTGAACGATGCAGCAGGTCGTCCTCGCCAGTCATAACCGTAAAAAGCTTGCCGAGCTACAGGCACTGCTGCAGCCGCTCGGCTGGTCCGCGCGCACTGTCGCCGAGTTCAGCGCGGCGGTACCGGAAGAAACCGCGCCGAGCTTTGTCGAGAATGCGCTGCTGAAGGCGCGTCATGCGGCGCAGGTTTCCGGTCTGCCGGCGATCGCCGACGACTCCGGGCTCGAAGTCGATGCGCTCAAGGGCGCGCCCGGCGTTTATTCCGCACGCTACGCGGGCGCAGCTGCGAGCGACGCCGACAACAATCGCAAGCTGCTCGATGCCTTGCACGACGTGCCAGCCGCACAGCGCGGCGCGCGCTTCATCGCCGCCCTCGTGTTCCTGCGGCACGCCGACGATCCGGTGCCGCTGATCGCAGTTGGTGCATGGCGCGGGCGCATTCTGGAAGTGTCGCAAGGCGGCCACGGCTTCGGCTACGACCCGCTGTTCTATGTGCCCGAGCAAGGCTGCAGCGCGGCCGAGTTGGATGCAGCCTTGAAGAACCGCATCAGCCATCGCGCGCAGGCGATGGCGCGCCTGCTGGAGTTGCTGCGTGGCTGAACGCATCGAAGTGACGGCGGCGAATGTGCTGCGGCAGCCTGCCATTGCGCTGCCTCTGGCCTTGTATCTGCATTTCCCGTGGTGCGTGCGCAAATGCCCATATTGCGATTTCAACTCGCATACGGCGCGCGGTGAACTCGATGAAACCGCTTATGTCGACGCACTGATCCGCGATTTGGAATTCGAGCTGCGCGACGCCGAACCGCGTGCATTGACCAGCATCTTCATGGGCGGCGGCACGCCGAGTCTGTTCTCGGGCGCTGCGATTACGCGCGCACTGCGCGAAGTACAGCGCCGCATCGCGTTCGCGTCCGACATCGAGATCACGCTCGAAGCCAATCCCGGCACGGCGGATGCGCAGAACTTTCGCGAATACCGCGCCGCCGGCGTCAATCGCCTGTCGATCGGCGTGCAGAGCTTTGACGATACCCAGCTGAAGCGGCTCGGCCGCATCCACGCCGGCGATGAGGCGCTGCGCGCGTATGACACCGCGCGCGCAGCCGGCTTCGACAACATCAATCTGGATCTGATGTTCGCGCTGCCGCAGCAGCAGCCGGAGGCAGCGCTGGCCGATCTGCAGCAGGCCATCGCGCTGGCACCGGAACATCTGTCGTACTACCAGCTGACGCTGGAGCCGAACACCGAATTCGCCGCGCATCCACCGCCGTTGCCGGACGACGACATCGCCTGGAGCATGCAGCAGCAGGGCCAGGCACTGTTGGCCGAGCACGGCTATGCGCAATACGAAGTTTCGGCGTATGCGCGCGCCGGCCGCCAGTGTCGCCACAACCGCACGTACTGGGAATTCGGCGACTACCTCGGCATCGGCGCCGGTGCGCATGGCAAGCGCAGCTTCGTTGGCGGCGATCACGCTGCCGCGCGCACTGCGCTGCAGATCGTGCGCCGCGCACGGCACAAGCATCCGCGCACTTACCTGCAGGCCGCCGGCAGCGCCGCCGCAATCCAGGAAGAGCGCGAAGTCAGTGCCGCCGAACTGCCGTTCGAATACACGATGAATGCGCTGCGCCTGAACGAGGGTTTCCGCTACGCCGACTTCGAAACCCGCACCGGGCTGGCCGCAACGGCGCTGCAGGCCGGGCTGAACCTTGCGCAGGCGCGCGGTCTAACCGAAGGCGATGCAGCCAGCCTGCGTGCCAGCACGTTCGGCCGGGCGCATCTGAATGCCTTGCTGCGCGAATTCATCTGAAGTCTTTATCCAGGATCGATCCGGACCCCGCCATGGAACAACTGGAACACGCCGAAGTCGGCTGCCCGAGTTGCTGGGAGAGCGTCGAACTGACGCTCGATCTGAGTGCCGGCAGCCAGACCTACACCGAAGATTGCCCGGTGTGCTGCCAGCCGATGCTGGTGCGGCTGCGGGTCGACCCGGACGAAGGCAGCTTCAACGTCGAAGTCGAAGCGGAAAACGCCTGAAAACGCGGCGACCGGCAGCACGGATCACAGCCGCGACTATGGGCCGGCAGTTTTATTTGGGGCCGCTTGCCGTGCCCTCTTGATCTGAGTACACTTCGCGCCCATTTTGCTGTCTGGCCCGATTCAAGCACCCTCACGGGGCTTCGCGAGATTCCCATGAAAGCTGAAATTCATCCGGCTTACGCCGAAATCAACGTCACCTGCAGCTGCGGCAACGCTTTCAAGACGCGTTCGACTGTCGGCCATGACCTGTCGATCGAAGTCTGCTCGAAATGCCATCCGTTCTACACCGGCAAGCAGAAGGTCGCCGATGTCGGCGGCCGCGTCGACAAGTTCAAGAAGCGCTACGGCAATACCAAAGCCGCGGCCTGAACGCAGCCTGGATTTACTTCGGCCGCCTACGGGCGGCCGATTCGTTTCTGCGGTCCGCAATCAGCGCGTTCGCCATGCCGCGGGAAATCGGCATCGCAAGGCCGCGCGCCGGCTGGCCGGGCCGACTTAGGGCGCCTCTGAACAAGCGTCGCGCGCGAGCACGGCAGTCCCATTCAGAGCGTGCTTAGGTTTTGCCCTAGTAGCGGCGCAACCGCAAAACTCGTTATTCTTGCGGCAGAAGCCGCCTCCAAGTCCCGCCTGCCTGCCCGTCTGCGTTTTTTCTACGTCACGGTCGCGCCCGCCCGATGCGGCAGCGCCGCAAATCCGGATTCGAAACGTGTTTTAGGAGATGCTTGAATGACGACGCCCAGCTATTCCTTGCTTAACAACGAGACCGGAGAAAAAGTCGAACTGCCTGCCGTCGCCGGCGCGCTGGGGCCGGTCGGACTGGATGTCGGCAAGGTCTATGACAAGCTCGACGTCTTCACCTACGACCCCGGCTTCACCTCGACCTGTTCGTGCAAGAGCGCGATCACCTATATCGACGGCGACAAGGGCATCCTGCTGTATCGCGGCTACCCGGTCAGCCAGCTGGCCGAGCATTCCTCGTTCATCGAAGTCGCCTATCTGATCCTGCACGGCGAACTGCCGAAGAAGAACGAACTCGAGGAATTCGAAGCGTCTATCCGCAAGCACACGATGATCAACGAATCCTTGCGTCGCTTCTACGACGGCTTCAACTACGACGCGCATCCGATGGCGATGCTGACCGGCATCGTCGGCTCGCTGTCGGCGTTCTATCACGACACCAGCAACAATAAAGACCCGAAGCAGCGCGAGATCTTCGCGCACCGCATGATCGCGAAGATTCCGACGATCGCCGCGGCCGCCTACAAGAAGTATTTCGGCCAGCCGTTCATGTATCCGCAGAACAACCTCGACTACTGCTCGAACCTGCTGCACATGATGTTCGCGGTGCCGGCCGAGCCGTATCACGTCGATCCGATCGCGGCGAAGGCGCTCGACATCCTGTTCATCCTGCACGCCGACCACGAGCAGAATGCGTCGACTTCGACGGTGCGCCTGGCCGGGTCCACCGGCTGCAATCCGTATGCGGCGATGGCGTCCGGCATCGCCGCGCTGTGGGGTCCGGCGCACGGCGGCGCCAACGAGGCGGTGCTGAAAATGCTCGCCGATATCGGTGACGTCAAAGGCGTGCCGGCTTTCCTGCAGAAGGTCAAGGACAAGAACAGCGGCGTGCGCCTGATGGGCTTCGGCCATCGCGTCTACAAGAACTTCGATCCGCGCGCGACCATCATCCGTGAGCAATGCCACAAGGTGCTGAAGCATCTCGGCAAGGACAACGACCCGCAGCTGGAACTGGCGCTGGAACTCGAACGCATCGCGCTGTCGGACGATTACTTCAAGGAGCGCAAGCTCTACCCGAACGTCGATTTCTACTCGGGCATCATCTACAAGGCGCTCGGCATTCCGGTCAATATGTTCACGCCGATGTTCGCGATCGCGCGCACCGTCGGCTGGGTGGCGCACTGGAGCGAGATGGTCGCCGAGCCGGGCGGTCTGAAGATCGGCCGCCCGCGCCAGGTCTACGTCGGCGCGCCGACGCGCGACTACGGGGCGATCGGTAGCCGCTAAGCCGGGTTCGATAATGCAGACGGCTGCTGCGCGCGATTCGCGCAGCGGCCGTTTTCATTTTTTGCGCGGAGTCGATGGTTGCCGAGTAGCGCGATCCGCTTAACGCAGCAGCGCGTCCGGCAGCTGCCGCGACAGCGCTTCGGCTTCCGTCAGCGTCAGCCGCTTCATCACCAGGCCATCGGTCGGCGACAGCGGCGCGCGGCGTTCATCGCCGGGCGCGAACGCAGCGACGTCCACACCGATCTCGCCGGCTTCGAAACGCACCAGCGGAATCTCGCGCTCGCTGCCGTCGGCGTAGCGATACAGTCGCTCGTCCTGTTCGTAGGGAATACGGCGATCCTGCAGGAAAATATCGAGCGCTTCCGGCTGTTCCGGAAACGCATGCAATTGCACGCGGTGCGCGGTGGTCGCCGCACCGGTCACCGCCGCACCGACCAGCCGCGGCGAAAACTCCGCTAGCAAACGCATCGCCTGCACCGCCACCGCGCGCATCTGTTGCAGATAGCGCGCGTAATCGCGGCCGCCGTAAAGGCGCTGGT
>JAQGNU010000014.1 GCA_028291645.1 Nevskia sp.
TATTCCAGGTACAGGTTCCAGATGCTGTAGGAACCGACCTTGTCGAGCGCGCTTTCGTTGAACACGCGGTATTGAAAGCTGCCGCGATAGACGTACTCTGCGCGCGGGATCAGCGTGTGGGCGCCGAAGTTGAACGTGTAGGCCGCGTTGAACGCACCCGACAGCTTCGGCAGTTTCGGCGGGGTGTTGCCCTTGGTGTTCTTCGATGCGGCTGCGACGGCGGCAATGGTGCCCGGATCGAAATCGCCCGGCTTGCTGCCGTCGGGATAAGCATTTGCCGGATTGTTCTCGTAAGCAGTGCGCGCCGCGCTGGCCGACTGCGCGTCCAGCGCGTCGTAGTCGCCGACGAACTTGCCGCCGAGTGCAGTCAGGTTGGCGTTCAGGCGCAGGTGATTCTTCATCGTCAGGTACGAGGCTTCCAGCTCGCCGCCCCAGATGTGCGTCTTCGGGATGTTGGCGATGCCGTCCTGGTACGGCACCGGGTCGGCCGACAGGTATTGCTGATTCGTGTACAGGTAGTAGAAGCCGGCGAGATTGAGGTTCAGCTTGTTGTTGAGGAAGCGGTTCTTCGAACCCAGTTCATACGAAGTCGCCACTTCGTTCTTGAACGACGGCTGCACCAGTACCGCACCCGGCGCATACGAGTTGTTGATGCCGCCGGGCTTGTAGCCGCGCGTCCACGAGGCGTAAACCATGTTCGACTTGCTGAGGTCGTATTCCAGTTCACCCTTGCCGGTGAAGATGTGCGACGTGAAGCTCGGCACCGCCGCCGATGGCGCGTAGTACAGGCTGGTCACACCGGTGTACTTGTCGTGGTTGTAGCGTGCGCCGCCGGTGAGCCGGAAGCGATCGGTGAGGTGATACGTCGCCTGGAAGAACGGTGCATAGGAACTGCGGTTGATCGCCGAATTCTCCTCGTAACCGATGGGGAGAGAGGGATATGGGCCTTCCGGCGGCGGCAGATTAAAACTCCCCGGATCGGGCGCGCTGTCGCGCAGCTCGACGATGTTCTGGCTCAGCTTCTGCGCGATGTAATAAGCACCGACAACCCAGTCGACCGGACCGCCCGGCTTCGAGATCAGATTGATTTCCTGCGTAGTGGCACGCAGGTGCGAAGCCCATTCGGCCTGGTCATCGTAGTAGCCGAGAATGTTGTAATCGAGGCGGTCGTCGTCGATCCGCTGGTTGTTATCCATATCCTGATAGGCGGTGATGGATTTGATCGTCATGAACGGCAGTTCGTACTTCAGTTCGGCGCTGTAGGTCTGGTAATCCATCTCGATATAGCCGGGCGTGTCCTGCTCGACCACGCGCGGGTCCGGATTCGGATCGTTGACGTTCTTCTGCTCGGCACCGTTGTGGCTCTCGTGATAGAGGTGGCCGGTGATGGTCGCCGAGAAGTTCTCGGTTGGCTGCCACAGCGCGGCGACCTTGCCATTGGTGTCGTTGGCGACGTCGAGCGCATAGCCGGGAATATCGGCATTTTCGCCGAAACCGTCGTGCTGGTAATGCTGGAACGCGCCGCGGATTGCCAGCGTGCTGCCGATCGGCACATTGACGTCCGCGCGCTCGCGATTCAGATCGTAGTTGCCATAGCTAAACTCGGTGTCGCCGCTGAACTTGCCGAGCACCGGCTGCTTCGAAATGATGTTGATCGCACCGCCGGTGGACGACTGCCCGTACAAGGTGCCCTGCGGGCCGCGCAATACTTCGATCTGGTCGAGATCGAAGAAGCCCTGGTAGACGCCGAGCGAGGTCGGAATGTAAACGCCGTCGACGAACATCGAAACGCCGGGCTGCGTGTAAAGGTTCTGCGGCGTTTCCGAACCGACGCCGCGGATCGAGATCATCAGCTCGGAGCCGGAGCTTTTTTCGACGGCGAGGCCGGGCACGTAACCGTTCAGTCCGGTCAGGTCGGTGACGTTCGATTTATCCAACGTGTCGCCGGAAATCGCAGTCACCGCGAGCGGGACGTTCTGGAGGTTGACCGAACGCTTCTCGGCGGTAACCGTCACTTCCTTCAGTGCATAAGGATCTTTTCTGCCGCTTGCCGAGGTGTCGCTGCTCGAATCCGTGGTATCCGCGGCCGCTACGGATTCCGGTGCCGCAGCTACAAGGCCGACGTCGGTGGTCTGTGCGTGGCTTGCCGGCGCTGCCAGCAGTGCTATCGCAGCGATGCTCATGGACGAAGAAAGGAAACCCGACCGAACACAGCTGTGCGTTGCCATAATCTTAGTCCCCGGTTAACGACGACGACTTAGGAGTTGAGTCATCGTGAACCTAGCGTGCGATCTCGCCGCCCATTTCGTCTTGCACTGCAGCGCACAATAATTTGTCCTTTTGCCGGCTCGATCATCAGGGCCCGCAGGTTTCGTGCGAATGCGCGACAACTTGCTCCCAAGTGCAGTGCAGGCAGGGACTGGCACGCGTCGTGCTATTTCAAAGTGCGGCCGGACGCGGCAGTTGCGTGCGTGTCGTCCGCTCATGTCGCGGCGACGCTGCAGTCGATGAGAGTCAATATCTCAGCGGTGGATCGCACATCGGCGAACATGATCTGCAGGTTCAGCAACGCGGCATTGTGTTCCGCGTCGGTTACTGCAGCGGTGGCGTCGCTGGCAAAGACGATCTTGTAGCCGAGCATGTTGGCGTCGCGCGCACTGCTGTCGCAGCAGCAATTGCTCAGCGTGCCGGTGACGATCAGCGTATCGATGCCCCGCGCCTGCAGGCGTACATGCAGATCCGACGAGTTCTGGATGAATGCGCTGTAGCGATGTTTGTTCAGCACCCAGTCGTCCGCGTGTACGTCCATGTCGGCGTGCAGCATGTGGCCGAAGGCGCCGTCGCGCAGCGCTGCCTTGGCGGTGGCGATGAAGGGATTGCTATCGTCGAACTGCCAGCTCGGGTAGGCCCAGGGTGCCTGTTCCGAGATGGTTTGCCGCGTCCATACGACCAGGCCGCCGGCGCGGCGAACCGCTGCCGCCAGACAATTCAGATTCGGCACGATGTCGCAGGCATGCGGATTGGCGAACACTGCGCCCGGCATCATGAACGCGTTCTGCATGTCGATGCCGAGCAGCGCAGTGCGTGCCAGCTCGATCGTGTCGAAATAATTGGTCGCTCGTCCGCGCTCGATCGCCCACTGCGGCATTTGGATCGTGTGCATGATTCAGCTCAGCCGTTCGTCGAGAGCGGACAGACCATTGCCGATGTAGAACCGCTGCTATGAGGTTGCTAAGGGCGATCAGGAGTCTTCATCGACGAACAGGCTCTTGCGCAGAATGCCGTGCACGCACCAGTTGCCGTCCACCACCTGGGTGATGCCAAAATCGACGGCGACCGACATCAGCGAAATCGCTTCGTCTTCGGTTAGGCCTTTGGTGGTCATCAGGAAGCGCCGCATCTTTCTGAACGCATCCTGCATCGCCGGATCGAGCGAGGACTTCTTGTAGATCTCGCTCTGTGCCTTGTCGCCGAGTTCGGCCAGGTAGTTCGAGTAGGTGAAGCCGTGCAGCACCCACTCTTCCGGCGTTTCCAACAGGGGATAGTTCAGATCGGCGAACGGCTTGCCATCCATCGTGTGCTTCTTGTGCAGCACCAGCTGGAATACGCCGGTCAGCGAACATTCGATCGCGGTGCCGCAGACTTCGCCATCACCCTGCGAAGCATGCGGATCGCCGACCGAGAACAGGCCGCCCGGCACGCTCACCGGCAGATACATCGTCGAGCCCTTGCCGGCGCGCTTGTCGTCGATATTGCCGCCGAAGTACGACGGCGGAATCGAATCGATCAGATCGGCTTCGCGCGGCGCCAGCGCCAGCACGCCGAAATGCGGGCGCACCGGAATACGCACGTTCTTCAGCACACCGTGATTTTCCTGGATCGTGTTGTGATCGACGCGCACGCCGGGATAATCGATCGTCGTATGCACGATGCCGTTCGGATCGGTCTGCGGCGTCCAGCGGAAGTTGTAGACCGCTTTCGCATAGTCCTTGTCGCCGGTGCAATCCACTTCGTAGATGGTGACGACTTCGCGGCCCTTCGGTTCGGTCAGCAGTTCCTTGTAGTGGAAGCCCCACCACGCGGCGGCATTGCTGCCGAACGCGCTGCCGCCGTAAGTGGCATTGGCGCAGGGGCGTGGGCGCACGTCGAGGATGCGCACTTCGATAACGTCGCCGGGCTCGGCGCCTTTGACCGCGATCGGACCGGTGCAGATATGCACGCCGAAACCTTCGCCGGCACCACGACCATAAACCGTAGCACCGAGCGGACCGGCGCCGCGGCGATCGATGTTCTTCTGCTCCGGTGTCCAGTGGAACACGCTCTCGGCGCCGGAGTCGCCCTTGATCATGCGATCGTAGTCGTCGGCGCTGTGATGCGACAGCGTTTCCATCGTCACGTAATCGCCGGAATCGACTTCCAGTACCGGCTGCAGATTGCGGCTGAAGTAGCCCCAGTGCACATTCTTTTCGTTGGCGGCGACGTGGTGGTGGCGGAAGCCGCCGATGGTTTTCGCCGACCTGCCGAGCGCTTTGGCGCGATCGTCGGCGGCGCTTTCGTCTTCGCTGCTACCGCGCGCGGAACGCATCGCGGTTTCTTCGTCGCGCGTCAGCTTCTTGTAGGTGTCGTGCGAGATGTCGGGCCAGCCGCGGCTCATGTGCAGCAGCATGCTCTTCGAGATCGGATCGCCGATTTCGCGGCGATAGGCGCGCGGCGACATGCCGTACTCGTCGCGGAATGCACGGCTGAAATGTGCGGCGTCGTTGAAGCTCCAGCGGAAGCAGATGTCGGAGATCGACAGATGCGCATACAGCGGATTGATCAGGTCGGCGCGACAGCGCTCCAGGCGCCGCGTGCGCAGATAGTGGCTGAAGCTCTCGCTGGCGGATTCGAACAGCTTCTGCAGATAGCGTGCGGAGACGCCGGCATCTTGCGCGATCTGGTTGATGCTCAGGTCTGGATCATTCAGGCGCGACTCGATCAGCTGCGAAATGCGATGCAGGATCGCGGTCTGCGTGCTGGTCGCGCCGAGCATGCCGGTGCTGGAATCTTCATCGGCCAGACTGGTGATGAGAAATTCCGATAGCGCGATTTCGATCGGACGAATCTGATCGACCGTCAGATGTTCGATGGTGTCGGCGATCGAACCGAGCAGGCCGGCGAAGACATGACCGATGCCCGAATGTCCCGACAGCCGGCCGACCTTCATCGACAGCGGCACCGCCAGGCGCGAGCGGAATGCCTGCCGCGGAATCTTCACCAACAGCTGGCGGAAGTTGCTTTGCAGCGACACGCCGGCGGTGGCGCCGGCAGGGCCATAGAGGATGTCGCCGGCTTCGATGCCGATCTTGCGGTTGTCGTCGAACAGCGTGGCGTCGCCTTCCATGTGCAGCGCCAGGCAGATGCCGCCGCTCGGTGCTTCGTCGCGATACACCAGTTCCTGCGGACTCGAAGTGATGCGCCCGAACAGGATGCCTTGCGGCGACGTCGCCGAAGAGATCGAGCCGTAAAAGCCACCGTCGACGCTCTTGTCCTTCATGTGCAGCGAGAACTTGCCGAGCGATTCGCGCCAGGCATCCATCCGCTGATTCGCGGGATACGACTCGGTGGTGAAATAGGAACCGTTGAACAAGCTGTCGGACCTCACTGACGGTGGCCGCTTTCGTTCCTTTAGAGCTGTACGGCGTCGCCGCAAGCCGCCGGGAGAGTCGTTCCACCGGGAAATACGCGGAAAAATACTTGGAGCATCGCGAGCGCGCAGCTGATTGCCATGTCAGCTCAAACCGGCGTGAACGCGCCACGATGCGGATGAGTATGGATAGGCATAATCCATGCCGCGAAGCCCGGTTTTTCCGGGGCGTTTACAACACGCGACCGGGCGTGCGCCCAGCGGCAACAGATCGAGCGCGCGCGTCCAAGTAGCACGCTGGGGCGCGGCCTAGCCTGCAGCTCCGCCAACGACTACTGAAACCGCAGATGCCCAAGATTCTGATCCTGTATTACTCGAGCTACGGTCACGTCGAAACCATGGCCGATGCGATCGCCGACGGCGCGCGCACGGTCGCCGGTGCCGCAGCCACCATCAAGCGCGTGCCGGAAACGATGCCGCGCGAAGTTGCCGAAAAAGCTTACGTCAAGCTCGACCAGGTCGCGCCGATCGCCAGCGTCGACGAACTCGCAGACTACGACGCCATCATCTTCGGCACGCCGACGCGCTTCGGCAACATGGCCGCGCAAATGCGTAATTTCCTCGACCAGACCGGCGGCCTGTGGGCCAGCGGCAAGCTGATCGGCAAGATCGGCAGCGTGTTCGTCTCCACTGCCAGCCAGCACGGCGGCCAGGAAACCACGATTACCTCTTTCCATACGACGCTGCTGCATCACGGCATGGTCGTCGTCGGGGTGCCGTACTCGGAGCCGCGCCTGCTCGAACTCGGCGAAATCAGCGGCGGTTCGCCGTATGGCGCGACCACGATTGCCGCCGGCGACGGTTCGCGCAAGCCGAGCGTCAACGAGCTCGAAATCGCGCGCACGCAGGGACGTCACGTCGCCACGCTGGCGGCGAAGCTCGCCGCCTGACACAGGTTTACCGTACTGGAGCAGTTGCCGATCGGGCAGGGATGCCCGCACTCCATTCCCGCGTGATCGTTCTATGATCGTCCGATGATTGTCGTCTTCGGCTCCATCAATCTCGATCTGATTTTCGGCTTGCCGCAATTGCCGAGCCGCGGCCAGACGCTGCTCGGCGAAAGCCTGCGCACCAGCCCCGGCGGCAAGGGTGCGAACCAGGCCGTGGCCGCCGCGCGCGACGGCGCGACAGTCTGCATGGCCGGCGCGGTCGGCGCGGATGCGCTCGCCGAAGATGCCTTGACCGGCCTGCGCGCAGCCGGTGTCGAGCTGAGCCGCGTCGCGCGGGTCCGCGGCAGTACCGGCTGCGCTGCGATCGCGGTGGACGCGCGCGGCGACAACTTCATCATCGTCGCCGCCGGCGCCAATCTGCAGGCGCGTGCAACCCAGATCGAAGATGCGGTGCTGCATGCCGCGACCACCGTGCTGCTGCAGATGGAAGTCGATCCGGCACAGAACGCAAGCCTGGTGCGGCGTGCGAAAGCACGTGGCGCGCGGGTGATCCTGAATCTGGCGCCGGCCGCCGAGTTCGATCCGATGGCCTTGCGTGCGCTCGATCTGCTGGTGGTCAACGAAGACGAAGGCGCCTGGCTGGCGCAGCATCTCGGCTGCGCCGCCGACGCTGCGTCCTTACATGCGGCACTCGGTATTGGCGTGCTGCGCACGCTGTCGGTCAAGGGCGCGGAAGCGGCTGTCGACGGCCGCTTTCTGTCCGTACCTGCGCACCAGGTTGAAGCAATCGACAGCACCGCGGCCGGCGATTGCTTCACCGGCGTGCTGGCTGCGGCACTTGATCGCGGTGCCGATCTGGAGACCGCAATGCGGCGCGCGTCGGTGGCTGCGGCCTTGTGCTGCACGCGCACCGGCAGCCAGGTGAGCATGCCTATTGCAACAGAAACCGAGGCCGCGCTCGGCGCCGCTGCGATGCCGGTCCGAGCTGTGCAATCCACTTGAAAAATGGCGCTGCGAGCGGCGCCTCGGCGTGGCAACCATTCGTGCGTACTCGCACAAGACCATGCCCGCCGGAATCGCGAAGATAGGTTCGCCAGGCTGAACAAGTCTGGCGTCGTTACATCACGTCAACCACGGTTTTTCCATGTATCAGACCATCCAGGTCACACCGATGACGCAAAGGGTCGGCGCCGAGATTTTCGGCGTCGACCTGACGCAATCGCTGAGCGCGCAGACCTACGACGAAATCCGTCGTGCGCTGACCGAATACCAGGTGATCTTCTTCCGCGATCAGAAGCTCGACCACGACAGCCACAAGCGCTTCGGCCGCGGCTTCGGCGAGCTGATCATCCATCCCGGCGTACCCAGCATCGAAGGGCATCCGGACATCGTCGCGATTCATGCCGATGCGCAATCGAAATACATCGCCGGCGAGAACTGGCATTCCGATCTCACCTGCAACGAGGAGCCGCCGATGGGCAGCATCCTCTATCTGCATACGGTGCCGGAAGTCGGCGGCGATACGCTGTTTTCCAGCATGTACGCGGCTTACGATGCACTGTCCGACAAGATGAAGGCCTATCTCGAAGGCATGACGGCCGAGCACGACGGCAACCATGTCTACCAGAAAATCTTCAAGGATCTGGACAAGCGTTATCCCTGCTCGGACCATCCGATCGTGCGCACGCATCCGGTCAGCGGCCGCAAGGCCTTGTTCGTCAACGCCTCCTACACGACGCATATCAACGGCGTGTCGGACGACGAGAGCGACGCGATCCTGGCATACCTGTACCAGCATTGCGCCAATCCGAATTTCCAGGTGCGTTTCCGCTGGAAGCCGCATTCCCTTGCGTTCTGGGACAACCGCTGCCTGCAGCACCTGGCCGTGTGGGACTACTTCCCGCAGGTGCGCTCCGGCTTCCGTGTGACGATCAAGGGCGAGAAGCCGGTTTGAATCCTTACGGCGTGCATGCGCGCCGCATCCGTATCGAGAGGAACGATGGAAGCCAGCGTCGAATTGAAAACGCGTGAACTGAAGCCGGGCTTCGGCGCCCAGATTCTCGATGTCGACCTGGCCACGGCCGACGAAGCGACCCGCGCCGCAGTGGTCGACACCTTCCACCGTTTCGGTGCGATCGTGCTGCGCGGACAGACGCTGAAGCCGGATGAACTGGTCGCGTTCGTTGCCGAATTCGGCGAGCCGGAGGATCACACGCAGCAGCAGTACACACTGCCGGGCTATCCGAAGATTTTCATCCTGTCGAACAAGCGGGTGGACGGCAAGCCGATCGGCGCGCACAACGACGGCGTCGGCTGGCACACCGATTATTCCTACAAGGAAGAACCGGTGATGTGCACGATGCTGTACGCGGTGGAAGTGCCGGGCGAAGGTGCGGACACGCTGCTCGCCGATCTGTGTGCCGCGTACCAGGCGCTGCCGGAAGCGCGCAAGCACGCGCTCGACGGGCTCAAGCTGCATCACAGCTACCAGTACTTCATGGAGACGCGCCAGTACGGCCGCACCACGTTGAGCCCGGAGCTGAAGGCGGCGAATCCGGACGTGATCCATCCGCTGGTGCGCACGCATCCGGCCGACGGCCGCAAGGCATTGTGGCCGAGCACCGGCACGGTCAAGGAAGTCGTCGGCATGCCGAATCCGCAAGGCCTGGCGCTGATCGACGAACTGGTCGAGTTCTGCACGCAGGAGCAGTTCGTCTATCGCCACCAGTGGCAAGTCGGTGATGTGCTGGTGTGGGACAACCGCTGCACGCTGCATACCGGCACGCTGTTCGACGACACCAAGTACACGCGCCTGATGCACCGCCTGTGGGCGCGCGGCGACAAGCCGTTTTGAACGCTTCGCCGAAGCCCCGGCCGTGAAGACCTGGCTGATCACCGGCGTCAGTTCCGGCTTCGGCCGCGCGCTGGCGCAGGCGGCACTGAAGCGTGGCGATCACGTCGTCGGCACGGTGCGGCGCGCGGCTGACAAGGAATCATTCGAAGCGCTGCTGCCGGGATTTGCCCAAGCAGTGCTGCTCGATGTCACCGACGAAGCCGCGGTGAAGCGCGTCGTCGCTCAAGTCGAGCGTGACTGCGGTGTCATCGACGTGCTGGTCAACAACGCCGGCTACGGCCTGGTCGCCGGCGTCGAGGAAGCCAGCCTTGCCGAAATCCGCGCGCAGTTCGAAGTGAATGTCTACGGCGCCGTCGCGATGATGCAGGCCGTACTGCCGGCAATGCGTGCGCGTCGCGGTGGCCGCATCGTCAACGTCACTTCCGTATCCGGCCTGGTCGGTTGGCCGAGCCTCGGCATCTACTCCGGCAGCAAGTTCGCACTCGAAGGCATCTGCGAAACCTTGGCGCAGGAAGTCGCCGAGTTCGGCATCAAAGTCATCATGATCGAGCCGGGCGGTTTCCGCACCGAGTTCGCCGGCCGTTCGCGCGTCGTCGCTGCGCAGCCGATTGCCGATTACGACACCACTGCAACCGGCAACTGCAAGCGGCTGCTCGACGAACATGCGGGCCACGAACGCGGCGATCCCGACCAGGCGGCGCAGGCGATTCTGACGGTGGTCGATGCAAGCGAACCGCCGCTGCGTCTGCTGCTCGGTGCCGATGCAGTTTCATACGTGCTCGGCAAGTTCGGTGCGCAGCAGGCCGAGATCGGGCGCTGGCTGGAGTTTTCCACAAGCACCGATGGGCACCGGTGAAATTGCCCATGATCGCGGAATACGGGACTCTTGCGCTGCACCGGTACGAAGCCGATGCGGGAATGTCCTCGACGACGAGCCTATTCGCCGCTGGGTTCCGCAGTCCCCGCATGTTCCCGGTATTGGGGCAGGTCGTCGGTGATGGTGAACCAGCCTGCCTTGGAGCCTACGAAGATATGCTTGGTCGGGCGAATGGCCGGATCGTCGACGAGGCTGCCCATGGTGACGTGGACGAACATGCCCTCGCGGACCACCGAATAGAGCAAGGAACCACACAGCTTGCAGCGCGTGTCGCAGCCGTGATCGTCGCCAAAGAGCATCAGCTTGTCCGCGCCCTGGGTGATGGCCAGCTTGCTGCGCTCGATGCCCGCAAAGGGCTTGAAGGCGGAACCCGTCGCTCGTCTGCAAGCGGAGCAGTGGCAATTCGCGGCATACACGAATTCATCGGCCACCGCGTACTCGACGGCGCCGCACAGGCACTTTCCGGCAAGCACAGGGCGGGCTGATTTCTCAACGTTCATTACAAGTGCTTCCTGCTTGGTGTCTGGCGGCCGACAGCCTGTTCCGCCTGTAGACTCCTGAATGGTTAGTTCAGAGTGTCCACTAAAGCGTAGGAACCATCAGGGTTAGGTCTCTGTGCGATTTTCGAGCTGGATGAGAGTGCCCTCATCGATCTGTACTTCATGGTACTCATCGATCCCTCGTTCTTGTGATAAGCAGCGATACCAAACCTCTCTGAATTTGGTAATAAAGTCTGGCTGTACGGGCGGCAGTCTGTCACGGCGTAGCTCAAAGAATACGTCGACAGGGTGTTGGGCACCGGGCAACGTAACTTTCTGTCCGGCAGACATGTAGACAACCGCGTTTATGCTGCCATACGTTTGCCGCCTCAGCACACGCTGCAGCAGATAGTGAGCGTGAGCCGGATCGATGGCGCTGTGTCTGTTGTTCGCGATGATCAAGAGGCCTCTGGCCATCGGAACGTTGAGGGCGGCGACGGTGTCTTTGATTTGGCGATTAGCCTTCTCAACCATGCGCTTGATGGGCTTCTCATACAAAGCTGCTATCTTCCGCGCAAATGCCTCCGAGCGGCCGGCGGTCGTGGTGAGCACTTCTCCGAAGATGATGGGCAGCGTGGGATCGTTCGGCAGCTCTTGCAGATAGAGTTCGGAAGCGCCTTGGATGACGCCTTCATCTAAGATCTTGTCTTCATCCAATGACTTCAGTTCGGCAACAACGCTATCGGCACCGAAGAGGAAGTCGGCGTTCTCGAACGCAGGGCTATCGCCAACGATCGAACGAACATGAACGCCGCCAATAGCTCCGATGTTCTGGGTGAGCGAAGCTTCGACGTTCATGCGAGTGGTGCTTCGAGAGACCTAACGCGAATTAGACCGCCGAAATGCGGTACCTAATTGCGGCACATCGAAGAATCGACGAAACATTCGCGGTCTCCTCTAAGCATTGACGCTGCATCGGCGAAAGCCATGGCGGACTAGGCCGCACGGCAACGTCGGTCAATACTTTAAGCGAAATGCGCCTGGTCTATGTCGACCTATTCTGATCGCCGGCAGATCATTTGAGCGGCAAGCCCGCGTCGAATTTATTCAGACGCGCGCAGCGGCTCGCCGACACTGCCGAGATCACTGCTTGTGCGCCCCCCAGACGCGGTCTCGCGCCGCGGTTCTTCCTGGGAGCCGTGCTTGCGCGGTGCGCGCATCAGCGAAGTCGACGCCACCGCGATCGCCAGCAGCACGACGTAGACGAAGAAGATCGGCGTGAAGCTGCCGGTGCTGTCGGCAATCATGCCGGCGGTGACAGGGCCGAGCACTGCGGCCGTCGTTACCATCGTCGCGGTGGCGACCACGCCCGCGGCCGCGTTGCGACCGAAGTAACGCAGCAGCAGCACGTGCGCGCTGAGCCAGCTTGCGCCCCAGCCGGCGCCGAAGATTACTGCGAACGCATAGGCCATCACCGGCATATGCGCCAGACCGAGCAGCAGGAAGGCGAGGCACTGCAGCACCATGCCGCCGACCAGCAGCGTCTTCGGATGCACGCGCTCAGCGACCGCGCCGGCAATACCTTTGGTCAGCGTGCCGGTCAATGCCAGCGCGCTCATCGCGAACGCGCCGAACGCGCGGCTGCCGCCGAGGTGCACGATGTGGGTGACGAACATGCTGTGGATCGTCGTCACCGCGGTCTGCACGATCACCATCGCCAGCGCGATCAGCAGGAACTGGCGCGTGATCACCGCCTGGCGCGAGGTCCACAGCGGTTCGTCGGCATCGACCGGCGTGCCCGAGGCCGGGCCGAGCTTGTTGATCCGTTCGACTTCGTCGGCGTGCTTGATCGGCACCAGATCCTTCACCACCAGCGCGCTCAGTATGCCGATCACCGCTGCGGCGCCGGCCATGATCGCCCAGTGCAGACGCCAGCTGCCGCTGAGGTCTACGATCATTTCGACCAGCGGCGGACCGAACACGCCGCCGCAGGCGCCGGCCATAAAGTAGAAGCCGATCATGCGCGACGAGGTTTTCGGGAACCAGGTGGCGATCAGATAGATGCCCGGCACCGGCGCCATCAGCGTGAAGCCGATGCCCATCAAAGTGGTCGCAACGAAGAACACGCCGAGCGTGTGCGAGACCGCGGCGAGCGCGAAGCCGAGTGCCAGCACCATGCCGCCGGCGAACAGCGTCCAGCGCGAGCCGACCCATTTCATCGTCACCGCCGGCAGATGGCTCGACAGTCCGCAGGACAGGCCCAGCAGCGAGAAGCTGAAGCCGGCTGCCGACTGCGACCAGTGCAGTTCCGCGACCATCGTATAGAGCACCACGCCGAGCGACGTGAAGGTGGTGCCGGTGACGAAGAAGAACGCCAGCGAGGCGGCCGCCATGATCAACCATTTGCGCTGCATATCAGAAATCTCCGGTCGTACAGCGGAACGCGGATGCCAGGTCGAAGAGCCTTGCAGCGTCTGCCGGTCAGGTCGGTGTGTCTTGCACCGATGCGCCCAAATCGTTGCCGCCTGTTGGCATTGGCAGCGCCGCGAAATCCGCCCAAAAAGTTAAAAGACTACGCAGCAAAATTCAGACCGTCGCGGGCGGTTTTGCGAGCGCTGGCAATGGAATGGGCGTGTCCAGACAAGTTCACAGCGATCTGCGCCGGTACGGTGATCGTCATGGTCGCAGCGCCGCTGCGGGGACGTTCATGATTGAGCCGGTCGATGCTTGCGCCGGCTCATCGCCACGCGCTGACGCTCGTTCGCGAATATTCAGCTGCTGATGGAATCCATCAAGCTTGGCAAATGCTCGACCGCGGTCTCGCACGAACCGATCGGGCTGCAGTTCGGGGCGCCGGGAGCGTCGTCATTAGCGCTGGCGCGCCGGTCGGATCGGTACGGTCCTTGCCGCTTTTTATGCATGCAGGTGCCGGCGCAGACCACAAGTTGTACGCGGCTGAACAAAAGCCGGCGGAACGACTGGCCTAGGATGCCTGGACCGTCGGC
>JAQGNU010000089.1 GCA_028291645.1 Nevskia sp.
GAACTGTTGGCGCGCGACTGGCGCACTGATGGTACCTCCGGCTATGTCTTCATGAATGAAGTCGGCGCGCTGTTGCACGATCCCGCCGGCGAAGCGCCGTTGACGCAGTTGTGGGTCGAGCGCTCCGGCAGCAGCAGCGGTTTCGAAGACGAGGAGCGCAGTGCGCGACGCCGCATTCCGCAGGAATTGCTGGCCGCCGACTTCAATGCCTGCGCGCATGCGCTACATGCGATCGCGCGCAGCGAGGCGAAGTCGCGCGACTGGACGCTGGGTGCGATCCGCCGCGTGCTGACCGAACTGCTGGTGCATTTTCCGGTGTACCGCACCTATGCCGATGCGCGCGGCCGCAGCCGCGAAGACGCCGCGATCATGCTGCGGGTGGTGGTCGAGGCGCAGCGCACTTGCCGTCCGGGCGAACGCGCGCTGGTCGAGTTGATCGATCGCTGGCTCGGCGGCGAAGCGCCGCAGGCCGCGTCGGGCGCGACGGCGGTGCGTCTGCGTCTGCGCGCACTCGCACGCTTTCAGCAGCTGACCTCGCCGGTGGCGGCGAAATCGGTCGAAGACACCGCGTTCTACCGGCATGGCCGCCTGCTGTCACGCAACGAAGTCGGCGCCAACCCAGGCCAGTTCACGCTGAGTGCCGATGCGTTCCATCAGCTCTGCAGCGAACGCCTGCGGCGTTATCCGCTGGCGATGCTGGCAACGGCGACGCACGATCACAAGCGCGGCGAAGATCTGCGCGCAAGGCTGGCGGTGCTGAGCGAAATGCCGCAGGCCTGGACGAGCGCCGCGCGCCGCTGGAGCGAGTTGAACGCGCTACTGAAACCGCAGCACGACAGCGTCAAAGGCCCAGATGCGACCGACGAATACATTCTTTACCAGATGCTGGTGGGTGCCTGGCCGCTGAACCTGCAGGCCGACGACGCTGAGGGTCTGCAAGATTTAAGCGAACGTCTCGCCGCCTGGCAGGAAAAAGCGGTGCGCGAAGCCAAGCGCCGCTCCGGCTGGATCGAACCGAACCTGGCCTACGAATTGGCCTGCAAGGAATTTCTGCAGGCGCTGCTCGATCCCGCACGCGCACCCGGGTTTTTGCGCGAGCTGCAAGCCTTCGTCGAGCGCATTGCCGTCGCCGGTGCCGTCAACAGCTTCACGCAAACGCTGCTGCGTCTGACCACGCCGGGCGTGCCGGATCTGTATCAAGGCACCGAGTTGTGGGATTTCAGCCTGGTCGATCCGGACAATCGGCGGCCGGTCGATTTCGCCGCACGCGCCGCCGCCTTGGCCGAGCAGCTGCCGCTAAGCACTCTGCTCGAAGGCTGGCGCGACGGCCGCTTCAAGCAGCGCTTGATCGCGCAGACCTTGCGTGCACGTGCTGCTGCACCCGAACTGTTCGCACGAGGCGTCTATCTGCCGCTGAAAGTCCGCGGCACGGCCGCGGCGCATGTACTCGGATTCGTACGCGCGCACGGCGATCGCGCGCTGCTGGTTGCGACCAGCCTGTATCCCTCGGCCTTGCTGGGCGATGCAGCCATGCCGGCGATCCCGCCGCAGCGCTGGGCCGATACAGTCCTACTGATGCCGCCGCATCTGCGTCAGCGGCGCTGGCACAACGTCCTGACCGATGCGGCGCTCGAACCCTCCGGCGCCGAGCTGCGCATTGCGCAGCTGTTCGCCGAACTGCCGGTGGCGATACTGGTCGGCGGCTGATCCGCGCTACGGCACCGCAGCCTGAACTGCGTCGTATGCTAGCGCCGTGGCGCATCACAAACAAAATGAAAACGTTTTATTTACTCCAGCCCCTTTTGCTTTATCTACCCGCACAAGCGAGCTACGGACTGCACTCGACGTGATTCACGCGGATGCCGACCCAGCTTGAGTTTCCAGAGATGCGTATCTTGTCGCTGGCGCACGGCAGAAATGTGAGACGAGATGCCGGGTAAGAAAACTGATCTACATGCCCATCAATGGTGATTTTCATCCACTGAAGCGAACTCGTCCTTCCGGAAAAATTGTGGACGCCGAGAAAAGGAACGTCGAGGACTACATTCGTCGAGGGTAATAACGAGGATAGAAACACCGTGGATTTCGAGATGCCCGCGTTACCAGCTCCCAAAAATATTACGTACCAAAAAAGCCCCGATAAGGCCACAAATACCGACGCTTTCGTCTTTCCAAATTTCGCATAGAGTTCAACCATCTTCCTCCGTCCGAGTACATCTCTTGAATCACGGGAAGATGCGAGTGCCAAAAACCATCCACCGACCGTCAACGCCGGAATCCAAATATTCGCTAATGTGCGAACCACGCTCGAAGCGATAAAAGGGATTCGCCCACTAATCAATGCACCTACTATTCCCCAGCAACTAAGGATGATTACAGCGGCAATGAAGCAGCGAATGGCGAGCTTATCTTTCATGTTTAATATTATTATTCACATTGAAAAAGTGAAAAGTGGTCGGAGTAAATAACCATAGATTACCGATTACTTAGATTACTCCGAGCGCCTTTTCGCATCGAGCGGATTCAACAAATGCCGTGTCGCGCGATCATTTGATCATGTCGGCCGAGCCGAGCGTAACATTGCATCCGGCTCGGCCGGGTAGGCTGGTGCTGCAGGCCTTCGACGGGGAACGCAGATGTGGCCGGATATGCGCATACAAGATTTGCTCGGCATCGAACTGCCGATCATTCAGGCGCCGATGGCGGGGGCGAATGGAACGGCGATGGCGATTGCGGTGGCGCAAGCTGGCGGTCTCGGTTCGCTGCCCTGTGCAATGCTGAGCGTCGAACAGTTGCGCCAGCAATTCGCCTCGATCCGGCGGGCGACGCCTAAGCCGATCAACCTGAATTTCTTCTGCCATCGCGCGCCGACTGTCGATGCCGCGCGCGAGGCGCAGTGGCAGCAGCAACTGGCGCCGTACTATCGCGAACTCGGTATCGATGCGGATGCCCCCATTGCGAGCGCGAGCCGCGCGCCATTCGATCAGCGCTATTGCGAACTGGTCGAGGAACTCAAGCCCGAAGTGGTCAGTTTCCATTTCGGTATGCCGGACGCAGTGCTGCTCGATCGCGTGCGTGCGAGCGGCGCGAAGGTTCTTTCGTCGGCGACGACGGTCGCGGAAGCGCGCTGGCTCGAAGCGCGCGGTTGCGATGCGGTGATCGCGCAAGGTGCCGAAGCCGGCGGCCATCGCGGCATGTTCCTCAGCACCGACGTTGCCACGCAGATCGGTACGTTTGCGCTATTGCCACAGATCGTCGACGCGGTGCGCGTGCCGGTGATCGCGTCCGGCGGCATCGCCGATGCGCGCGGCATCGTCGCTGCATTCGCGCTCGGCGCCGCCGCGGTGCAGATCGGCACCGCGTATCTCCTCACGCCCGAAGCGACGATCTCGCCGGTGCATCGCGCCGCCTTGCTGCAAGCGCAGGACGATCAGACCGCGCTGACCAATCTGTTCAGCGGTCGGCCGGCACGCGGCATCGTCAATCGCCTGATGCGCGAACAGGGACCGATCAGCGACAAGGTTCCGGACTTTCCGCTCGCCGGCGGCGCGCTCGCGCCCTTGCGCGCGAAAGCCGAGCCGGCCGGCTCGGGCGATTTCATGTCGCTGTGGTCGGGTCAGGCGGCGCGGCTGGCGGTGGCGATGCCCGCAGGCGAATTGACCCGCAAACTCGCAGCGGAGGCACTGGCACAGTTGCAGCGCTGACTCACTCGTTACCATTGCGCGGCGGCACTGAGCGCGCCGAAGATATGCGGGCCGCTGTTCCCATCGATCAACCCACACCAGAACGAACTCATGGATAACGCACTGCTGATCGGTAAAGGCCCCAACCCCGCAGACCCGCAGCAGTGGCTGCTGGCGCAGTATGCCAATCGTCATGGACTCGTCGCCGGCGCCACCGGCACCGGCAAGACGGTGACTTTGCAGGCGCTCGCTGAAGGTTTCTCTGATCTCGGTGTCGCGGTGTTCGCAGCCGATGTCAAAGGCGATCTGTCCGGCATCTCGCAGGCCGGGACCTTGAAGCCGAAGCTGAGCGAACGCGCGCAGACCGTCGGCCTCGATGGCTATGCAGTGCAGGCCTATCCGGTGGTGTTCTGGGATGTGTTCGGAAAATCCGGCCATCCGGTGCGCGCGACCATTTCGGAAATGGGACCGTTGCTGATCGCACGTCTGCTGGATGTGTCCGACGTGCAGCAAGCGGTGCTGTCGCTGGTGTTCAAGTATTGCGACGACAACGGTCTGCTGCTGCTCGACCTGAAAGATTTGAAGAGCGCGTTGAGCTACGTCGCGCAGAACGCGAAGTCGCTCGGTGCGGATTACGGTCTGGTCACCAGCGCTTCGGTCGGCGCGATCCAGCGTGCCTTGATCCAACTCGAATCGGATGGCGCCGATCATTTCTTCGGCGAGCCGGCGCTCGATCTGAATGACCTGATGCGCACCGACCTCAGCGGCAAGGGCGTCATCAACGTGCTCGCCGCGGATGTGCTGTATCAAAAGCCGCAGCTCTACGCGACCTTCCTGTTGTGGCTGCTGGCCGAGCTGTTCGAGAAGCTGCCGGAAGCCGGCGATCTGGACAAACCCAAGCTGGTGTTCTTCTTCGACGAAGCGCATCTGCTGTTCAACGACGCGCCGAAAGCGCTGGTGCAGAAAGTCGAGCAGGTCGTGCGCCTGATCCGCTCGAAAGGTGTCGGCATCTATTTCGTCACGCAGAATCCGCTCGACGTGCCGGACAGCGTGCTGGGCCAGCTCTGCAATCGCGTGCAGCACGCGCTGCGCGCGTTCACGCCGCGCTATCAGAAAGCGGTCAACTCCGCCGCCGAAACCTTCCGTGCGAATCCGAAGCTGAACGTATCCGAAGTGATCCAGCAGCTCGGCGTCGGCGAAGCGCTGGTGTCGACGCTCGGCGAGGGCGGTGTGCCGAACATCGTCGAGCGCGTGCTGGTGCGTCCGCCGCGCTCGCGCATCGGCGCGATCACGCCGGAAGAACGCAAGGCGGTGATGAGCCGCAGTCCGGTCGCCGGCAAGTACGATCAGACCGTCGATCGCGAATCGGCCTACGAAAAACTCGGCGGACGTGCGCAAGCCGCGGCGACTTCGAATGCGGCGCCCGCCGCAGCGGATGCAGCGCCCGCCGATGCCGACTGGCATCAACAGGCCGAAGCCGCCTGGGGACATGGCAGCGCGAAATCGGCACCACCACCTGCACCTCCGCCGGCGCGCGAAGCGCCGCGCGGTCGCCAGCAGCAGACCGTGCTCGATGCCGCGCTGAAGAGCGCGGCGCGCAGTGTCGCGTCGACGGTCGGACGGCAACTCGGTCAGCAGTTGCTGAGGGGATTGCTGGGTTCGATCAAGCGCTGAATCCTTCAGGGATGACGGTGGTCTGTCCGCGAAGTAGAACAGTGCCTTGCGCCAGCAACTGATGGCGCCTGCGCGCTCGATCTACGTTTTACCCAACAGCCACGAGATACCAAGCACCGCTACGACAACCCCAACGACGAGCGCCACGCCTGCGGCGATCCGCAGGTATGAGAGATCTTGTCGCGTGTCACCAAATCCGAGCTCGTCTTGACGCCCGCTTCGACGCCTTTTTGAGTGGAGCCGGTCAGAGATCGCCTCACCCAATATGTATAGCGGAGGCCCGAAGGTTATGAACGCGATCCAACCGCGAGCTGTATGCGGAACCTCTGGCCAGAATTGAAGCGCCAAGATCGCTGCAATGAATAGCCAAGCTATGGCTATCGCAAGAGCAACGCCGCCAATCTTGACGATTGTGCTCATGCTTCTAGGCCGTCGAATGCTTGCATTTGCAGTCAGCTTATTTAAAGCAAAGGCGGAGGCCGAATTGTTGCACTTATTTTAGAACTTCCAAGCGCGCGCACTCGCTCATTTCTTAGCGTTCGAAGTCGATGTCGACGCATCCAGCGCCATCTTCGCAAACCGCGGATCATCCCGAATCGAATCCCAGATCGGGTCCAGTCGCAGCAATGCCGGATTGAGTCCCGCGGGAATTTGCAGCAGCTGTGGCAGCAGCGCGATCGCGGTGTCGCGATTGCCGGTCTGCGTGTAAACCTGCGCGAGCGCGATCTGCGCCACCGGCCCCTTGATCGCATCGTTGCGGTTTTTCTCGACACCTTGTGTCGCCGCCTTCTGCGCGGCGACCGCATCGCCGAGTCCGGCATAGGCCAGCCCGAGCGTTTGATAGCCGACGATCTCGGTGTGCTCCATCGCGTCCGGACTCTGCTGCAATACATGGATCAGGCGTTCGAAGCTGCGCTTGGCAGCGTCGCCATCGCCCGACCATTTCTGTGCATAACCGAGATACACCAGATTCTGCAGGTCGCGCCCGACCAGTCGCGCGTCGTCGGACGGCAGCGAGGCCTGCAGCAGCTGTACCAGTTCACCGTAGCGGCGGCGGTACATCAGTTGCGAGATGCGTGTGAGGCCGTTGACTTCATGCACATCGACTTGCGCCTTCGTCAGCAGCGACTCAGCGGTGTCGAGATGGCCGAGGTTCTGTTCGATCTGCGCGAGGCAGGCGAAGGTGTTGGGTTCGTCGGGCGTGATCTGCAACGCGCGGTTGAGCAGCGCGCGCGCTTCGTCGAAGCGGCGCACGTAGTTGAACCCTTCGCAGCCAGCCGGCGCGATGATGCTGACGTTGCGCGGATCGCGGTCGATCGCCGTTCGGACATGCGCGAGCGCTTGATCCCAGTGGCCGAGCCGGCGTTCGACCAGGAACATCGAATGCAGGATCAGCGCATCGTTCGGCTGCTTTTCCAGTGCGAGCCGGAAATCCTCGAGCGCGCCGGGATAGTCGTGTTCCACGCGATAGAGGTAATAGCCGTGCGCGAGCAGCGCCTCGGCGAGGTCGGGCTGCAGCCGGCGCGCGGTCTCGGCGGCTTCGCGTACGGCCGCGGCGTTGCTGCGCGGCTGGTCGAGACCGTCGAAATAGAAAATGCTCATGCTGATCGCGGCCTGCGCCCAGGCCAGTGCGAACGCAGGATCGAGCCGCACCGCTTCGAGGAAGTCGCCGACAGCGCTCGATGCAGATGCAAACGAGTACGACGCGGCGACGCGCGCGCGACCGCGCAGATAGGCTTCGTAGGCTGCAGTGTTGGTGGTCGGCTTAGCTGCAACCGCGGCCTTCTCGGCAGTGCTCAGTTTTGCGTTGAGCGCATCGGCCACGGCTTGTGCGACCTCGCCTTCGACGCCGAAAATGTCGTCGAGCTTGCGGTTGTAGCTCTCCGCCCACAGGTGTTCGTCGGTCGCCGCGCGGATCAGCTGCACGTTGATGTGCACCGCGGCGCCGGCCTTCTGCACGCTGCCTTCGAGGATATTGGCGACGCCGAGCTGGCGCGCGATCTCCGGAATGTTGCCGGGCGCGCTGCCGTAAGCTTGGGTCGAGGTGCGCGACACCGCGCGCAGCGCGCCGATCTTCGAAATCTTGGTCAGGATTTCGTCCTGCATGCCGTCGGCGAAGAAGGCGTTGTCGGGATCGCGGCTCAGGTTTGCGAACGGCAGCACGGCGATGGATTTGTCGTCGCCGCCGTTGAAATTCGCCAAGTGCGCGGTCTTGTTCAGCACCAGCTTGTCCGCCAGCAACAGCACCACTGCCAGCCCCAGCACGACGCTGATCCAGCGGTCCAGCTTGCGGCCGGTCTGGCGCGTGATCGATGCATCGGCGGCAATTTCGCTTTCCAGCTTCAGGCCTTGCGGCGTCAGCTCGTAGAACCAGGCGAACAGCAGTGCGGCCGGAAAGCCCAGCGCGATGGCGATCACGACAATCCGCACGACCCCGTTGGGAATATCGAAAAACGGCAGCACCTGTGTGGCGATCTGCACCAGCAACCAGCCGCCGGCCGCATAGAACGCAGCCACCCGCAGCACATTGCGGCGCCGCAACTCCGATATGAAAAACTGCATCCCCGTCCCCTTTGATGGGGCTACTGTAGCGGTAACCGCATTCCGGTTGTGACTTTGGGCCGCATCGCGCGGCCGAACGGGGCGACGCCCCCCTTTAGCTCACAGCGAAGCACTCACGAACACGGCGTATCGAGCTTGAGCTGGCGACAGACGGCTGCAAAACGCGGATCGCTTTTGTAATCGAGCAGGAACGGCGTTACCAGCAGCTGCGTCAGTCCGGAATCGCGGATGGCGTAGGCCTTGTCGAGCCATTCGAACATCCGCTGCGGATCCTTGCGCAGCGCATAGACCACGGCGACCTGGAACGCGCCGGTCACGCCGTCGCTGGTGATGAAGCGCTGCAGCGCCTGGTCTGCACCGGCGCTGTCGCCGCTGCGCTGCTGCGCCAGTGCACGTGCGTAGTTGCGCCAGAAACCCTCAGGCTCGCGCTCGGCATCGCGCAATGCGGCGGCAGAATCCCCGCGCAGCAGATCGACGGTGACGAGATAGGCGTATTGATGCGATGCCGTTGGCTGCAGTTCGATGGCTTTCTGCAGCGTGGCGGCGGCCTCGTCCAGCTGACCGCGGGCCATCAGGATGCGTGCCAGGTTCAGATACGGCGGAACCACCAGCGGATCGAGCGCGATCGCCTTGCGCGTAACGGCATCCGCTTCGCTCAGCCGGCCTTCCGCAGCGAGCAGATAACTGAGTGCGTTCTGCATTACCGAGTCGGTCGGCGCCAGCTCAACGGCGCGCCGGATTTCGACGCCCGCTGCCGGCAGGTCGAGATCCGGGGTCATCAACACCCAGCCGAGTGCTTCGTGTGCTTCGGCGAGATCCGGTGCCAGCGCCAGCGCCTGCTGCGCCGCCGCGCGTGCGCGGGCATAGCCGTCGCCGACTTCATCCGCATCCAGCCAGATCGCCGCCATGCCGCGCCAGATCCACGACAAGCGCGCATAGGCCAGCGCGTAACCGGGATCGAGCTGGATCGCCTGGTTGTAGTAATCCAGCGCCTTGCGGTAGTCCTCGAGCGTAAAGCGCCGACGGAAGAAATCGCCTTGCAGCAGGGCGTTGTAGGCGCCGAGGTTGGCGGTCTTGTACGCAGCCTGCGCCCGCTCGGTACTGCCGAGCAGACGCAGCTTGAGCTGGCTTGCCACCGCTTCGGCGATCTCGGTCTGCACGGCGAAGATGTCTTTCAACTCGCGATCATAGGTCTCCGACCATAGCTGATGGCCGTCATCCGCCTCGACCAGTTCGGCGACGATGCGCACGCGTTCGCCCTGCTTCAGCACGCTGCCTTCGAGCAGTTGCGCCACCCCGAGCTTCTGGCCGATGGTCTTGCTGTCTTCACTGCTGTTCTTGAAATGGAACGACGAACTGCGGCCGACCACCTTGAGCTTGGGAATCTTGGCCAGCACCGCGATCAGCTCTTCGGAAAGGCCATCGGAAAAATACTCGTTGGCCGGATCGCCGCCGGTATTCACCAGGGGCAGTACTGCGATCGAGGGATTACTGTCCGCAGTGCGGTGCGCCGGCCGCGGCACCCAAGCCATGCGCTCGGCCGCGAGGTAAGCCAGTGCAATGAGCAACAGTCCGCCGAGCATGACGTTGAGGCGGCGGTCGATGGGGCGTCGCCCGATACGGGTGGCGGCCGCTGCGCCGCTTGCCGGCACCTGCGCATCGGTCCGCACGATACCCTGCGGCGTGACATCGAATATCCAGGCGAGCACCAGCGCAACCGGAAACCCGGCGATCACCGTCAATACCAATATCTGCTGGACGACGTCGCCGATATGAAAGATTGGCAGCACCTGCGTGACCACCTGCACTAGGAGCCAGCCGGCAACGCAGTACATCGCGCCGACCTTGTAGACGTGGCGACGCTGCAGTTCGGCGAAGAACGACGGCTTGACGCTCATGGCGTCGCCTGTGCGATCGGAAATCCAGATGCACTCGCGCGGATCGCGCGCCGCATCATCGATATGAAAAACCGCATCCCCGTCCCCTTTGATGGGGCTACTGTAGCGGTAACCGCATTCCGGTTGTGACTTTGCGCCGGATCGCGTGGCCGAGCGGGTCTGCGGACATCCGTGCAAGCCGCGACTTTTCAGCCTCAGCTCGTGGGATTTGAATCGTGCCCAATGCGTCGTCGATGGATAAGGAAGTAAGCGGCGGGCAAGAGCAACATCGAAAGAATCGGTGCGGTGATCATGCCGCCGACCATCGGCGCCGCGATGCGGCGCATGACCTCGGCGCCGGTGCCGCCTCCAAACATGATTGGCAGCAGGCCGGCGACGATCACCGCGACGGTCATCGCCTTCGGGCGGACGCGCAGGACTGCGCCCTCTTCGATTGCTTCGGTCAAGTCGGCCTCGGAATGGAATCGATCGGTCCGGCGCCGCTTCTCGATGGCTTGATCAAGATAGATCAGCATGATCACGCCGAACTCGGCCGCGACACCCGCCAGCGCGATGAAGCCGATCGCCGAAGCGATCGAGAAGTTGTAGCCGAGGACATACAGCAGCCACAAGCCACCGACCAGTGCGAACGGCAATGTCCCCATGATCAACGCCGCGGAGACGAAACTGCGGAAGCTCAGGTAGAGCAACACGAAGATGATCAGCAGCGTGAATGGCACCACCAACTGCAACTTCTTGGTCGCCCGTTCCAGATATTCGAACTGTCCCGACCAGGCGATCGAATAGCCCGGAGGTAGTTCGACCCGTTCGCTGACGAGCTTCCGCGCGGCGCTCACGTAAGAGCCGAGGTCTCGACCGCTGATGTCGACATAGACCCAGCCGTTGAGCCTTGCATTCTCGCTGCGCAGCTGCGGTGGTCCATCGGTGACGACGAGATCGGCAACTGCGCCGAGCGTGGTGGTCGCACCCGCTGCAGTGACGATGGGCAGCACGCGCAGCTTGTCGATCGAGTCGCGCAATTCGCGCGGATAGCGAATGTTGATCGGGAAGCGCTGCAAGCCCTCGACAGTCTCGCCGACATTTTCGCCGCCGATGGCGAGCGCTACGACTTGCTGTACGTCGGCCAGACTCAAGCCGAAGCGCGCCGCACGCACGCGGTCGATATGGATCTCGACATAGCGACCGCCCTGGACGCGCTCCGCATAGGCGGATCGCGTACCCGGCACGTCCTTGAGCACGGTTTCGACCTGTTCGCCAATGCGCTCGATGACCTTCAGATCAGGCCCCGCGATCTTCACGCCGACCGGACTCTTGATGCCGGTCGACAGCATGTCGATGCGATTGCGGATCGGCTGCACCCATAGATTGGCAAGGCCCGGAATGTTCAGCGCCGCATTCATTTCGTTGATCAGCTGATCCTGGGTCTTGCCGCTCGGCCACTCGGAGCGCGGCTTGAAACGGATCGTGGTTTCGAACATTTCCAGCCCTGCCGGATCAGTCGCGGTTTCGGCGCGGCCGACCTTGCCGAACACGCGCTCGACTTCCGGAAACTGCATCAGCATCTTGTCGGTCTGCTGCAGCAGTTGTGATGCCTTGTCGGCGGAAAGACCCGGCAATGCCGACGGCATGTATAGCAGATCACCTTCGACCAAGGGCGGCATGAATTCGCTGCCAAGATTGGCGATGGGGACGACGCTCAGCAGCAACAGCAGCGCGGCGATCAGCAGTGTGGTTTTCGGAAAGCGCAACACCACGCTCAGCAGCGGACGATACAGCGCGATCAACATCCGATTGAGCGGATTGCTGCGCTCATCGGGGATGCGGCCGCGGATGAAATAGAACATCAGCACCGGAATCAGGGTGACGGCGAGTCCCGCTGCAGCGGCCATCGAATAGGTCTTAGTAAACGCCAGCGGCCCGAACAGCTTGCCTTCCTGCGCTTCCAGCGTGAACACCGGCACGAAGCTCAGCGTGATGATCAGCAGGCTGAAGAACAGCGCGGGGCCGACTTCGGCCGCGGCATCGCCGATCAGCTTTGTCTGCTCGGCAATCGTCGGCTTGCGATCCGGATGCGCGTGATTCCAGGCTTCGACATGCTTGTGCGCGTTCTCGATCATCACCACCGCGGCGTCGACCATCGCGCCAATCGCGATGGCGATGCCGCCGAGCGACATGATGTTGGCGTTGACGCCTTGCCAGTTTATCACCGAGAAGGCCGCGACGATGCCAAGCGGCAAGCTGATGATGGCAACCAGCGCCGAGCGCAAATGGAACAGGAACAATGCGCAGACCAGTGTGACGACAACGAACTCCTCGATCAGCCGGTCGCGCAAGGTGGCTACCGAGTTATGGATCAGTTCGGAACGATCGTAGGTCGGCACAATCTCCACGCCTTTCGGAAGGCCTTGCTGCAGGCTTGCGATCTTCGCCTTCACCGCATCGATCGTCTCCAATGCATTCTTGCCGGCGCGCATGACGATGACGCCGCCGACCGCTTCGCCCTTGCCGTCGAGTTCGGTAATGCCGCGGCGAATCTCCGGACCGATCTGAATCCTGGCGACATCGCCCAGCAGAATCGGCGTACCACTCGCGCCGAGACCGACAGGCACCGTGCGGAAATCGTCGAGCGTTCTCAAATAGCCCGTCGCCCGTACCGCGTATTCCGCTTCGCCCAATTCCAATACAGAGCCGCCGGTCTCGTTGTTCGAATCGCGCAGCGCCTGCTTGACCTTATCGATGCCGATGTTGAGGGCACGCATGCGATCGGGATCGAGCACGACTTGATATTGCTTGACCAGGCCGCCGACGCTCGCGACCTCGGCCACGTTCGGCACGCTCTTCAGTTCGTACTTGAGAAACCAATCCTGCAGCGCACGTAGCTGCGAGATGTCGTAGTGACCGCCGCGATCGACCAGCGCGTACTCGTAAATCCAGCCGACGCCGGTGCCATCCGGCCCCAGCGTCGGCTTCGCCGACGGCGGCAATCGACCGGTGACCTGATTGAGATACTCAAGCACGCGTGAGCGCGCCCAGTACAGATCGGTCTTGTCGTCGAAGATGATGTAGACGTAGGAGTCGCCGAAGAACGAATAGCCGCGCACCGTGCGTGCGCCGGGCACCGACAGCATCGTCGTCGTCAGCGGATAGGTCACCTGATCCTCGACCACCTGCGGCGCCTGGCCGGCGAACTCGGTGCGGATGATCACCTGGGTATCGGACAAATCGGGCAGCGCATCGAGCGGTGTCGATAGCGTTGCGTGCACTCCCCAAGCCGTGAGGATCAGTGTCCCCATGAGTACCAGGAAGCGGTTCTGGATCGACCAGCGAATCAGGGCGGCAAGCATGTCAGCGCGCCTCGCTCGGTGCCGGCATCAGCTTGTGATCGGTAAAGCTTGAAGCACCATCGGGGCCACCGAGGTTCTCGAAAGCACCGCGCAGGTTCGCTTCCGAATCGATCAGGAACTGACCCGACGCCACGACCTGTTGTCCGCGACTTAAACCTTCGACGATTTCCGACTTGCCGGCGTACTCGGCGCCGACGCGCACCAGCGTCGGCTGGAAGTGACTCGCATCGTCGGCGATGACGACGACGCTGCGTGCGCCGGTTTTGATGACCGCCTCGGTCGGCACCATCAGAACCTGCTCTTTGGGTGTGCCCAGTAAACGCACGCTGGCGAACATGCCCGGACGCAAATGTTGGCCGCTGTTCTTGATGACCAAGCGCAGTTTCAGCGTGCGGGTCGCCGTGCTCAGTTCCGGATAAAGGAAATCGACGCTGCCTTCGAAACGTTCTTCAGGCAAGGCCGGCACTTCGGTGGTCGCGCGATCGCCGGCCTTGATCCAGGCCGCCTGCGTCTCCGGCACGTCGACATTGATCCAGACGGTGTCGAGGGCAGCCAACTGGAACAGCATCGTTCCAGGCTGTACGGCTGCGCCCTGGCGCACACCGAGTTCCATCACATAACCGTCGACAGGCGCGTAGTAGCCGATGCGTCGCTCGGCCTGCCGCGTCTGTTCAACGCGGGCGATCTGCGCTTCGGCGAGACCGAACAGCTGCAAGCGCTGATGTGCCGCATGGATGAGATTCGCATCGCCCGAGCCGAGTGCGATGACGAATTCCTGCTGCGCGGCGAGCAGCTCGGGCGAATACACGCTGGCGAGCAGTTGTCCGCGTCGCACCGGATCACCGACCGCGCGCACCGCCAATTGCTCGACCCAACCCGAAGCACGCACCTGTACGGCTTCGATGCGACGCTCATCGATGGCGACGGTGCCAACCGTATCGACCACTCGTGCGAACTGGCCCTGCTCGACCGAGGCCAGTCGCACGCCGAGGTTTTGCACGACGCGCGGATCAATTGCGACGGCGCCGGCAGTCGCAGTGCCGCCCGCGGTATCTGCCTCAGGCATCCGCGGCACCAACTGCATGTCCATGAACGGCGACTTGCCGGCATGGTCGAAATGCTGGTTCGGGACCATAGGGTCGTACCAGTACAAGGGCTTGTGATCGCCGGGGGTGGTGTCGACGGGTGCCGATGCGGCGGTGTGATCGGGCGCAAGCAAAGCGTGCCGGTGATGAATCAACACGTAGCCCAACACAGCGCTGCCGATCAGCAGTACGCCCAACAATGGCAGCTTGAATTTGCGATTCATCGGGCGGCTCCGAATGTGGCGGTGAAATATTGAAGGCGCACTTGGGCGCGCGCGGTTTCAACGGCGAGTGCAAGGCCTTGCAACTGCGTGTCCAGCAGACTGCGCCGCGCCAGAAGTACGGCATCGAAGCTGCCGCGGCCCGCGGCGTAAGCACTTTGTGCCGCGGCGATGCGGCGTCCTGCATCGGGAATGATGTCGCTGTCGAACGTCGTGGTGCGCTCACGTCCGTGATGCCAATCGATGTAGTCCTCGGTCGCCTGCGCGTGAAGTTCGCGCTGTGCATCGGCTTTGCGATCGCGGGCGGCGTCGGATTGCTTCAGTGCGGCTGAGAGATCGCGGTCCTGGCGATTTCCGGTGAACAACGGCAGGTCCATCGAGACCTGGATACCGGCAAAGTCCGAATACGCCGCTCGGTAGCCGAAGTAGCCTTCGATCGAGAAGTCGGATTTGTACGCCTGACGTGCGAGTTTTACGTCGGCTTCCGAAACGTCTACCTGCTTCTCAAGACCCGCAACCATCGGATGCCGATCTACGGCTGCAGTGAGCAAGGGAAACTCGACCGGTGCCGGAATCGCATCCAGATCGCCCGCGAGCGGACGACGGGCCGCATCGCCAATCCAGCGCGACAGCGCGGCGCGCAGCCGTTCAACGTGATGAACCCAGTCCTGTTCTTTGTCGTTGACCAGGCCCGCCTCGACCCTGGCCGCGAGCCAGTCCGCCTGTGACGCACGGCCACTGCGGTAATCGCTCTCCAGCGACTGCAACTGCAGCGCAGATTCCTCAGCGAGCGCGTGCGTCAACCTCAGTGCATGTTCGGCCTCGAACACATCGAGCCACGCCAAAGCCGCATCGCGGCCGATCTCGCGGCGATTGTCTTCCAGTCCCAGACGACCGACCGCAGCTTCAAGCCGTTTACGTTCGCCCTTGAGGCGTCGCTTATCGGCCCGTGGGAAGTCCTGGCTGAGCCCCACCGAGAACATGGTGAAATTGTCGTCGCGCACGCTGAAGGATTCGCGCGTATCGACCGGCAAATCCTTGATGCCGGCAATGAGCTTCGGGTCCGGCAACTGCGCGGCCGACACTGCGAGTTCTTCGTCGGCTGCGATCGATGCTTCGCGGCCGCTCAGCAGAGGCTGATCGGTCAGCGCCAATGTGCTGGCATCGCCAATCGATAGCGGCGTGCCCGCGCCGATCGCCGCCGCGTCGAATGGATGCTCGTGCGCGAGCGGATCGGTCGGCAGATTGGCGGCTTGGGTCGAGACCGTGAGCAACACTGCGAAGACAAACAGACACGGCCGCTGCAACGGCGCATGCCGCATCGATGGATGCTGAAACATTGGGGGGTGCCTCTTAACGATTCGATGGTCGGGTTCGGCCACGGCGGCCGAACGCGGGAACAGCTGCGGCTCAAATCAAGAGCCGCCAGACCATCGATCTACAAGCGCAGTCGCGCTGTCAGCAGGTATTGCGGGCGAACCCGATATTGATCGCTGCCGGGGCGTGCATAGAGCGGACGCCGATCGCCGCTGTCGAATGCCGCTGGCCGGAAGTGTGATTCGATTGCGGCGACCGGCAATGATTCGATGGAGCCGTCACGCGCGGGATATCCCAGGGATGCCGTCGCGGTCGCGTGACTCAGCGGGGCATCAGTCGACGTCACCACTTCGCAGCATGGATGCCCGACGACGCTCTCCGGGCATTGATCCTTGCTGTCGCTGGGGCAGCAGCAATGCGCCATCGCAGCGCCCGGCATCATCGCGCAGGCAAACGCAGTCCTGGCCTGAGCCGTCAGGCTCAGCAGAATCATGAGTGCTGCAATGAAACGACGGAACCGCATGGTTAAATCGATCGATCCTGTGCTGAAGCGCGCCAAGCCCGGTTAGGCGTGGTGCGTAACTCTATCGTGAATCAGTTCCCTAAAAATTTCTCCGTCTCCGGGTCCAGTTGTCATGCCCAATCGTCCGATTTCCAGTGGGCTCGAGATTGATGGCGCCTCAATACTAAGGTCTGGACCCAGGTCCAGAGTCAAGTCGGAACTGCTCCGAAGCCATGTCACGCGCTCGCGTTGCGGATCGAAGCCAGCCGCTCGCGACCAATCGATATAGGCGCCGATCAGGCTTCCAGCGCGAATAGCGGCGCCGCGCTGCGCGCTTCCAATGCGAGCAGTTGTCGCTTGCGTTCGAGTCCGCCGGCATAACCGGTGAGGCTGCCGTCGGCACCGACGATGCGGTGGCAGGGCACGATGATGCTGAGCGGATTGCGTCCGGTCGCGGTGCCGGCGGCACGCACGCTGTCGGCGCGACCGACACGGCGCGCCAGTTCGCCGTAGCTGATGCGTTCGCCGTAGCCAACCGTCGAGATCGCCGACCACACCGCTTGCTGGAACGCTGTGCCGACGGCAGCCAATGGCAGCTCGAAGTGCTGCAGCTTGCCAGCGAAATAAGCCTTGAATTGTGCCGCGGCGTCGTTCAACACGGCATCGTTGGCGGTTTCGCGCCAGTCCGCTGCAATCGTCGGGAAATACTTCTGATCGACGAAGTAGGTGCCGCTGAGTCCTTGCGCATTTGCGACCAGCAGCATCGTGCCGAGTGAGGTTTCGCAGTTTCGATAGTTGCTCATGATCGTCCTCTTTAGTTTAAAAGTTTCAGTGTCCGCGCTGCCACAGGTGCATCACCGCGTAGGCGCGCCACGGCCGCCAGGCCTCGGCGGCGGCGAGCGCCTGCTTCGGCGTGGTGCCAAGCCCAAGCGCGCGCAGTACGCCGAGATCGCTGTGCGGAAAGGCGTCCGGCCAGGCCAGCGCACGCATCGCGATGTACTGCGCGGTCCATTCGCCGATGCCGGGCAGCGCGCGCAATTTCTCCAGCGTGCTGGCGACGTCGGCACCTGGCGACAGCACCAGTTCGCCGCTCGCCAGCGCGTTCGCCAGTGCCAGGATCGAACGCGCGCGTGCGGCGATGATGCCGAGCGCAGCGATGTGGTCGACCGTGCAGCTGGTGATGCGTTGCGGTGTCGGGAACGTCGTCGTCAGATTTTCGAACGGCGTTTCGAGCTGGGTGCCGAACGCGGCAGCGAAACGTCCCGCCAGCGTGCGCGCGGCGGCCACCGAAATCTGCTGGCCGAGCACCGCGCGCACGCTCATCTCGAACGCATCGAACGCGCCCGGCATGCGTAGGCCGGGATTGCGAGCGAGCGTGCCGAGCACGGCGGCGATCTGATCCGGATGCGCCGACAGATCCATCAGTTGCTTCACCCGCGCCAGTACCGGCGAGGCGACGCGCGCAAGACTGTCGGCGAGACGCACGCGTAGCGCGTGCTTGCACGGCACCGGCATTACTTCGATCCAACCGATGTGCGACTGCGCATCGCGCTGCAGATGCACGACGCGCCGATACGTGTTGTCGTCGACCGCCTCGACGCCGAGCACGCAGCGCGCGCCGAGGAATTTCAGCAGCGCCGGCCAGTCGTATGGCGGCCGATAACTCAGTTCGAAGCTCAGCGTCTGCGGCAGCGCTTTACTGCTGCGCGACTTGCGCAGCTGTCCGGGATTGAGCCGGTAGCGCTGATGGAACAAGGCATTGAAGCGCCGCAGACTGCCGAAGCCGCTGGCGAAGGCGACCTCGGTGATCGGCAACTGTGTGTCCGTCAGCAACCGCTTCGCCAGCAGCAGGCGCTGCGTTTGCGCGTAGGCCACCGGTGCGACGCCGAATTCGTTTTGAAATACGCGGCGCAGATGACGATCGGTGACCCCGAGCTGTGCAGCGATGGCGTCGAGTCCGTCGTCGGCGAGCGCGCCGTCCTCGATCAGGCTCGCCGCCGCCTGTGCCAGACGATGGCTCGCATCGACGCTGGCATTGCCCGGCGCCAGTTCCGGCCGGCAGCGCAGGCAAGGCCGGTAGCCGAGCGATTCCGCCGCCGCCGCGCTCGGAAAATAGCGGCAGTTTTGCGCCTTCGGCGTCTTCGCCGTGCAGATCGGCCGGCAGTAAATGCGGGTCGACGATACGGCGACGAAGAAGCGTCCGTCGAAGCGCGCGTCGTGCGCCTTGACGGCGCGATAGCAAGTGGTCGGGTCGAGTTGCATGGCGCTATTAGACGCTCATCCGTGGATGTCGTCTCGCCGTTTTCGGACTTCGGAATCGTGGGCTTGTATGAATAGCAGTAGTGTGCGCTCCGCGCACAATGTGATGTGTACGTGGAGGAAGAGCGCTCGCTACGTTCGCTGCTAGGGGAAACCTGAAAAGCATCGTCATGTCCGCGAAGGCGGGCATCCAGTTCTGGCGTGATCAGCGAAGTGAAAGAACGCTGGATTCCCGCCTTCGCGGGAATGACAGAAATATAGCGTGCTCTTCGCGCACGAATTGGATGTGTACTATTGGGCAAGGTCGTGCGTGAAGCGCACGCTACGCTTCCTACATCAGGGCGCTCTGCGAAATCATGCGTAAAGCTGAGGTGGATTTACCGATACTCCGCAAGCATGCGGAAAGACTCCACCTGACGGCTGACCGCGTATTGGAACGCGGGCTCAAAGGTGGAGTTTCCGATCACTTCGGCTTCATGTTGTTCAGCTTTCTAGTAAAGCAGCAAGAGCATGTTAGGTCGGTGCTTGTGTTGACCGACGCTGGGCAATATAGCGATACGGCGTCGATTGCTCGAATCATGATCGAGGGGCTCTGCACATTGCTGTGGTGTGCCGCAGAACCTCAAGAGCGAGCATTGCAATGGAGAGCTTATGCCCTTGTTTCGGATTGGAGCGTGCTTCAAAAGAGGAAGGCTGCTGGCCAAGTTGTTGATCCGGATGTAGAGCAAGATTTGCGTGAGCGGCTCGCAGAATATGGCCCAAAATACTTTACTAAGGCAGCTCGGAAAGGCGGGGCCGATACGCTCGATTTTCCCTACCAAAATACTTGGCATTTGAACGAAACCGGTCAGCCCATAGGCAAAGGAACACTATTCGATTCGGTTCGTGGAAAGGAACTCTACTCTCTGTATGAAGATTTCTCGCAATGGATTCATTGGACACCCGCAGGACTAGGAGTACGAATTGAACATCAAGAAGATCGCACCTTTTACAATCCAAACGCATATTCAACCGCAGCGCAGGCACTAGCTGCCGCGGTTCAATCGATGTTGCAAACCCTCGAATTGGTGTACGAACATTTTCGGATAGACAGTGAGCCAAGCCTAAAGACCCTCCAAGCCGAATATCTCAAGGATTTCCTGCCATCCTAAAGTGTTGTCTCGTAAGCTCGCAGGTCGGAATGGCGCGGCGTTCCGCGGCATTTCCTTTGGTCATATTCCGACTTTCGCGGCTCGCCGATGGCGATCGTCGGGTTACGCTTCGCTAACCCGACCTACTTGTACTGAACTCTCTTCATAAATCCCCTCTCCCCCGTGAACGTGGGGGAGAGGGCCAGGGAGAGGGGGTGTCTGAGCACGCACTACCGTCCGGTGTTGAGACGATGCACGCCGGCGCCCCTCTCCCTAACCCTCTCCCCGCTACGCGGGGCGAGGGGACTTCCGTTGATTTCAGTTCGCGGCTAAGGCGAATCCTGCACGCCGGTCAGTTCGATCACGCTTTCCTTCGCGGCAGCGATTTCGCTGTCGTGGAACGGGAAGCGGTACCACTGCTTCTGCGAATACGCCTGGGTGAAATCCTTGTAGTGCGGATTGGCCGGATCGGTCGATTGCGAATAGGTCAGGAAGCCTTCCGCGTGCACGCCGCCGTCATCCCAGGTCACCGTCTGGATATAGCTGTTGCCGTAGTTGACGCCGTAGCCGGCGTTGGTGAGCCCGTCGGTGTCGGCCACCGTGAACGCGCCGATCGCACCTTCGGCACCGAAGATCGGAATGCTGGCGTCGTTGACGCCGGAATGCTGCACCTCGCCGTAGGTCGCATTGAACTCGATGCCGTTCGCCTGTATTTTGCTCTGTGCATCGTGCAGCGCCTTGCGCACCGCGGACGAGCCGGTATCGAGATCGCGCGGCGTATCGACCGGATCGTTGATATCGAACGGCGTCTTCCAGTAGTTGCCGGAAATCGCGTTGATGTTGGTCCAGAACTCCTGCCATTCCGGCATGCCGATCGAGGTCAGGCTGGCGGTCTTGTCCCACTGGCCGATCGAAGCGCAAATCTGCGCGACGTTGTAGACGCCGGCTTTCGGGCAGAGGTTTTCCAGCACCGCTTGCTGCGCCAATACGCCGCTGTAGACCTGCGCAGATAGCACGATCTGCTGCAGGTTTTGCAGGTTGAACAGTTTGCCGGGCAGGCCATCGTCGCCGGCCAGGCGGTGCTGGATCTGCAGCAGGCCTTGGCGCGTGCGCAAGGAGCGCGGCGTGCCTTCGTCGCCGATGATGCGTGCAAAGTCGGTGACCGGCTGAAGCGGATTGGTCAGCCAGTAGCTATCGTTCATGTTGGCGACGAAATCCGGTCGCTCCAGTGTCGGCAGATGCGAAGGTCCGAAGATGCCGGGTGCCGGCGCATCCGCATCGGTGTCCCACTGGCAGTCGGTGCGGCCGCCTTGCAGGATCGGCAGACCCGGCATCAGCGAGTTCACCAGCACGCCGTTGATCGGCGGCTTGCACGCGGCGGCTTTCGCGTCCGATACGTTCGGCACCACGGTGATGTCGCCGTAGTACGCATCGCCGCCGGGACCGGAGGCCACCGTGTTGACCCACGGTGTGCCGAGCACGCTCTTATGCAGCGCCTTGAACTCGTCGAAGCTCTGCGCCAGATTCCAGCGGAAATACTGGTTGATCAGGCGGCTGTTCTCGAGGTTGGCATCGCGCAACGTGAAGCCGACCAGGTTGTTCCAGCCCAGCACCGGCACGCCGCCGAGCTTGATCTCCAGCATCGGACCGTACTGCGTCTTGTACAGCGTGCGCGTCTGCGTCGTCACCGTCTTGCCGTCATCGCTGAGCACGTCGACCGACAGCGGTATCGCCGTCATGTCGGTGCTCTTGCCGTCGTACAGATACTGCGTCGGTTTCAGCGGATTCAGCGCGAGTTGATACAGCGAGAAGCGATACGCGGTCGAAACCGTGTGGCTCCAGGCCAGATGATCGTTGAAGCCGATCAGGATCAGCGGCACGCCGTACAGCGAGACGCCCTCGATATCCATCTTGCCGGGAATCGTCAGGTGCGCCAGGTACAGACGCTCGGTGCCGGTCCACGGAAAGTGCGGATTGCCGTAGATGATCGGCTCGCCGCCGGTGGCCTCGGTACCGAGCGCGTACATATTGCTGCCGAACTTCTTTGCGCGCAGACGCGCGAACGGCTGATCGGTCGGCTTGGCCTTCGCCAGCGCGGCCTGTTCGGCCGCCGGCGTATCGGCGCTGCCCTTGGCGCCGAGCAATGGCGGGGTGGCGGTGGCGATTTCAGTGGTCAGCGCAGACGAACTGGCGATCACCGCGAGACGCACATAGCGTCGATAGACATCGTTCTCGTCGATCTCCTGCAGCCACGGTGCGGTTGCGCATCTGGCCTGGCGACCGGGATGCTGGCCCGCCTTCAGTTCGCGGATGTAGCGGTTGAAGCCATCGCGATAGCCGAGCCCGATCAGTTTCACTTCCGGCGCCGCCGCGTTCTTGAAGTTCTGCACGGCGGCATCGTCGGCGACCAGCTTCCAGAAGAAATCGCTGTCGACGTTGTTGGCGGTCACCGGTACTGCCGGAATCGAATAGTTGCCGCTGCCGCCGAAGTAGCGCGCGCGCTCGCCGCGGATCGCGATGTAGTCTTCCATCATCGTGCACAGATCGTCCTCGGCGAACGCATAGCCGTAGCCGTAGCCGAGGCTGCCGAAGTCGTTGGCCTTGATGTGCGGGATGCCGTAGGTGGTGCGCGTAACGGTGACGTCGTAGCTGGCGCCGCCGCTGGTCCCACCGGAAGTTCCACCCGAGGTACCGCCCGAAGTGCCGCCGCCGGAGGTTCCACCCGAGGTACCGCCGACAGTGCCGCCGCTGGTTCCGCCACTAGAACCACCGCTGCTGCCACCGGTCGAACCGCCGCTGCTTGCGCCGGTCGTAGTGCCGCCGCTGGTGCCGCCCCCTGTGCTGCCGCCGCTGGAACTGCCGGAAGTGCCGCCGCCGGTTCCGCCGCTGCTACCGTCGTCGGACGACGAGCCGCCGCCGCAAGCCGCCAGGGTCAGCGCCAGCAATACCGGCGCGACCCGGCCAAGATGCCGAATGTTCATCACTCCTCCTGAGTCAAGATGCGGTCTATCGCCGCTTCCAGTCCCCAGCATACGACGGCGCGGTAAGCTTTAACAAAAGCGCCTTCGCTCCTGATCCAACACCTTATGAAATTCGCTCTCATGCTCGTGCTTGCCAGTCTTACCGCCGTGCCCGCGTTGGCGCAGGATGCCGACGATCCTTACCTGTGGCTGGAAGATGTCGGCGGCGACAAGCCGCTCGAATGGGTCAAGGCGCAGAACGCCGTCAGCAGTAAGGAACTCGAAGCATCAAAGGACTTCGCGCCGATCCACGATCGCCTGCTGGCGATGCTCGATTCCGACGCGCGCATTCCTTACGTCAGCAAACAGGGCCAGTGGTTCTACAACTTCTGGCGCGATGCGCAGCATGTGCGCGGCCTCTGGCGCCGCACCTCGTTGGCCGAATACCGCAAGCCGGAGCCGCAGTGGGAAACGGTACTCGATCTCGATGCGCTGTCGACCGCCGAGAACGAGAACTGGGTCTGGCACGGCGCGTCCTGTCTGTATCCGCAACGCGCGCGCTGCCTGCTGAACCTGTCGCGCGGCGGTGGCGATGCGGTCGTCGTGCGCGAGTTCGATGTCGTCAGCAAAAGCTTCGTCAAGGGCGGCTTCGAACTGGCCGAAGCGAAGAGCGATGTCAGCTGGCGCGATCGCGACAGCGTTTACGTCGGCACCGATTTCGGCAAGGACACCAAGGGCGGTGCGCTAACCACCTCGGGCTACCCGCGCATCGTCAAGCTGTGGCATCGCGGCACGCCGCTGACCGCGGCCGAAACGGTGTTCGAAGGGCAGAGCAGCGATGTGGCGGTGCAGGCGATGGTCGACAACGAGCCCGGCGGCTTCCATCGAGAATTCATCGTGCGCGCGATGACGTTCTACACCAACGAAACCTATCTGCGCGAAGCCGGCAAGCTGATCAAGCTCGACGCGCCCGACGATGCCGAGCCCGGCACCTGGCGCGAGCAGATCACCGTGAAGCTGCGTACTGACTGGACCACCGGCGGCAAGACTTATCCGGCCGGTGCCTTGCTGGCGATGGACCTGCAGCGCTTCTTGAAGGGCGAGCGTGCATTCCAGTTCCTGTTCACGCCGGGTCCGCGCACTTCGCTGGACAGCATCACCAGCACGCGGCATCACCTGATCGTCAACGAACTCGACAACGTCCGCAGCAAGCTTTACGTGCTGACGTTCAGCAAGGGCAAGTGGTCGCGCAAGCCGCTGCCGGCGCCCGAGTTCGGCAGCATCGGTGCGACCGCCGTCGACGAGGATCACAGCGACGACTACTTTCTCACCGTCACCGATTTCCTGACGCCGACCAGTCTTTATCTCGCCAGTCTCGACGGCAAGGACCAGAGCAAGCGCGAATTGCTGAAGCAGTTGCCGGCGTTCTTCAATGCCGACGGTCTGGAAATCTCGCAGCACGCGGCGACGTCGAAAGACGGCACCCAGGTGCCGTACTTCCAGGTCGCAAGGAAAGGCGTCGTGCTCGATGGCAGCAATCCGACGCTGCTGTACGGCTACGGCGGTTTCGAAGTGTCGATGACGCCGAGCTACAGCGGCGGCATCGGCAGCGCCTGGCTCGAGAAGGGCGGGGTTTACGTGCTCGCGAATATCCGCGGCGGCGGCGAGTTCGGGCCGAACTGGCACGAGTCGGCGATCAAGCAGAATCGTCAGCGCGCCTACGACGATTTCATTTCGATTGCCGAAGATCTGATCGCGCGCAAGCTGACCACGCCGAAACATCTCGGCATCCAGGGCGGCAGCAACGGCGGCCTGCTGATGGGCGTGATGCTGACCGAACGTCCCGAGCTGTTCGGCGCAGTCGTCTGCCAGGTGCCGCTGCTCGACATGCGCCGCTATAACAAGTTGCTCGCCGGTGCCTCATGGATGGGCGAATACGGCGATCCCGACAAACCCGAGGAATGGGCCTGGATCAGCCAGTATTCGCCGTACCAGAACGTGGTCAAGGACAAGATCTACCCGCGCGTGCTGTTCCTGACCTCGACGCGCGACGACCGCGTGCATCCGGGTCACGCACGCAAGATGGCGGCGAAGATGGCAGCGCAGGGTCACGACCTGCTGTATTACGAAAATATCGAGGGCGGCCACGGCGGTGCGGCCAATAACAAGCAGCAGGCTTACATGAGCGCGCTGGCCTTCACGTTCTTGTGGAAACAGTTGCGCTAAGCCTTCCCAAGAGGGTGCTTACCGCATCGGAACAGGCGCAGGTTGCAAACAGCAGGGCACCGTCGAAGTTCGCTCTATACTCTCCCACGCAGCTTCATAAAAAAGTCATAGAAGCACAGTGCGAGGAGAGGGACGATGCGAGGACTACGTACCGGCGCGGCCGGAATGTTGGCGCTGTTGCTGGTGGCCTGCGGCAGTTCCTCATCGGCGGATGGAAACGTCTTCGATAAACCGACCGGCGTCTGCGCCAGCCCGACGCCGGCTGGCGCGGTCGATCAGACCATCACCGAAAACATTCCTTCGGATTTCGATCCGACGGCGAATCCGGCGCCGACCACGACGATCGCGTTCAGCGTGCTGCTGCCCAAGCGCTGCCCCGGCGATGTGTTCCCGCTGGTGCTGCAAAGCCATGGCTACGGCGGCAATCGGCTGAAGACCTTGGCGCCGGACGGCACGCTGCATCCGCAAGATCCGCATTTCGATTCGATCGACGAACTGGTGCAGGCGCTGCCGTATCACGGCTATGTCGTCATCAGCTACGACGAGCGCGGTCATGGCGATTCGACCAATGCCAATGCGCGCATCATCGATCCGCGGGCCGAGGTGCAGGATGCGATCCACATTCTCGACTGGGCGTACGACAACGCGGCGACTTACAACATCCAGACGCTGCCGCATTCAGGCATCGACAAAGACCTCGACGTCGGCACCATCGGCTACAGCTACGGCGGCGGTTTCGAGATGCCGCTGGCGGCGCTCGATGCGCGCATCAAGACGATCGTGCCGAACGGCACCTGGAACGATCTGCTGTACAGCCTGCTGCCGGGCGATGCGGTGAAGCTGTCGTTCGATGGACTGCTGTGCCTGCTGGCGACGACTGCGTCCACTTCCGCGCCGATTCCGCTCGGCGTGCACAACACGCCGCTGGTGGCGACGCTGTGCAATACCGTCGGCGTGCAGAGTCTGCTGCTCGCATCGACGATCCGCACGCGTACCGATCTGGTCAATGCCATGGCGCGGCCGACGGCGATCCCGCGCAGCGTCGCCGCAAGCGAACTCGATCCGTTCTTCTTCACGCATAGTGCGGCGTATTTCGAGCAGCAGGAAAAAGCCGGACAGCCCTGGGGTTTCGGCGAGTCGGCAGCCAAGCTGCGCAAAGTGCCGGCGCTGTTCCTGCAGGGCAATCGCGACACGCTGTTCAATCTCAACGACGCCTACTTCAACTACAGCTATTTCAGCGGCACCGGTGCGGACGTGCGCATGCTGACTACCGAAGGCGGCCATATGAATCCGCTCGCCGCGCAGTTGCAGGGGCCGGCCAATTGCGGTTCGGTGCAGGGCGTCAGCGCGATCCTCGCGTGGTTCGACGACAAGCTCAAAAGCAAAGGCTCGTCGATCGTCGATGCGATTCCGAAAGTCTGCATCTCGGTGGCGGATACGCCGGCGGTGTCGATCGTCTCGACCACCTACACCGGCACCGATGTCGGCGTTGCGCTGAACGACTATCCGATCGGTTCGCTCAGCGGCAGCGGCGCGGTGCCGACGTCGATGCCGACGCTCAGCGCCAATGTGCCGCTCGGTACGATCAACCCGGTGTTCGTGCCGGTGACGACGATTGCCGGCGACAATGAAGTGATTGCCGGTTCGCCGCGCATCAGCAAGCTCACGGTGACGCAGGGCCAGCCTGCGATCCAGACCGCGGTGGCTTACGTCGGCGTCGGCATCCAGCGCGGCAACTCGACCTTTCTGGTCGACGACGAAGTCACCGGCTTCGTCGCCGGCGATCACAGCAACAATCGCAGCACCAACGACACGGCAGTGCTGCTGCCGGGTATCGGCGAGCAATTGCAGAAAGGCGATGTCGTCGGCCTGCTGTTCTATCCGCAGCACGTGCAGTACGCGGCGATCGTCAGCGCCAACCTGGTGCCGGGTGCGATCAGCGTGATCGACTACGCGCTCGGCGTCAGCATTCCGCCGATCACCTCCGCGTTGAATCTTTCGGCACTGGCGCTGCCGAATCCGTACTCGGTGACGATCACCGATCTGCAACTGCCGATTTTCGTGCCGGGGCAATATGCAGGCAGTCGCTTGCTGAAGTGAGCTTGGCCGGATTGTCGCGGCGCGAATGCCTTGCGGATGATCCGTTTGCAGACCACGGCGCGTGCAATGCGCGCCGTGGTCTTCGGCACATCTGCAGACCCTGCTGCAGCGCGTAAAGAAGCGTAAAAGCGCTGCGATTCCGCGGCACTAGCGGCTTCATTCAGGTGTCATTCATCTGCCTGGATCGAAGCTCACGTCAGCGGTGTGATGCGGTGACTGCAATGGAGCGGCGTCGATGAAGCGCGCGGACTTTCTGAACACGAGCTTACCAACGGGCCTTGCCGATGTCGGTACGCTGCGGCTGGCTCGTCTTCAGATCAATCCGCCGCTGCGTTGCGGCATTGCGAATCTTTCCAGCGTGAGCAGGCAGCCATGAAACATCTCTCGATCATTCCAGCGGCCGGTGTGTTGATCGGCGCGCTGATGTTGCTGGCGCCGCTCGCGGCCGCGGCGCATACGCGGGTGGGTGTTGGCATCGGCATCGGCGTACCGGGGCCTTACTACGGATCGCCCGGTTATTACTATCCGCCGCCGGCGTATTACTACGGTCCGAGCTACTACTACCCGCCGCCGGAAGTGAGGTATGAAGCGCCGCCGGTCATCGTGCAGCAGGCGCCCGCCGCATTCTGGTACTACTGCCCGCCGGCGCGCGCTTACTTTCCGTACGTGAAGGAATGCCCGAGCGGCTGGCAGGCGGTGGCGGCGCAGCAGCAGCCGGCGTCGACCCATCTGCAAGCGGCGCCGGCACCGGCGGGCCGCGTGACCTACCGCCTCGGCGACGTGCTGTTCGCGACCGGCCAGTCCGAACTGCAGGCCGGCGCGATGGGCACGCTCGATTCGCTGCTGGCATCGATCAACAAAGAGCCGAATCGCCGCATCGTCATTGAAGGGCACACCGACGCCACTGGCCGCGGTGCCGATAACCTCGGCCTGTCGCAACGCCGTGCCGATGCGGTGAAGCAGTACCTGGTCGCGCATGGCGTGCCGCCGAACCGCATCACCGCGGTCGGCAGAGGCGAGGCCGGTCCGATCGCCAGCAATGCGACGGTCGACGGGCGGCAGCAGAATCGCCGCGTCGACATCATCGTCAGTTAACGAGGCGACATGCCCATCCATTCGCAATTCAATTTGAAGAAAGTGCTGCTCGTAGCGACTGCGGCTGCGCTGCTTGCGGTTCCGCTCAGCAGCTTTGCGCAGCGGCATGGTCCTGGTGGCGGTGGTTATCACGGCGGTGGCGGCTATCACGGCGGCGGTTACTACGGACGTCCCGGCTGGGGCGGCCACTATCCCGGTCCGGGTGGCTGGCATGGCGGCTACTGGTACCACGGCGGCTACGGTGGCTACGGCGGACGTGTCGGCTGGTGGTGGGTCGGCGGCAATAACTGGTATCTGTATCCGGCGCCGATCTACCCGTATCCCGACTATGCGCAGCCGCCGGCGACGGTGCTGCCGTCGCCCGCAGCGCCGCCGCAGGGCGCCGCGGCACCGCAATACTGGTACTGGTGCAGCGCGCCCGAGGGTTACTACCCTTACGTCAATCAATGCAGCGTCGCCTGGCAGCCCGAAGTCGCGAGTGCGCCCGATCAGCAGGATGAAGCAGCCGATGATGCAGAGTCGGATGCAGAGTCGGATGATGCGCCGCCCGCGCCTGATCAAGCGGGCGCACCGCTACAGCCGATGCCGCCGCCGCGATCCTCCGTCCCCATCGCACCGCCACCTTGAACACGCACCTCGTCGTCTATCGGAGTTTTGAGATGAATCGCCCCCTGTTGATCTGCTGCAGCCTTGCCGCTGCGGGACTGCTGTCCGCTTGTGTCGAGATGCCGTACGAGCCGACCGTTGCGGTGATGCCGGCGCCGTACAAACCGTTCGAAGTGTTCCAGGCCGAAGACCAGATGTGCCGCGGCTATGCGCAGCAGCAGATCGGCGGACAGCAGGCGGGTGCCGCCGCCAACAACGACACCGCGACCGGTGCAGTCGCCGGTGCGGCGATCGGTGCGGCGTCCGGTGCGGCGATCGGCCAGTCCGGTGCCGCGGCTGGCGTCGGCGCGGGGATCGGATTACTGGCCGGTGCCGCGGTCGGCAACGACTACGGCAATCGTTCGGCCGGCTATCTGCAGTACCGCTACAACCTGACCTACCAGCAGTGCATGTATTCGAAAGGCAACCAGGTGCCGAACTTCGCGCCGCCAGCGTCGATGTCGCCACCGCCGCGCTATCAGCAGCAACCGCGCGCGCCGGGCTAAAAAAGCATTCGTCTCTTGGTCGCGGCAGTCGGCCGAGGTAGCCCTCGGCCGAACGTGCAGGCGTTGCGGCATCGATCAGATAAAAAAACCTAGAATCGTGCAATGAACCTGCAAGGCAAAGTCGTCGTCGTTACCGGTGCGGGCCAGGGCATCGGCCGCGCAATCGCCGTTTCGCTGGCCGCGTCCGGCGCGCAGCTCGCACTGATTGATCTGAACGCTGAAGCGCTCGAAACCTCATGCCGTGCTTGCATGGAACACGGCGTGCGGGCGCAGGCATATCTCGCCAACGTTGCCGATGAAGCAGCGGTGCAGCAGGCTTTCACCGACATCGAGCGCGATTTCGGCCGGCTCGATGGCCTGGTCAACAACGCTGGCATCCTGCGCGATGCACTGCTGGTGAAAGTCAAGGACGGCGCCGTCGTCGGCGCGATGAGCCTGCAGCAATGGCAGGCGGTGATCGACGTCGATCTGACCGGCGTGTTCCTGTGCGGACGCGAAGCGGCGTCGCGCATGGTGCGGCTCGGCAATGGCGGCGTCATCGTCAACCTGTCCAGCGTGTCGCGCCACGGCAACCCCGGCCAGTCGAACTACAGCGCGGCCAAGGCCGGCGTCGCCGCGATGAGCGTGGTGTGGGCGAAAGAACTGGGACGCTACGGCATCCGCGCCGGCAGCGTCGCGCCGGGCTTCACCCGCACCGAAATCCTGTCGGGCATGAAGCCGGACGTTCTGCAGAAAGTGCTGGCGCCGGTGCCGTTGAAGCGACTCGGCGAAGTCGAGGAAATCGCGCAGGCGGTGCACTTCATCTTCGACAACGACTTCTTCACCGGACGCTGCATCGACATCGATGGCGGCTTGAGTCTCTAAGAGCTCATAACAAAATGAATCACGCCTGCGTTGTTTCCAAAATTGTGCGGGGCAAGGCGCGAGCCGCGGAGCATAGTCGTTCTATGGTCAAGGCTCGCAACGCAGCACCGTGCAATTTTGGAAACAACCCGAAGGGACGGGGCCATTTTTGCGCATTGCGGCGTCTCTCGTCGCGCCCATGGAACAACCATGCGCGCTCCTCGTTTCTTGCACTGCGCAAAAATGACCTCCGTCGCAGGTGCGATTCATTTTGTTATGAGCTCTAAGGCTTTGCGGTGCCTACTGGAAATCGGCGCGTCAAATCGGTAGCGTGAGCACAGCGGTCCGGCATTAGCCGTCGCCGGGGAAAGTGAAGGAAACGTTGCAGAAACCTCACAAGAATTAAAACAGACAAGGGCCGGTTTGCATGCGATCACTATTGGCACTGCTGCGCCGCTTCCGGATCAGCCTCGCGGTCATCACTGCGCTGTTGCTGATCTACGCACTGCTCGGCTTCCTGCTGGTGCCGCATTTGGCGCGCTCGGCGATTCAGCAGCAGCTCGCCATCGACGGCCGCCAGCTCACGATCGGCAAATTCCGTTTCAATCCGTTCAGTCTCGAAGCCAACATCGAAGCCTTTGCGTTGAACGACGACAAGGCTGCACCGATCGTCGCATTCAAATCGCTGAAGGTGAACGTCGGCGTTTTCGCGTCGATCTGGCGGCGCGGTCTGGTGCTGCAGGAAGTCAATCTCAACGGGCCTTACGTCTCGCTGGTGCATGAGGTCGATGGCTCGATCAATCTGATCAAGCTGGTGCCGCCGTCGAAGGCGCCGCCGCAGCCGCAGACCGCGCCCAGCGCGCCACCGCGCATCCGTATCACCACGCTGGTGGTCGACGATGGCAAGGTCGACATCAAGGATCTGGCGCGGCCGCAGCCGTTCGCGACCCGCTTGAGCCCGATCCGTTTCAGCCTGAAGGATTTCCGCACCGAACTCGGCCACGACAACGCCTATCAGTTCAGCGGCACCGCGCTGAGCGGCGAACACATCGACTGGTCCGGCGGATTCACCGTGCAGCCGCTCGGTTCGACGGGTCAATTCGCGCTGAAGAATCTGCAGGCCAAGACCATCGATGCCTATCTGCAGACCCAGCTGCCGATGCGGCTGGTGTCCGGCGTCGGCGAGTTGAACGGCAGCTACAAGCTGAGCTTCGATCCGGCACTGGCGCTGGATGTCGCGCTGCCGGCGCTGACGGTGCGCGACTTCGCCGTTGCCGAACGCGGCGCCAGCAGTGGCGAGCCGCCATTGGCGATTGCCGAGTTAGGCGTGCAGGGCGTGGCGCTGTCGCTGGCGCAGCGCACGGTCACGGTCAAGAACGTCGATATCAAGGGCGCGCACGTCAATGCGCAGCGCGACAAGGACGGCAGTCTGAGCCTGATGCGGCTGCTGTCTGCGCCGAACAGCAAAGCGAAGTCGCCGCCACCACCGGTGCAGGTCGCAGCACCCGCAGCGGCGGCGTCGCCACCGGCGACGAAGGAAGCCGCCTGGCGTATCGGTGTCGACAGCATCAAGCTCGATGCCGCCTCGATCGCGCTGGACGATCGCGCGGTGACGCCGGCCACGCACTTCGTGTTGAACCCGATCAACCTCAGCGTTGGCGGCTACAGCAGCGACACCGACGCCAAACTGAAGATCGAGGCCGATCTCAAGCTCGAACAGGGCGGCCAGCTGGGCGTCAACGGCGATCTGCAACTGCAGCCGCTGAGCAGTGCGATGACGGTGACGCTGCAAGGCTTCGAACTACCGCTGCTGCAGCCTTACCTGACGCCACTGACCGGCCTGACGCTGAAGTCCGGCAAGTTCGGCGGCAAGGGGCAGCTGCATTACCTCGCCAAGCCGAACGCGCCGATGCAATTGAGCTTCGCTGGCGACGTCAACATTGCCGACTTCGTCGGCAAGGATCAGGCGCAGCAGGATTTCATCAAGTGGCGCCAGCTCGATGTCGTCGGCATCGACTACCAGCAGACGCCGCAGAAGCTTGCGATCGATCGCATCGCGCTGAGCGTGCCGTATGCGCGCGTCGTCATCGAGCAGGATCGCTCGCTGAACGTGTCGCACGTGATCAATCCCAAAGGCGATGCGGCGGCGGCACCGATGCCTGCAGCGCCGTCGCCGGCCAATCCGACTAGTAAGGGCAAGCCGCAGCCGAAAGCCGCTACTGTTGCTGTAGCGGCGAAACCGATGGCGATGCGCATCAACACGATCAGCATCGACAAGGGCAGCGCGAATTTCGCCGACCGCTCGATCGAGCCGCAGTTCGCCACCGCGATCGTCGGCCTGGTCGGCAAGATCACCGGACTGTCGACCGACCCGGCCTCGCGCGCCAAGCTGCGTATCGCCGGCAGCGTCGACAAATATGCGCCGGTGCTGATCAGCGGCGAGATCAATCCGCTGGCGGCGACCAAGTATGCGGATGTGAGCTTGAGCTTCCGCAACATGGATCTGACCACGTTCAATCCCTACTCGGGCCGCTTTGCCGGCTACAACATCGTCAAGGGCAAGCTCACCACCGAGCTGAAGTACAAGATCCAGGATCGCAAGCTCGACGCGCAGCACCACGTCATCGTCGATCAGCTCGAATTCGGCGAGGCCACCGGCTCGAAGCAGGCGGTGCCGCTGCCGGTGCGACTGGCGGTGTCGCTGCTGAAGGATCGCCACGGCGTGATCGACATCGAATTGCCGGTCAGCGGCAGCCTCGACGATCCGACCTTCAGCGTCGCTCCGATCATCTGGAAAGTGTTCGTCAACCTGCTGACCAAGGTGGTGACTGCGCCGTTCGCGGCGATCGGCCGGCTGTTCGGCGGCGGCGATGAACTCTCATACGTGGATTTCGCCGCGGGCTCCGCGAGCCTGAGCGAAAGCGAGGCCGGCAAGCTCGGCAAGCTGGCGTCGGCACTGGTCGAGCGTCCGCAGCTGCGGCTCGACGTGCCGCTGGCGGTGGCCGAAGCGCAGGACCGCAAAGCGCTGGCGCAGGCGGCGCTGGATAAGTTGTTGCCGCCGGCGCAGCTGAACGCCACCGCGAAGGATCGTCTGAAAGCGCTCGAACGCGTGCATCGCGATCTGCTGAAGAAGTCGCCGAGCTATCCGGATGCGACTTCCGACAATAAGGATGAAGTGATCAAGAGCCGCACCGAATTCGTCCAGGCCGCTTTGATCGAACGTCTCGCGCCGGACGCGGCGGCCCTGCAGGCACTCGGCAAGGAACGCGCGCAGGCGGTGCAGGCGGCGATACTCGGCAACAGCGGCGTCAGCGCCGAGCGCATCTTTGTTGTCGCCGGCAGTGATTCGGCCGCGACCGATTCCGGCGCTGTGCGCATGGCCTTGAAGCTGGAATGAGCGCAGCGCGTTGCGCCGACTAACGGCAATGAGGTTCGTCGAAACGGCAAGCTTATGCTACTGATATTTCTGACATCGCCAAATCAAATATCTGATATGAAAATCTGTCGAAGGCTCAAGTAAAGCTGGGCTTGTTGTTTCCAACGGTTTGAGGAAGCGAACCGTTGCCAAGGGCAATCATGAGGTTGGGCGATTCTTAGGCAGTGGCAATCTATATTGGCAACTGGTCCATTTCGCAGCGGGGCCAAAGAACTTTCTCGATAGCTTATCCGCGGATAACCGGCCCATTATCTGAACATGCTTCAAGACCTTTAAGACCAGCCGTTCAAATCGGCGTAGTTCAGGCATCCCCTCGCAAACAAGATGAGAGGTGTAGCAGTCGAAACCGAGCTTTTGCTTTGTTTCCCGGCCGACGATCAAATAAATGTGAGCGCCTTCATGTTCATCTGATACAGCATGAGCAAAATGTTTGTTCCGCAGCCCGCGTATATTTTCGTGAGTATTGAGATCCGTCTTCGAAATTCGAGGCACTTCTTCAATCCGGAGTCTCAGCCGCTTGCCTGTAGCGAAGGAACGGAGATACATCGTTACGGCGTAGACGAATAGTGCCTCGATATGAATGACAGATAAATCGTCCGGCGGACGGACTGACTTAAAGTCAAGATGTTTATTTATCTCGATAACCTCAATGATGGATTTATGTGCTGCATCCAGATTTGACTGCAGCAGAAACCAAGCCTCGGCATCAGCTTTGTCCGAATCATGGAACTTGTAGGCAATAGGTCTCTTCATCGATCTTCTGGGAAGTCTTCACCCGGTCACTGCTTCAGGAGCAAAGATTTGTCAACACGGCCGCGACCTTCCTTGAGCACGTAGCCGGGAATTTTCTCCGGCTCGATCCCGAACCACAGGTAGATCTCGCTCAGGATGCCGAACGCTAATTCGTCCGACCGAAAATTGCTGCTTGGAACCTTCACCGTCTTATGCATCGTGTGGTTCGGCGCGATGTGGGCTTCTCTAAGGAAGCTATTAGGTCCGTAGGGCCGCAGGATGCGCGGCGGGTCTCCGGCCATGCTGTAGAACTCGGCGCGGAACACGATACTGCTAGGCTGTTCCTGGGCGTCGTTCAGGACGTGGTTGTAGAACTCCGTGAAACTCAGCACCGATTCCACCAGTGCAATCGAGTTGATTGTCCCGTCGTGGTGCCGACCCCATCCGAGGTACTGCTCATCGGCCGCCGCGGCGAGCACCAACATGCCGTCCCGGTATAAATCGATGACCTTCACCGTGCCATTGGATACACGGATGCACTCGCCGGCCTCAATCCGTGGCGAGTCCAGCGTTTGCATGTTCCAGCCGGCGTCGCGGGAATCAGGTGGATTCTCCAGCAACCTACGAATGCTGCCGTTCGTCTTCAGCCAAATGCTTCGCAGCGACATTGACGGCTCCGGCACTGCTGCCAAGACCAACGCAGGATTGCCGCGCAGTGTGCCGAAATCCAGAACGTGCTCAATACGCTGCTGCGCCAACTCAGTGGAGTGCTTGCGCATGGTGTCCTGTTGCCTTGCGGCCAGAACATTTGCCAACAGCAACTCGATCGCCGCGAAACGCTCGTCAATTGTCCGTTCATATGACAAGCCAAGATTTAGGTACTTGTGCAGTTCCTCGACGGTCAACGGCAGATTCTTATCGCCCTTACGTTCTGCATAACCAAACAGAGTCTCCACGACCTTGGCGCCGTCGATCACCCTTTTAATTAGAAAGGGCTTCGCAGAGGCTTTTTGCGGGGGCACCCGCACGACTACGAAACCCTTGGCGGCATCCGCCGGAGCAGACGGAATCCACTCGATCGAAAGGCCCTGCACATCCGGAAACACCCACGAACGAACGATGCTCCCGTATTGGTCGGTGTTCACCAGATCGCGATCGAGCGGGTGAAGGTCCACGACCTCATCACCAAAACTCGTCGTGCTCTTGGCGGTTCTGATGCCGATAATTACGTAGCCACCCTGATTGTTGGCGAACGCAACAACGTCCTTAGCCAACTCGCGCTTGCCGGCGTCCTCTGCGACTTTATAAGGCTGTTTCTTGCAATCCAGCACATCGTTTTCGACCTGGCCAACCAGTTCGTGGAAAGCGCAGCGCTGGATGATTCCCTCTAGATCGTTTGCGGACAGCGGCATACGCGGCGGCAGTTGTAGCGGGCCTACAGCTTAGTCCGACCTAACTGGCCGCGCATTGCAGGTTTTGCTGTTTCTATATCAACGCGCTCGTGAGCGGATAAGTAAGGCCGGAGCTCAACTCTTCAGCATGTCCTTCTTCAGGCTGTCCTGCACCGGGTGCGATCCCAGCCAGATCTTCAGTAAGGCGCTCGACAGATCGGCACCGGCGACCGCTTCTTTCTGCTGACCGTTGTAAGTGATGCGCGTGCTGCCGTCGGCGCCGAAATCGAGATTCAGAACGTCGCCTTTCTTGACCGCGCCGACTTCCTTGAAGCGCGCGTCGAGTTGCCTGATCTTCGGCTGCAACTGCTGCAGTTCGGCTTTCGATACATTCGCTTCGAGACCTTCGTGGAAAGCGTTCTGCAAGGTATCCGCATCGAGATCGCGCTTCATCACCAGCGCCACGCGGCGCGGCGCCTTGTCGTTGATGATGGCGTTGGCGTCGCTCGATTTCGCCGGCAGATAGAGGCCCAGCACGTAGACATCGGCGAGGCCGAACTTGGTGCGCAAGCCGGCGCCGTTCAATACCAGCTGCTGACCGCCGACGCTGGCAGTGTCCTGCAGCGTCACGCCCGCGACCTGCGCGGCCAGTGCCGGTAAACTCGCAGCCGCCAGCAGCGCGGCGATCCATCTTGCGTTCATGTCATCCTCCAGGAATTGTTGGTCTGTTGCGCCATCAGCGCGTTGGCAATGTATGGCGCCGTAGTTCATAGACACTGAGTTTTCCGCGAGCGTTCCTGCGATGACCGAGCCTTCCCACCGACGCAGTCCACGCGCCCAGCCGCTGCCGGCGATGCTGCAGCAGCTCGGCCTGGCGCCGGACCGGCTTGCGCCGCTGCAGGCCTATCTGGCCGAACTGGCGAAATGGAACCGGGCTTACAACCTCACCGCGATCCGTGATCCGGCCGAGATGGTGACGCGGCATGTACTCGATTCACTGGCGGTGCTGCCGCATCTGCCTGGGTCTTCGCTGCGGCTGCTCGATGTCGGCAGCGGCGGCGGCATGCCGGGTCTGGTGCTGGCGATCGTGCGGCCGCAATGGCAGGTCACCGTGCTCGATGGCAACGGTAAGAAAGCGCGCTTCCTGCGCCATGCGGTACGCGCGCTGGGCCTCGGCAATGTCGAAGTCGCGGAGGCGCGCGTCGAGGACTGGCAAGCGCCGCAGCCGTTCGATTGCATCATCAGCCGGGCGTTCGCCGCGCTCGCCGAATTCGTCGCTTTGAGCGAGCATTTGCTGGCGGCGGATGGCCGCTGGCTGGCGATGAAGGGTAAAGTGGCGCCCGCGGAACTCGCAGCGCTGCCGGCCGGCAGGGCGATCGAGGCGATTCATCCGCTGGAAGTTCCAGGCCTTGCGGAAGCGCGCAGCCTGGTCGTCGTACGGCGCAGCCAGTAAAAACAACATGACCCATATCATCGCCGTCGCCAACCAGAAGGGCGGCGTCGGCAAGACCACCACCGCCGTCAATCTCGCCGCCTCGCTGGCCGCGACCAAGCGCCGCGTGCTGCTGGTCGATCTCGATGCGCAGGGCAATGCGACGATGGGTGTGGGTGTCGATAAATACAAGTTGAAGGTGACCACGCGCGACGTGCTGCTGGAACAGGCGCCGACCGCCGACGGCATCCAGTTCCTGTCGGCGCTGGGCTTTTCGATTCTGCCGGCGAATGCCGACATGACCGAGGCCGAAATCAAGCTGCGCGAAATGGCCGCGGGCGATTTCGCGCTGAAGCTGGCCTTGGAACAGGTCGAGGGACAGTTCGACTACGTCCTGCTGGATTGTCCGCCGGCGCTGTCGAAACTCACCGTCAACGCCTTCGTCGCCGCCGACGGCGTGCTGATCCCGATGCAGTGCGAGTATTACGCGCTGGAAGGTCTGACCGCGCTGGTCGATACGATCCAGAAGATCAAGCGCGTGATCAATCCGAAGCTGGAGATCGAAGGTCTGCTGCGCACCATGTTCGATCCGCGCAACAACCTGTCGAACGACGTGTCGGCGCAGCTGCTGCAGCATTTCGGCGACAAGGTCTATCGCAGCATCGTGCCGCGCAATGTGCGTCTGGCGGAAGCGCCCAGCCACGGCCTGCCGGCGATCAGCTACGACCCGCTGTCGGCCGGCGCGAAAGCTTATCTGGCGCTCGCCGGCGAAGTGCTGCGGCGCCACGACGGCGGCCAGATTGCACTGGACTAGAAGCAGTCTCCGGTTGCCTGTTTCGAGTTTCCAGTAAAAGCGTCGAAAGCAGGAATGTTGCATCTAAGTTAGCTTCTCACTGGAAACCGGACACTGGAAACTGGAAACTGCCGTCATGTCCTACGTCGAAAAGAACCTGCTGCCCGGCGAAACCATCGTCCATAAAGGACGCGTGCACTGGATCGTTTACGGCAAAAGCATCGGCCTGATCATCGTCGGCCTGTTGCTGATGTATCCCTGGAGCCAGGACGCGGGCTTCAGCAAGCTGTGGATCTTCGGCGCGGTGGCGCTGCTGCTGGCCGTCGTCGTCGCGATTCCGGCGGCAATCCGTGCGCTGACGACGGAACTGGTGGTGACCAGCCGCCGCGTCGTCGCCAAACGCGGCATCGTGCGCCGCGATACGTTCGAGATGCTGCATCGCAGAGTCGAGAGCATCTCGGTGCATCAGAGCATCGCCGGCCGATTGCTCGGCTACGGCACGCTGGAGTTGCACGGCACCGGCGGCGGACTCGAAACGATTCCGACAGTGGCCGATCCACTCGGCTTCCGCAATGCCGCGATGGCGCAGTCCGACGCCGCTTGAGCATCGCGTCCGCCAACCAACAGTCCGCACAGAGAAATGAGTCGATGAAGCTGCAAAGTCAGATCGAGCGCAGCGCGCGGTGCGCGCCGCACGTGTGCAGAGGCGTCCGCGCATGAGCGTTAAGAAACGTGGATTGGGCCGCGGACTGGACGCGCTGCTCGGCAGCGTCTCCAGTTCCGCCAACGATCCGCCGGAAGAACTGCGCGAACTGGCACTCGACAACCTGTCGCCGGGCCGCCATCAGCCGCGCCGCAATTTCGATCCGGAAGCGCTGCAGTCGCTGGCCGATTCGATCCGCGCGCAGGGCGTGGTGCAGCCGATCGTCGCGCGCGAAGCCGGTGGCGGACGCTATGAGATCGTCGCCGGCGAACGCCGCTGGCGTGCGGCGCGCATGGCCGGTCTGACGACGATTCCGGCGGTCGTGCGGCAGATGCCGGACCAAGCGGCGATGGCGATCGCGCTGGTCGAGAATATTCAGCGTGCCGATCTGAATGCACTGGAAGAAGCGGAAGCCTTGAAGCGCCTGATCGACGAAGTCGGCCTGACGCACGAGCAGACTGCCGAGGCGGTGGGTCGCTCGCGTGCCGCGGTCAGCAATCTGCTGCGCCTGATGGATCTGCATGCCGACGTGCAGGCCTTGCTGCGCGACAACAAACTGTCATTGGGTCATGCCAAGGTGTTGCTGGCGGTGGCGGTCGATCGGCAACTGGCGCTGGCGCGGCAAATCATCGAGCAGCAATTGTCGGTGCGCGAGACCGAGCGCCTGATCGAAGGCTTGCCGAAGAAGGCAGCGGCCCAGCCGAAAGCCAAGGCCGCAGCAGTGCAGGATGAGGAGTTGAGCGCACGCCTGGGCTTGCCCGTGCAGCTGAAGAAAAACAGCCGCGGCCGCGGCCGCATCATCGTCAGCTTCAGGAATCAGGCGGAACTCGATCGCCTGCTGTCGCGTTTCGGCTGACGCCGACGCTGCAGCCCAACATGCAGCCAAGTATTTAGGGCGTTTAGATTGACCTGCTCTCCGCACGCCCGTTAAAATGCGGCCCCCCGCGAACGCCGTGCCCTGAGAATCTTGGGGCTCGGCGGCTGGACTGACGACATGCGCAAGATTTTAGGCGGTGCCGACATGGCCCGATGGGTCTGTCTGGCGCAGTTGGCAATCGCGGGAACCGTGGCATTGGTGCTGGCCCTAGTCTGGGGCCGCCCCCAAGCCCTCGCAGCCCTGTACGGTGGCGCGGTGGCCTTGGTGCCCACGGCCTATTTCGCTTTGCGAGTGTTTCGGCGAAGCGCAGATGCGACTCCGGATGAGGTCGTCGGAGCGATTTTTCGGGGGGAGATTGGGAAGTTCGCGCTGACCGCAGTGATGTTCGGGATCGGCGTGAAAGTGTTCGCAGCACAATTTCCGGCTCTGCTCGCTGCCTATACGGCCTGCCTGTTGGCGTATTGGATCGTAATGGCGCGCGTGGGTTTTGGCGGTACGGACGCAAAGGAAAAGAGCTAAGCGTATGGCGGCAGCAGAAGGCCAAGAAGATTCGGGCAGTTATGTTCTGCATCACTTGACTAACCTCAAGTTGAATCTGCAGACCATGAAGATCGATCCGCAGGCCCACGGCTTCTGGGTGATAAATCTCGATAGCGTGTTCTTTGCGATCTTGTTGGGTGTGGTGTTTTTGCTTTTCTTCGCCCGTGTTGCGCGCAAGGCCAATGCCGGAGTGCCGACGGGCGTGGAGAACTTCGTCGAGATGTGCGTCGAGTTCGTGCAGGGCCGCGTTCACGATATTTATCCAAACGCCAATTCTCTGGTCGCTCCGCTGGGGCTGACAGTCGGCATGTGGGTTCTGTTAATGAACTTCATGGACATCCTTCCGATCGACTGGCTACCCTGGGTTGCCGAGCATAAGTTGGGGTTGCCTAACCTGCGCGTCGTGCCGAGCACCGATATCAACGTCACTTTCGGCCTGTCGCTGTCGGTGTTCGTACTGATCTACATCTTCAACTTTGCCTACAAGGGGCCGATCGGCCTGGCGAAGGAATTTCTGACCCATCCGTTCTTCGTCAAATCGGGTCCGCTGGTGGTGCTCAACGTTTTGCTGATGCCGGTCAACGTCGTGCTGCGCCTGGTCGAGGACATCGCTAAGCCGGTGTCGCTGGCGTTACGACTGTTCGGCAATCTGTTCGCCGGCGAACTGATCTTCGTACTGATTGCCGTATTCGGCAGCAATGCGTTCAGTCACGGGATCGGCGGGTTTGTTGGCTTCGGCATTTTTGGCGCCCTGATCCAGTTTCTATGGGCTGGGTTTCACCTGCTGGTGATTCCGCTCCAAGCTTTCGTATTTATGGTTCTGACGATCGTTTATTTGTCGGCTGCTGCCACCAGCCACAGCGAAGAACACTAAAGCGCTTTCAAACATTTCATTCATTTCGATCACCCTTTAACGATTGACCCACAGGAGCTGCTTCAATGGAATTCGCCACTCTGCTTGCACAAGTCAATAGCTCGACCGTTCTCGCGGTTGGCCTGATCCTCGGTCTCGGCGGCGCCGGCACCGCCATCGGTTTCGGTCTGCTCGGCGGCCGTCTGCTCGAAGGCGTTGCACGTCAGCCGGAACTGTCCGGCAAGCTCACCGGCACGATGTTCCTGGTCGCCGGTCTGCTCGACGCCGTGACCTTCGTCGGCATCGGCATCGGCATGTTCTTCGTGTTCGCCAACCCGTTCGCGGCCACTGTCAAAGCGGCCGTAGGCGGTTAAAGCCATTCCGGTTCCTTTCTCCGGACGGAGTAGCAAGCGATGGATTTAAACGCAACGCTGATTGTTCAGAGCTTCACCTTCCTGGTGTTCGTGGCGCTGATGTGGCGTTTTCTTTGGCCACCGATTCTTGGCGCAATGCAGACGCGGCAAGCCAAGATCGCCGAAGGGCTGTCGGCCGCCGAGCGTGGCGAGAAGGCACTGAAAGACGCGGCCAACAAGAGCGAAGGCGAACTGAAGGCGGCGCGCGCGCAGGCGCAGGAAATCATCGGCGCGGCCAACAAGCAGTCGGCCCAACTGCTGGAAAAGGCCAAGGCCGATGCGGAAGCCGAAAAGGCCCGCATCCTGGCGGCCGGTCGTTCCGAGGCCGAGCGCGAAATCGCGCAGGCCAAGGAAGCGCTGCGCAAGCAGGTCGGTGATCTGGCGGTGGCCGCTGCCACCAAGATCCTGAAGCGCGAGATCGACGCCAAGGCGCATGCCGACGTGCTCAGCGAACTGGCGGCGCAAGTCTGATGGCCGAGCTGCAATCCCTCGCGCGGCCCTACGCCAAGGCGGTGTTCGAACTCGCACGCGAGACGAATGCGCTGCCGGCCTGGTCGCAGACGCTGGCGACGTTGGCGTTGACCGCCAGCGACGCGCAGGTGGTGGCCGAGATCGGCAACCCGCGCTTCTCGCGCGGCGACGCCGCCAAGCTGATCATCGGCGCGCTCGGCGAGCGGCTCAATGCGCAGGCGCAGAACTTGGTGCGTCTGCTGGCCGAAAACCATCGCATCGCGCTGCTGCCGGCCCTAGCTACCGAATTCGAAGCGCTGAAAGCGGAAGCCGAGAAGCGCGTCGAAGTCGACATCACCACTGCCAGCGAGATCGACAGCGCGCAGAAGCAGTCGCTGGCGAGCGCCATCGGCAAGCGCCTGTCGCGTGAAGTGGAAGTGACCTGGAACACCGACGCCAGTCTGATCGCGGGTGCGGTGATCCGCGCCGGCGATCTGGTCATCGACGGCTCCGTGGCGGATGAATTGACCCAGCTGCGCCATTCCTTAGTTAGTTAACTCTTAAGCGGGGCGCCGACGCGCCCCGCCCATTTAAATATTGGGCGAACCGAGTAAAAAGCTTATGCAACAACTCAACCCTTCCGAGATCAGCGAACTGATCAAGGCCCGCATTCAGAACTTCGAAGCGGCCAGCGAAGCGCGCAACACCGGTACCATCGTGTCCTTGCAGGACGGCATCGTCCGCATTCATGGTCTGAGCGATGCGCTGCAGGGCGAAATGCTCGAATTCGCGTCGAACGAAAAAGGCGAAGCCACTTTCGGCCTCGCGCTGAACCTGGAGCGCGACTCGGTCGGCGCGGTGGTGCTGGGCGACTACAAGCATCTGAAGGAAGGTGGCACGGTGAAGACCACCGGCCGCATTCTCGAAGTGCCGGTCGGCGAAGCGCTGCTCGGCCGCGTGGTCGATGCGCTCGGCCGCCCGATCGACGGCAAGGGCCCGATCGCCGCCAGCGGTACTTCGCCCATCGAGAAAATCGCACCGGGCGTCATCACCCGCAAGTCGGTCGACCAGCCGGTGCAGACCGGTCTGAAGTCGATCGACGCTATGGTGCCGGTCGGCCGCGGCCAGCGCGAACTGATCATCGGCGATCGTCAGACCGGCAAGACCGCGGTCGCGATCGACGCCATCATCAACCAGAAGCACACCGGCATTAAGTGCATCTACGTCGCCATCGGCCAGAAGGCCAGCTCGATCGCCAACGTCGTGCGCAAGCTCGAAGAGTTCGACGCGCTGGCACACACCATCGTCGTCGCCGCTACGGCTTCCGAAGCGGCCGCGCTGCAGTTCATCGCACCGTTCTCCGGCTGCACGATGGGCGAGTATTTCCGCGACAAGGGCGAAGACGCGCTGATCGTGTACGACGATCTGTCGAAACAGGCGGTCGCCTATCGCCAGGTGTCGCTGCTGCTGAAGCGTCCGCCGGGCCGCGAAGCCTATCCCGGCGACGTGTTCTATCTGCATTCGCGCCTGCTGGAGCGCGCCGCCAGAGTCAATGCCGAATACGTCGAGAAGCACACCAATGGCGCCGTCAAGGGCAAGACCGGTTCGCTGACCGCGCTGCCGATCATCGAAACCCAGGCCGGCGACGTTTCCGCATTCGTGCCGACCAACGTCATCTCGATCACCGACGGCCAGATCTTCCTCGAAACCGATCTGTTCAACGCCGGTATCCGCCCCGCGATCAACGCCGGCATCTCGGTGTCGCGCGTCGGTGGCGCCGCGCAGACCAAGGTCATCAAGAAGCTCGGCGGCGGCGTGCGTCTGGCGCTGGCGCAGTACCGCGAACTTGCGGCCTTCGCACAGTTCGCCTCGGACCTCGATGAAGCCACGCGCAAGCAGCTCGAACGCGGCACCCGCGTGATGGAGCTGATGAAGCAGAAGCAGTACGCGCCGCTGTCGGTCGGCCAGATGGCCGGCACGCTGTACGCGGTGGAGAAAGGCTTCATCGACAAAGTCCCGGTCGAACAGGTGCTCGAGTGGGAAGCCGGCCTGCACCAGTTCCTCGGCAGCAGCCACAAGGAATTGCTGGGCAAGCTCGACAAGGGCGACTGGAACGATGGCCTCGACGCCGAGCTGAAAGCGGCGATGGAAGCCTACGTCAAGCAGTCCGCGATTTAAGTTTATGAAACCGCAGCGCGAGCTTGCCCTCACCCTAACCCTCTCCCAGAGGGAGAGGGGATTCATTCTTTTGCCTCTCCCTCTGGGAGAGGCCGCGCGCAGCGCGGGTGAGGGCTAATGGCCGGCGCAAAAGAGATCCGCACCAAGATCAAGAGCGTGAAGAACACGCAGAAGATCACGCGCGCGATGGAAAAAGTCGCCATGTCGAAAATGCGCAAGGCGCAGGAACGCATGGTCGCCGCGCGCCCGTACGCGGAGAAGATTCGTCGCACCGTCAGCCATCTGGCGCAGGCGAATCCGGAGTACAAGCATCCGTACATGCTGGAGCGCGAGGTCAAGCGCGTTGCCTTCATCATCGTGTCGTCGGATCGCGGGCTGGCGGGTGGACTCAACACCAACTTGTTCCGCGCGCTGATCCGTGCGATCCGCGACTGGAAAGAGCAGGGCGTGGAATCCGAGTACGCAATCATCGGCAACAAGGGTGTGGCGTTCTTCAAGCGCGTCGGCGGCAAGGTGGTGGCGCAGGTCACGCATCTCGGCGACAAGCCGCATATCGACCAGCTGCTCGGCACCATCAAGGTCGTCACCGACGCCTATCGCGAAGCTTCGGTCGACCGCGTATTCCTGGCGTCGGCGCAGTTCGTCAACACGATGACGCAGAAGCCGCATATCCGTCAGCTGCTGCCGGTCGAGCCGATCGAAACCAAGAATCTGCCGGAGCACTGGGATTACATCTACGAGCCGGAAGCGGTCGACCTGCTCGACACCGTGCTGGCGCGTTACGTCGAGGCGCAGGTGTATCAGGCGGTGGTCGAGAACGCCGCCAGCGAACAGTCCGCGCGCATGGTGGCGATGAAGTCCGCCACCGACAACGCCGGCAAGATCATCAGTGGCTTGCAACTCGCCTACAACAAGGCGCGCCAGGCCAGCATCACCAAGGAACTGGCGGAAATTGTCGGCGGCGCCGCCGCCGTTTAGTACAGCCTGTTTTTAGTTAACACCGAATTTGGAAGAGGATTTGCGATGAGTCTCGGTACTGGCACTGGCAAGATTGTTCAGATCATCGGCGCGGTGGTCGACGTGGAATTTCCGCGCGACTCGATTCCGCAGATTTATCACGCGCTGAAGATCGAAGGCGCGGGGCTGACGCTGGAAGTGCAGCAGCAGCTCGGCGACGGCGTGGTCCGCGCGATCGCGCTGGGCTCCAGCGACGGCCTCAAGCGCGGCCTGATCGCGACCAACACCGGCGCGCCGATCTCGGTGCCGGTCGGTCTGGCGACGCTCGGCCGCATCATGAACGTGCTCGGCGAACCGATCGACGAACGCGGCGAAGTGAAGTCGGAACATCGCTGGGCGATCCATCGCGATGCGCCGAGCTATGAAGACCAGTCCGGCTCGACCGAACTGCTCGAAACCGGCATCAAGGTGATCGATCTGCTGTGCCCGTTCGCGAAGGGCGGCAAGGTCGGCCTGTTCGGCGGTGCCGGTGTCGGCAAGACCGTCAACATGCTTGAACTGATCAACAACATCGCCACCGAACACTCGGGATTATCAGTATTTGCAGGCGTCGGCGAGCGTACCCGCGAAGGCAACGACTTCTATCACGAAATGTCGGAAGCCGGCGTCATCAAGCTCGACAACCTGCCGGAATCGAAAGTCGCGATGGTCTACGGCCAGATGAACGAGCCGCCGGGCAACCGTCTGCGCGTGGCGCTGTCCGGCTTGACGATGGCCGAATACTTCCGCGACGAAGGCCGCGACGTGCTGTTCTTCGTCGACAACATCTACCGCTACACGCTGGCCGGCACCGAAGTGTCCGCGCTGCTCGGCCGTATGCCGTCGGCGGTGGGCTACCAGCCGACGCTGGCCGAAGAAATGGGCGTGCTGCAGGAGCGCAGCACCTCGACCAAGAATGGCTCGATCACGTCGATCCAGGCGGTCTACGTGCCGGCCGATGATCTTACCGACCCGAGTCCCGCGACCACCTTCGCGCATCTGGATGCGACCGTCGTGCTGTCGCGCGACATCGCTTCGCTCGGTATTTATCCGGCGGTCGATCCGCTCGATTCCACCAGCCGCCAGCTCGATCCGAACGTGCTGGGTGCGGAGCACTACCAGACCGCGCGCGATGTGCAGGGCGTGCTGCAGCGTTACAAGGAACTGAAGGACATCATCGCGATTCTCGGCATGGACGAGCTCAGCGAAGACGACAAGCGCGCCGTTGCCCGCGCGCGCAAGATCCAGCGTTTCCTGAGCCAGCCGTTCCACGTCGCCGAAGTGTTCACCGGTTCGCCGGGCAAGTACGTCTCCTTGAAGGAAACCATCCGCGGCTTCCGCGAGATCGTCGACGGCAAGCACGACGCGCTGCCGGAGCAGGCGTTCTATATGGTCGGCGGCATCGACGAAGCGGTCGAAAAAGCGAAGAAGCTCTAAGGCTCATTCGCGCACGAGAGACCCATGGCAACCATCAGCGTCGATATCGTTTCGGTAGAAGGGCAGATCCATCACGGCGAGGCCGCGATGGTGTTCGCGCCGGCCGAGATGGGCGAACTCGGCATCCTGCCGCGTCACGCGCCGCTGCTGACACGGCTGAAGCCGGGCGCGGTGCGCGTGCGCGATGCCGATGGCACCGAGCATTCGTTCTTCGTCGGCGGCGGCATACTCGAAGTGTTGCCGCACCTGGTCACGGTGATGGCCGACATGGCACTGCGCGCCAAGGATTGCGACGAGAAGGCGGCGGCGGCGGCCAAGGCACGCGCCGAAAAGATGATGGCCTATGCCAAGACCGAAACCGACATTGCGCGCGCGCAGTTCGAGATGATTCAGGCCCAGGCGCTGGCCGAGTTCCTGCAGAAGGCCAAGAAAGGCCACACCTGAGCGTGGCCTGATCGCGGCGCCGACCTCAGGCGCCGTGCGTCACCAGCAGCCAGGCGCTGCGACTGCCGGAAAGAATCAGCGTGATCATGCCGGTAAATAGCAGCGTCCAGAAGATGTCGACGCGTGTCGTCCCAAGCAGCAGCAAAGCACCTGCAATCAGCAGTGCAGCATTTCCGAGCAGTGACAGGATCAGGCGCTGCATGACCGGTCCGCGCGAATGCGGCGTCGGCGCAGCACGCACGACGGCGATCACGCCGCGCAGCACGCGATGGCCGCCAACGATGCCAACCACCGCGAGAAAGCCGCCGATCTGGGTCGCCGAGTAAGGCACCTGCATGAGCAGCGATACCAGCAGCACATTGAGGAAGTCGGCGAAGGTCTGGCGCGCCAGGGTGCGCATGCCAACATCGCCGGCCGCGCCGAGCAGCTCCGGTTTGAGCGTCATCGCGACGAATACCAGGCCGACCAGACCACCGCTGACTTGCGCGGTCGAGCTGAAGAACGACAACCAGTTCTCGCTATGCAGGCTGCTGATTTCCACCCGAATCTCCGATGTGCCGCGAGCCGCATGGTCGCAACTGCGCCGGCGCGCGGCAAGCCGCAGCAGCGGATTTGTCCGGCTGATCCTATGATGATGCCTGTCCGTGCAGAGGCTGATCGAGGATGACGATGCAGGCGTCCATACACGCGGTGATTTTGGCGGCGGGCCAGGGCACGCGCATGCGCAGCGCACTGCCGAAGGTGCTGCACCCGGTCGGCGGCACACCGATGCTGGGCCGCGTGCTCGCGGCGGCGCAGGCGGCAGGGGTCAACCATAGTCATCTGGTGCTGGGTCATGCTGCGGAGCAGGTGCGCGCATGGCTCGCTGCGCAGAGCGGTTTCGATGCGGCGACGGTGGTTCAGCCGCAGCAGCTGGGTACTGCGCATGCGGTGCAGCAGGCGCTGCCGGAGATTCCGGACCATGCGCTGGTGGTGGTGTTGTACGGCGACGTGCCGCTGGTTACGCCGGCGACGATTCAGGCGCTGATCGCCGCGGCCAAGGTCGGCTTGGCGCTGGTCACGGTCGAAGTCGTCCAGCCACACGGCTATGGCCGCATCCTGCGCGACAGTGCGCGGCGCATCACCGGCATCGTCGAGGAACGCGACGCCAGCGCAGCCGAGCGCGCGATCCACGAAATCAATACCGGCCTGCTGGCCGCACCAGCGAAGCGGCTCAAGCGCTGGCTGTCGAAAGTGAAGAACGACAATGCCAAGGGCGAGTTCTACCTGACCGATGTCGTCGCGCTGGCGGCGAGCGATGGCGTCGAAGTCGCCGCGGTCGCGGCGGCCTCGGCCGACGAAGTCGAAGGCGTCAACGATCCGCTGCAACTGGCGCAGGCCGAGCGGCGCCTGCAGCAGCAGCAGACTGCGCAGCTGCAGCGCGACGGCCTGTTCCTGGCCGATCCGGCGCGCTTCGAATTGCGTGGCAGTCTCAAGATCGGCCGCGACGTGCGCATCGATGTCGGCTGCGTGCTGGAAGGTGCAGTGGAGTTGGGCGACGGCGTCGTCATCGGACCGTACTGCGTGCTGCGCAATGTGCGTCTCGGTGCCGGCACGCGCGTCGATGCGCACTCGGTGCTGGACACTGCGGTCGCCGGCAGCAACTGCCGCATCGGTCCGTTCGCGCGGCTGCGCCCCGGTGCGCAACTGGCCGATGAAGTGCATATCGGCAACTTCGTCGAGATCAAACAGAGCACGCTCGGCGCGGGCGCCAAGGCAAATCATCTGGCCTATGTCGGCGATGCCACCGTCGGCGCCCGCGCCAACATCGGCGCCGGCGTCATCACCTGCAACTACGACGGCGTCGACAAGCACCCGACCGTGATCGGTGCGGATGCCTTTATCGGCAGCGATTCGCAGCTGATCGCACCGGTAACGATCGGCCAGGGCGCCTACATCGCGGCCGGCTCGACCATCGTCCGCGACGTGCCGGATCAGGCGCTCGCGGTGGCGCGGGCACGCGAGCAGAAGATCGTGCCGGACTGGCGGGCGCGCAAAAAGGACCGCTGAGGAGCTGTCTTCGCAGAGTGCTTCAAGCCCGTGATCGTGTTTCGCGCAAAGCACGCGAACAACGCAAAGACTGTCAAGAAGCGAATTTGCTCAGCGCCTGTCCTCAAAAATCCCCTCTCCCACTGGGAGAGGGCTAGGGCGAGGGGCGATCTCGCTGATGTGGATGTGCTTCGTAACGACTGCGCCCCTCATCCGGCCCTCCGGGCCACCTTCTCCCGGCGGGAGAAGGGACAGCAGTCGATCGTTCTACTCTTTGAGGACGGCTTCTAAGGTCTGCGTAAGCTGGTCGGGCGATAATAACGACCAAACGCGGGAATCCCCGTCTCAGAGGAACGCTTTGCCATGTGTGGAATCGTCGGCGCGGTCGCCCAGCGCAACGTCACCCCGATCCTGATGGAAGGCCTGCATCGGCTTGAGTATCGCGGCTACGATTCCGCCGGTATCGCCGTGGTCGCCGCCGATGGGCATCTGTGTCTGCAGCGCGCGGTCGGCAAGGTTGCGCAGCTCGAAGCCAAGCTGCTGAGCCATCCCTGCCCCGGCACCAGCGGCATTGCGCATACGCGCTGGGCCACGCACGGCGGCGTCACCGAGGCCAATGCGCATCCGCATGTATCGCGCGGCCGTCTCGCCTTGATCCACAACGGCGTCATCGAAAACTACGAAGGGCTGCGCAGCGAAGTGCTGGCGCTCGGCTACGAGCTGGCGTCGGCCACCGATACGGAAATCGTAGCGCATCTCATGCATCACGCGCTGACGCAAGGCCTCAGCTTGCGCGAAGCGGTACGTTCGGTGCTGGCACGCTGCACTGGCGCCTATGCAATGGCGGCGCTCGATGTCGTGGACCCGAAGCGGATCGTGCTGGCGCGTGTCGGCAGTCCGCTGGTGATCGGTCTCGGTATCGGCGAAATGTTTGCAGCCTCGGACGTCGCCGCGCTGCTGCCGGTGACCAATCGCTTCATCTATCTCGAAGAAGGCGACTTCGCCGAGATCACCCAGGACGCCGTCGAAGTGTTCGATGCGGCCGGCCGGCCGCTGCAGCGCACCGTGCATGAAATCAGCCTGCATGCCGATGCCAGCGAGAAAGGCGGCTACCGGCACTTCATGGTCAAGGAAATCTTCGAGCAGCCGGCGGCCTTGATTGCGACGCTGCAGGGACGCATCGCCGGCGACCACGTGCTGCCCGCTTCGCTGGGTTCACGCGCCGAAGAGCTGCTGGCGCGGACGCGCCTGGTGCATATCGTCGCCTGCGGCACCAGCTATCACGCCGGTCTCGTCGCCAAGTATTGGATCGAGACGCTGGCGAAGATTCCCTGCCACGTCGAGATCGCCAGCGAATACCGCTATCGCGATGTCGTTGTGCCGGACGACACGCTGTTCATGACGCTGTCGCAGTCCGGCGAAACCGCCGACACGCTGGCGGCATTGCGCTCCGCGCGCGCGGCCGGCTATCTGGCGCTGCTGACCGTCTGCAATTCCGCGCAAAGCTCGATGGTGCGCGAATCCGATCTGGTGATGCTGACCCAGGCCGGTGCCGAGATCGGCGTCGCCTCGACCAAGGCCTTCACCACTCAACTGCTGGCGCTGCTGGTGTTTACGACGATGCTGGCGCGCACGCGCGGCCTCGACGCCGCGCGCGAACGCGAGATCGTGCGGCAGTTGCAGACGGTCGCGGGTGCGGTCGAACGCACGCTGATGATGGAACCGGTGATCCGCACGCTGGCCGAAGCCTTCGTCGAAAAACATCACGCACTGTTCCTCGGCCGCGGCCCGATGTATCCGATCGCGCTCGAAGGCGCGCTCAAGCTCAAGGAAATTTCCTACGTCCACGCCGAAGGCTACGCCGCCGGCGAACTCAAGCACGGCCCGCTGGCGCTGATCGACGAAACCATGCCGGTGATCGTCGTCGCACCGAACAACGAGTTGCTCGACAAACTCAAGTCCAATATCCAGGTGGTACGCGCCCGCGGCGGCCAGCTGTTCGTGATCGCCGACCAGGCCACCGGCCTCAAGGCTGAACCCGGCACCGTCATCATCGACATGCCGCACGCCGAACCGCTGGTTGCGCCGATCGTCTACACCGTGCCGCTGCAGTTGCTGGCGTATCACGTCGCCGTACTCAAAGGCACCGATGTCGACCAGCCGCGCAATCTGGCGAAGTCGGTTACGGTGGAGTGAGCTGAATGGGCGACGGGTGCTTGTTGATTTGAAACAATAAGGTCTGTCGAGGCGAAATGACGCCCGTCAAAAATGCGGACGTAACAAGTTTATTTTGTTAGGGCCTATCGGCGATAAGCAAATTTGAGAAGGTCTGTCGCTGTTTCTTGCAAACAAAGCCGCACATTCCCGGCGTCAAACGGTGACGGATCGCCAGAAATATTCCCGACCCAGAGGCAGCTGGAGCTAAATACGACTGCTGCTGTCCGTCAGCTATGTGCCAGGAGCGGACGTACGCAATTGGAGCTGCAGAAACAGAAACGAAGTGCTCTCTCGAGGGAGCGACCAGGTATGCTGTCCGTGATGTGAAATCAACGCGGTGACGCTGAAATGAAGAACAACGCTAAATGATTACACGAGGCCACTATATCGGCGAGGTGATCGATGAGCTGTCCGCGCTCGCGGAGCAGGTGAAGCTCCGGAACCGCCTGGGACTGACCGATCTGACCGTATATTCCGAGAACTTTTTCAGGGACATTCTTAATGTTGTTCTGAACATTGACCTGAAGAACCTCAACGCAGATCGATCCAATGAACCAGGCCTCGATCTAGCCGACTTGCGCGCACGTAAAGCCTTTCAGATCACGTCATCCGCTACCAGCGAGAAGGTTAATCACACGCTGGAACGGATAACTGACGATCATCTTTCGACATACGACAAGATCATCGTACTAGCGATCGGAAAAAAACAGAGCAAGTACACACTAGATCCCGCAATGGCCACTCGTTGCCGCTTCAATGATGGCGATATTTGGGATATTTCGACGCTGGCTCGGTTGGCAGTGGATCTTGAAATTGAGCGGCTGAACCAGTTGGTCCAGGTGATTCGTGACAACGTGCTCCGCGTCCGAGTAGAGCTTGAAGTACCGGACGATACTGGCCGCTTTCCCACCAGTGGGTTCGACCGGTGGGAGCCGCGGCCTGCCCCGAAGATCGGAAGCGGGGATGCCTTCGTTCTTTTTTGCCGCGACGGTACGGGGGAACTGCCAATTCAAGACGAGAAAAATATTCGTAGCAGCATCCAGAAGCTTGCCAAAAAGTTGGCCAGAACCCCGCGACTGACGCGGGAGTTTCTAGCGATGCTTTACGAACTAAAGGAGTCGAAGAAGACCAGGAGGAGCGACGGAGACCACATCCTGCTGGGCAAAGTTGAGCGCGAATATCTCGGGCGTGATCTGAAAGGAGAAATCGGTATCCTGGAACACGAGGGATTCGTGTCTGTCTCTGCAGAAGACGTCTACGACATGGGGCTTCCCGAACTCATTCTTTCAATCTCTCCAAACGAGGATCTGAATGGCCCGTTTTCGGACTTTATGAAAGCAAAAAATATGAGCTATCGAAAAGTCATAGGCAATGCAGATCTATCAGCTTTCTAGTCCGGGGGAGGGTTAGCTACGACTCGCTCGGACGCGATGAAATTCGAGAGCAATCTAATAAGCATGCTGTGTCGCCTGCCAGTCACTGAGATTGCGAGTGCCGCTCACCGCTAACCTAAGCTTGGACGACCGTCCGCTCCGGGCTGTGAGCACCCGTCGTTTAGCTCTATGGTTCGCCCCGCTGATCGCCATCCACGTACAACCATCGCCCCTCCTCCCGCACGAAGCGGCTGGGCTCATATATCCGCATGGAATTGGACTCCAAACAGCAGTGCTACTCAAATACGAGGGACGTCGGTTCCGCGCGACCACGCCGGTATGGTGCGCTGCGCTTCCACGTCTCGCTCGCGCCGCGCTCAGACCGGCGCAGGCACCAGGCGCAGGCGGGTGATTTCCGAAGGCGCAAAGAAGCGCAGCGGCGGTCCCCAGTAGCCGGTGCCGCGGCTGGTGTAGATCAATAGCTGGTTGAGGCGTTTGTGCCGCGACGAAGATGCGCTTCGAGACCGGATCGCATTCTGGCGGCGTGGCTTTCCATCGCACCAATCAATCGATGCTCACGTGTCGTATGGCGTTGAATCGGTGACGTCTCGATGTCGCAGCGGCTTGGCTGCGTACAACAGATGCTTAACGTAAGAGTCAAAAATATTTTCGAGCTGACGCCGCTATCGTTCTTATCTCTCTATAAGGTGATGTTAAGTAATGAATCATAAGATACTCGGTTGTATCGACAGTTAGCATTCAAAAAAGATTTTCATTGCGTCTTAGTCGATAGAAATAAACTCCAGTAAATACTGGCGTCCACGTCAATAAATAGATCTTCTATTAATCGTATTGACGGCGCCCATGCGCCTCTCTGAGCAAGCCGATGCTGCTCTGCGATGGATTAAAAAAAATTAACTAAGACATCTGTTGTTGTCGCGCGACGTTGACCCCCTCCTATCTATTGACCACGGTCAATGCGGTTTAGAAATCACGCACGCATATTCGTATGCGGCGCTGTTGCTGTTGGTCTGTTTCTTCAAATTAGATGCGCCAATTGAAACGTCCTAAGGGAGGTAGGAAGACGGGTCAGTCATTAGCAATGACGCAGATGGCGCACAACGTCGAAGGCCGTCGAATTAGCAGCGCTTATTTTTGACGTTGCGTAGATCAACCGGCTTTACCCGCTTGTCGTTGTAGTTCCGCAGTGGCTTGAGTGCGTGACGATCCGCTCGATGCGGCGCACGTACAGGGTGTCTGCGTGCCCGGTTTCAAAAAAATCATATGAGGAGATTGAGGATGAGATTACTTCTAAAGCGTTTGTGCATTGCTTGCAGCATTGCCTGTTATGTTGCAGTCGCAGGCTATGCAAGCACCGTGGTAGCTGATGACGGCACCAAACAGGAAATCGACACATTAAAGAAAGAGGTCGATGAGCTGACGACCAAAATTAATAAGCTCTCGACCGAACAGCAGTCTGCGGCGGCACCACCGACCAAGACTGTTAAATCTGATGAATCACGACTCCAAGGCTTTCTGGATTTTCTCAAAAGCAATGAGTTTTACGGCAACATCGATGTCTCCGTCGACGACGCCACCAAGGGCTTGAAACACAGCTATTCGGAGGGCGGTCCGGGTGGACCACCGACGGCGCCAGTCGGAAAACTGGGATGGCTGCCTGGGATTTCCACCAATGCCACCTACTTTGGAGTACGTGGCGTGCACGCGCTGGGAAGCAGCGTCAATCTGGTGTACCAACTCGAGACCCAGGTTGACGTCACCGCGATGCCAGGCACCAGCAATAACAACTCGAGCAGCAGTTCCGTGGTGAAAGGTGGCTTGGCCTCGCGCACTAGTTATCTCGGCTTCGCGAGTCCTTGGGGAGCGATCAAGGCGGGCAAGGGATATGCACCTTACAAAACCTCCACCGACCGGATGAACCCGTTTAACGCGATGCTCGGCGACTACTCGATCATCATGGGGAATACCGGCGGTGATAACCGGGTTGAGTTCGGCGGCTACCTGGATCACTCAATCTGGTACGAGTCGCCCAAGATGCACGGCTTCTCCTTCAATGTCTTGGTCGCGCCAGGTCAAAACCGTGCTGGTGATGACGGCAACATCGCGCAGGGAGAGTCTGATTGCACCGGTGGCAACGTACCCGGTAGTGGCGCACTGCCGCCGAGTTGCAATGACGGCTCGTTCGGGACTGCTTACAGCGCCAACCTCGCCTACGAAGGTGCAAAATCGTTCCCGCTTTACGTAACGGCAGCCTATGAACTACACCGAGACGCCAATCGCATCAGCGACGTCGCGGGGCCTGATCCGAGCAATCCAAACAGTAACGTCGTTCCGCTCGATCCGCGTGATGTCGGCAACGAATGGGCTGCAAAAATTGGCGTGCAATATATTTTTCCGACACGAACAACAGTTAGCGCAATCTGGGAGAACCTGCACAGACAGATACCGGAAGCCTTGCAGTTCCAGAACGAACGCTCGCGCCGCGGCACTTGGCTGGCTGTGACACAGGGCCTCACCGACAAGGACACGCTTAGCCTTGGTTGGGCACATGCCGGCAAGTCACCTGGCGATCCGGGGCAACACAACTCGCCGACCGGATTCAGTCCCGACAATGAGGCCAACATGTTTAGCGTTGCGCTCAAGCACTCGGTAGACAAGCAAACCACCATTTACGGCAACTGGGCATTTACGGCGAATCAATCCGCAGCGCACTACGATCTCGGCGCAGGCCCTCATGGGCTTAAGACCGACTGCCACGACGCAAGCACGCTCGCCGCTTTTGACCCCACCACCGGCACGGTGACCGGCGACGGTCCGCGTTGCTTCGCCGGCGGAAAACTAATGGGCGTTTCGGTCGGTGTGAACTACAAATTTTAGTTAGGCGAAAGAGACCCGCGGCTGGGCATATTCAGCGATCGTGATCTGAACTCGGTCTGATCCGTTTCGCTGCATGCGCCCAGCCGATGGGCCTAACCAATGGTTGTCCACTTTTTCGCAGGAACTCTCCATCTCGTTCGCGCCGCGCTCAGACCGGCGCCGGCACCAGGCGCAGCCGCGTGATTTCCGAAGGCGCAAAAAAGCGTAGCGGCGGTCCCCAGTAGCCGGTGCCGCGACTGGTGTAGATCAATAACTGGTTGAGGCGCTTGAGTCCAGCGACGAAGGGTTGCTGCATGCGGACGAAGAAGTTCCAGGGCAGGAACTGGCCGCCGTGGGTATGCCCGGAAAGTTGTACGTCGAAGCCGGCGGCGGCGGCCGCTGCTGCAGAACGTGGCTGGTGCGCCAGCAAAACTTTGACCGACGTCGGCTCTGTGCCGCTGGCAGCCGCAGCCGGATCACTGCGGTGCGCGGCATCGTGATGATGCGCGGAATAGTCGGTGACGCCGCCGATCAACAAGCGCTCGCCGTCGTGTTCGATCACCTTGCCTTCGTTGAGCAGCACGCGCAGACCCAGACGGCGCCACTCCTGTACCCAGGCATCGGCGCCGTGGTAATACTCGTGGTTGCCGGTCACGCAATAAGTGCCGTGGCGCGCGCGCAACTCCGACAAGGGTGCGACGTGCGTGCGCAGCTGATCAACGCTGCCGTCGACGATATCGCCGGTGATTGCGACCAGATCTGCGCCGAGGCCGTTGACGCGGCGAACGATGGCATCCAGGTAATTGCGCTTGATCGTCGGCCCGACGTGGATGTCGCTCAACTGCACGATGATGAAGCCCGAGAGTGCCGCGGGCAGGCCGGCGATCGGCAGATCGATATGCACGACCTCGGCGAGTCGGCGCGCGTTCAACAGACCGACCAGGCTGATCATCAGGCTGAGTCCGACCACCGCCTGCGCCGAAGCGCGCTGCAAATACGCCAGGTCCAAGGTGCCGGGCTGCAGGAAATTCCAGGCCGACAGCAGCGCGAGCAGCACATCGCGCAGCAGAGACGACACCAGCAAGCTCGAGAACAAACCCATTGCGAGATAGCCCACCCAGGCCAGTGCATCGGCGGCCCGCGTCGGCAAATTGCTAAGGCGGACGAGCAGCGGGGCCGGCGCCAGCACAGCGGAGGCGAACAGCGCTGCCAAGGCGAGACCGGTTCCGAGCGGACCGAGCGCCAGCGCGGGCAATAAACGCCAGGCGACGTACCCATGCAACGCCAGATTTAATAGGGTGACGATCAGCAAGGGGTTTCGGCGCATGCACTCAATCTTGTACGGCGCCGGTGAAATTCAAGTGGCTGCGGAACGATCGCTACTACTGGTTCTTCTTTTCAGACCATCGCATTAACCGCGCTGACTGGAGGTTCAACTCGCAGGCGCACTCAACCCGGGAATTTTTGCGGACTGCTATTGACGGGTGCGTTGATGCGCGCGCTGACCGTCGGCGTCGGCAAGCTGTTCGCGGGGGCGAGCAGTGCATCGAGCGGCAGGGCTTGGGACTGCGCCGGCTGGTGCCAGATGATCTGGGCAGTGCACAAGTAAAGAACGATTGCCAAGGGATAGAAGCCCGCCGCGGCGAAGATATAGGACCTCGGCACCAATGATTTCATTGCCATCACTCACTCACTCCAAGCGCCTTCGAAAAGGCTGATCGACGCCCGTATTCGCTGCAGTCCAGAGATCGCGGCAGCACGCCGAACAGCGCGTTCGGCTGGGCCGCTGAAGACTTCGCGGGATCGCGTCCTGAATAGGCGGGAACCAACACTGGCGCGCATGTTAGTTACCGGTAAGTAACATGTCAAGTTGAGCAACTTCGCGCAGGCATCCACGGTCAAAATATCCGCGGGTGGCTGCGGGATCGCGGCGCTGCACGCGGCGCGATTTGAGTTGCGCATGCATTTTCCGCGGGGCTATCCAGTGCAAGGGATCGCGCGGTTTGTAGACGGCGGCCGGAGCAAAGAACATCATCTGCGTTCAGGTTCATTCGCATTGAATGCGTCGATCAAGGCCGCTATCGTTTGCGCAATCCCATCGCGGGGCATTTGGCCGAGGGTCGCTGATCGCGGGTTCTGGCCGCTCCGCTGCGTCGTTGTGTTGTTGTCTGTGGCAAGGAGAAAGTCGTTGCGAGCTTTAGCTGCCTTTATCGTGTTGTTCTGCTCGGCTTGCGCCAGCTATGTCACTCCGGGCGGGCCGGTACACTTCGCAGACATCAATCGCGCCGATATCGCCGCGCTTGCGTCGCGCCAACCGTCTCCGCATTTCCCGGTGAACATCGCGGTGGTGCGCGTGCAAGCGCCGCAATACAAATCCTATTCGTCGGAAAGTTATGGCAGCGGTCGTTTCAGTGTCGTGACGACGCAGGAATTGCTGACAGAAGAGCAGTTGCAAGCACTGTCGAAGTGGCCTTCGGTGGCCGCTGTCGTGCCGGTCGATCGTCTGCTGCTGCCGGCGAAACTGGATTCGCTGGACGACTTGCGGCTGGCGGCCGCGAAGCTTCAAGCCGACGTGCTGCTGATCTACACCGTCGATACCTCATTCGAGATCAAGGGGCGCGGCTATGGTCCGCTCAGCGTGATTTCACTGGGCCTGATTCCCGATCGCGATGCCTACATCACGTCTACCGCTGCGGCCGTCTTCACGGATGTCCGCACCGGCTTCACCTATGGCGTCGCGGAAGCGACGGCCAAGGCGTCCGACCTGAGCAATGCGTGGGGCTCCAGCGACGCCGTCGATAAAAAACGGCTGGAAGCCGAGCATCAGGCCTTCGCTTCGCTGCTGACGCAGGCGGAAAAAACCTGGACCAGCATCGCGCAGCAGTATCGATAAGTCGCCAGCTGACGAGACGACCCAGCGGCCACTGGTGGCGGCGATGCCGCCGCTGAATGAGGTGGGCCGCAAGCCGCGCGCGGAACTTCGCATGCCGAACGGTGCGAACTTCGCGGGCGCAGCGTCACTCCAACGCAAGACTAGGCTGCTCCCATCAGTTTCCGATCAGTTTCCGAATAGATCTCGAAGTATTGCCATGCTCGTACGTCGTCTCTGCTTACTTTTCGCAATCCTGCTGGCGGCATCGGCGCACGCAGCACCGGCGCCGTTCGACCTTTCCGGCCCGACCCTCGACGTCGTCATCACGCGCGGCGCGCAGATTCTTCCGGCTTCGGAAGTGCCTAATCTCGCGGTGGGCGACCGCATCTGGATAAAAGCCGATCTGCCGTCGACGCAGTCCGCCAACTACTTGATGGTCGCTGCATTCTTGAGCGGCTCGACCAATCCGCCGCCCGAGAGCTGGTTCTTCCCGTGCAAAACCTGGACCGGCAAATGTGCACGCGAAGGCCTCAGCGTGACGGTGCCGCCGGGCGCGCAACAGGTGATCGTGTTTCTGGCGCCCGAGACCAGCGGCGATTTCCGCACGCTGGTGAGCGCGGTGCGCGGGCGTCCGGGCGCATTCGTGCGCGCGTCGCAGGATTTGAACCAGGCGGCGCTCGACCGCTCGCGGCTCGATCACTATCTGTCGACGATCCATCAGCTCGACAGCACCGATCCATACAAATTGAAGGATGTCGCGCCCTTGCTTGCGCGCAGCCTGGCGATCAAGGTCGACGAAAAATGCCTGGACCGGCTGGCGGAACTGCAGGCGCCTTGCCTGATGTCGGGTCAGGAATCGCTGATCCTCAACGACGGGCACAGCACTTCGATCGTGCAGGCGCTGACTGCGGGGCCCGGCGCCGATCTGGTGATGGAGGCCAGCGTGACGCCGCAACTGGGTTTTGGAATCTACAGTCCGTATATCGCATCGGTGATCGATATCGCGCGCATTCTGGATTCCTTTCGCACCGCGCAGTATCAATACATTCCGGCGCTCGCCTCGCAGCGGGGCGACAAGCTGGCGCTGACGCTGAACGCAGCGCCTTCGTTTCACGATCCCAAATCGGTCTTGGTGATCGCGCTGCCGGCGGTGGAACAATCGCTGTTGCCGCCCCTGCATGCGGTGAACCCGACCGAGATTTACTGCGCCAGCCGCACGGCGCTGGTGCTGCCGGTCGAAGGCGCGCCGCTGGTATTTTCCACCGGCTATGCGCATGACCTCACGCTGAGCGTGACCGGCATCGACGGCAAGACCATCAACCTGCCCGCCAAAGCCGATGGTGCGCAAGGCGGCTACATCGTCGACACGTCCAGGCTGAAGTCCGCCACGCTGGGCGAGACCGTGCATGCCTCGCTGCAGGGTTATTGGGGCTTCGAGCCCTACGCAGGGCCCGGCTTCCAGTTGCGCAATGCGCATGCGAAAGCCTGGGTGCTGGCGGACGGCGACGAAGATGCACTGATCGTCGGCCGCCAGGATACCGTGCACCTGCAGGCCGACAGCGTCAGCTGCGTCGACGGCATCATGCTCAAGGATCCTGCCGGCAAAGAGCTGCAGGCGGAGTGGAAAGCGGTCAAGCCCAATCAAGTGGAAGTGAAGCTGCCGCTGCAGGACGCGCAGCCCGGCGCGATGACTTTGCTGATCACCCAATACGGCGTCAGCCAGCCGCAGCTGGTTCCGCTAAAGACTTTTTCCGCCGCCGGACGTCTCGACGCGTTCTCCATCCACGCCGGCGATAGCCAGGGAATTCTGAAGGGCGGCCGCCTCGATGAGGTCGCCAGTCTGTCGATTGGCAACATTGTGTTCCTGCCCGGTGCGCTGTCGACGCGGGCCGGCAGCGACGCACTGCCGATGATCGCGCAAGACGCGCAAGCGGTGGCGAGTCTGAAGCCGGACCCGACCGTCGTCGCCAAAGTGACGCTCAAAGATGGGCGCGTCGTTGCGCTGAATGCATCGGTGGATGCGCCGCGTCCGCGCGTGAGCTTGATCGGCAAGAGCGTACAGGCCTCGCACGCCAGCGGCGACAGCAATATCCAGCTCGCGAACCAGGACGAGTTGCCGCAGGACGCGAGGCTGACGTTCTCCGTGCGTGCGCAGTCGCCGTCGACATTTACGCGTGACCAGACCATCGAAATCGCGACCGCGGACGAGTCGTTTTCCGCCAGCCTGAGCCTCAGCAACGGCGGCATCACGCTGGGCGACGCGCGGGTGGCGGTGGCGACGCTCGATCCCGCCAAGGCATTTGGATCGTCCGCGTTCGGGCCGCTGAAGTTCCGGGTTCTCGCGAACGCGGTCGCCGGCGACTGGCAGCCGCTGGCCACGCTGGTGCGCTTGCCCGCCCTGAAGGATCTCAAGTGTCCGGCGACGCCCGAACTGGCCTGCAGACTTTCCGGCTCCGGCCTGTTCCTGGTCGATTCCGTATCCAGCGATCCGCAGTTCGAGCATGCGGTGCAGGTTCCGGATGGCTTCCCGGGATCTACTCTGCCGGTACCGCGCCCCAGCAATGGCCGGCTCTACGTCAAGCTGCGCGACGATCCGTCGGTGGTCAACACCGTCGCGCTGGAGGCCCAGCAGCTGCCCCCCTCGGCCGACGAACTCGCGCGCGCGGCGGCCACGCAGGAGGCCGCGAGCCCCAAACCCGAGACTATCGGCGGCGCAAACCCGCCAGCGGCAGGCGGCGCCGCGTCGAGTCCCGCCGCGCCCGTGCCGCCGCCCGCAGCGAGCAGTCCGCCGCAGTAGCAGCTCCATCAGGCCCGATCGAGCAGCTGCATCTATTTCCGCAAAATTCGCGCGCCAGGCGACGCCAGGCGCCATCCCAGCGCATCGATATGGGATCGAATTGCGCGTAAATGCTTGTTTGTGGTGCTATCCCCGAGCGAAAAGCAAGTGCGCGGGCTCAAGGGATGGTATGGTGCGCCGCCGTATTGCCTCGAAACTTGGCTGAACAGTTAGCCCCGCATCGAGGCAGGAGACATCGTAAATGAGTACTTCGGACCAGCGCTCGCTGATAAAAGACCTTATTTCGCTGGGCAAGGAGAAAGGCTTCCTGACGGTCGCCGAAGTCTCCGATCATCTGACCGAACTGGTTGATACCGATCAGGTCGATGATGTCATCAGCATGATCCGCAGCATGGGCATTCCGGTGCACGACGAGCGGCCGGAAGGCGAAGTGCAGCTATTCGCCGAGCCTGCCGCGGCGGGCGACGATGAAGAGGCTGCGGAAGAAGCGGCAGCGACGCTGGCGTCCGCCAACGCCGAATTCGGCCGTACCACCGACCCGGTGCGCATGTACATGCGCGAGATGGGCGGCGTTCCGCTGCTCGATCGCGAGGGCGAGATTCGCATCGCCAAACGCATCGAACAGGGCATCGGTGAAGCCTTCTATTCCTTGGCACTTTATCCGCCGACGGTCACCGCGCTGCTCGAGGCCTGCGATGCCGTCACTGCCGGTACGCTGCGGATGACCGACGTGCTCGTCGGCTTCGTCGTCGACGATGCCGAGCTCGCCGCCGTTGCTGCCGCAGCCGCCGCTGCTGCCGAAGCGGAGCTCGAAGCCAGCATCGAAGCCGAAGTCGACGTGGTCGCCGACGGCGACGAGGACGATGAAGCCGTCGTTCCGACCGGGCCGGATCCGGAACTCGCCGCAGCGGCCTTTGCGCAATTGCGCACACTCCACAACGGCGTGCAGCGTGCCTTGGCCGGTAAGGCCAAAGGCCGGACATCCGTCGCCAACGCGCGTGCGGCCGTCGCCGATCACCTGATGACGCTGCGCCTGTCGCCGAAGCTGCTGCAGACGCTGGCGCAAAATCTTCGCGGTGCGCAGGAACGGATTCGTAGTCTCGAACGGCGCATCATGGAGATTGCGGTCGGCGACGCCGGCATGACCCGCCAGGAATTCCTCACGCGCTTTCAGGAAGACAGCCCGACCAGTTTCGAATGGCTCGAGAAGTCGATTCGCGCAAAGCGCAAATACTCGTCGCCGCTTGCGGCACGCAAGGGCGACATCGAACAGCTTGTGGCTGAGCTGACGCTGATCGAACACGAAGCTGCGTTTTCGATCACCGAAATCAAGCAACTCGCGCGCAGCGTCGCCGTCAGCGACGCCAAGACGCGCCAGGCCAAGAAGGAAATGGTCGAAGCCAATCTGAGACTGGTGATTTCGATTTCGAAGAAATATACCAACCGCGGACTGCAGTTCCTCGATCTGATCCAGGAAGGCAACGTCGGCCTGATGAAGGCGGTAGACAAGTTCGAGTATCGCCGCGGCTTCAAGTTCTCCACCTATGCGACCTGGTGGATTCGGCAGGCGGTGACGCGTGCGATTGCCGATCAGGCGCGCACCATCCGCGTGCCGGTGCACATGATCGAGAGCATCAACAAGGTCAACCGCGCCAGCCGCGAAATGCTGCAGCAGATGGGCCGTGAACCGACGCTGGACGAGCTGTCCGTAAAGCTCGACATGAGCAAGGACAAGGTCCAGAAGGCGCTCGGCATCGCCCGCGAGCCGCTGTCGATGGATACGCCCATCGGCGAGGACGGCGACGCCAACATCGGCGATTTCATCGCCGACGCCGGCGACATTTCACCGCTGGAATCGGCGACCGCGCAAGCCTTGACCGAAGCCACCGGCCAAATTCTGGCGAGCCTCACGCCGCGCGAAGCGAAAGTGCTGCGCATGCGCTTCGGTATCGACATGAATTCCGACCATACGCTGGAAGAGGTCGGCAAACAGTTCGATGTGACGCGCGAACGCATTCGCCAGATCGAGGCGAAGGCGCTGCGCAAGTTGCGGCATCCAAGCCGGGCCAATCATCTGCGGTCTTTCGTCACCGAATGAAGCGATGATTGCGGCGGCTCAGCGTCAGCTGACGACGCGAGTAATGGCGTAGCCGGTCGCGAGTGATCGAACGGGTGCTGTTTAAGCAGCACCCGGTGCGACGGTGGGGGCGCTACGCGACGCCCACAGGCCTTGGCAAAGTTCCTGCAACAATGGCCAGACCGACCGACAGCACCAGGCGCGCATGCAAGCGGACGAGATTTTGAACCCAGACGACTACGGCAGCCCTGCGGCCTATGTCCGCCTGGGCGGTCGCGGCACTGTCGATGGGTCTGCGGAAGTTGGCAGCGACGCGAAACCGTTCGTGCTCGACGATGGTCTGATCAGGACTCTGCACTTCACCACGGCTTTCGTGCAGAGCGAGATGAACATTGGCCAGCCCGACATGCTCATCTTGCGTTACACGCGCAAGATGATGGCCTTCCTATTGTTCTGTCCGCGCCCTGAGCATGTGATTATCGTCGGGCTCGGCGGCGGCTCCTTGACCAAGTTCTGCTACCGCCAGCTGCCGCGCGCACGGATTACCACGGTTGAAATCGACGAAGACGTGATCAAGTGGGCGCACTTGTTCCAAGTCCCGGTCGATCGCCAGCGCATCAGCATCGTTCATGCCGATGCGACTGAATACTTCGCGGCAACCGAGGAACGCGCCGATGTCATCCTGGTCGACGGCTGCGATGCACACGGCACCGCGCCGGTATTCTGCAACGAGTCTTTTTACCGGAATCTGCGTGCACGATTGCGTCCGCGCGGTGTGCTGGTGGTGAATCTGGTGGGCTCGGCCGAAGTCGTCAAGATTCATCAACACTTCATCGCGGCCGTGTTCGCCAGTCGGCTGGTGGTGCTGGATGTCAGCAACGAAGGCAACCGCGTGGCGTTTGCGTTCAACGATCCCTGGCGTCCGCCGGACTGGGTGGACATGCATCGCGACGCGAAAAGACTGCTGCGCCGCCACGGCCTCGATTTCCCCGCCTTTGCCCGCAAGCTGCAGCGCAGCTACGAGCGCCAGGCGATCGGAACGCCGCGCATAGCGGACCAAGCAGCGTGGAAAGTCGAAAAATAATCGTCGTTCACCGGCACGCTGGCCGCAGCGTATTAATTGGTCTGGTCCGGCGATTCAGGCTGCGCCTGCGAATGCGTGGTCACGCCGGGCTCTTCGCAGGCGCGCAGAGCGACTCCGAATTTTCCGAAGTAGCGACGCGGACCCCGATGCTTGCCGACCAGGCCCGCCCTGACCAGCTTGCGCAGCACATTGGTGCGCGCTTCGCACAGCAGCACGCGTACGCCGCGGCGCTCGAGGCTTTGCGTCGCTTCATCGAGCGCCTGAATGCCGGTGATGTCCATGAACGGCACCCGCCCCAGGCGGATCACGACACAGCGCGGGTCGGTGTGGGTCTGCTGCAGCGCGCGCTCGAGGCTCTCGACCGCGCCGAAGAAAAACGGACCTTCGATCGAGTACACCAGCACATCGGCGGGCAGCCGCGCGAGATCGCTGCTTTGCAGTTCGGCGCGGATGGCGCTTTCGTCGACCCGCAGCACCTCGACCGACGAGGCCATGCGCCGCAGGAACAGCAGCATCGCCAGGATGACGCCAACGTTGACCGCGACCACCAGGTCGGTAAACACCGTCAGCAAGAACGTGATCAGCAGAATCGCGACGTCGGTGCGCGGCGCTGTCCGCACCATCCGCACGAAGTGCCGCGCCTCGCTCATGTTCCAGGCCACCACGAACAGGATCGCCGCCAGCGCGCACAGCGGCACCTGCGCGGCGAGTGGCGCCAGCAGCAACAGGATCAGCAGCAGCGTCAGCGAATGAACGATGCCTGCGAGCGGACTGGTGCCGCCGTTGCGGAAATTGGTCGCGGTGCGTGCGATCGCACCGGTCGCGGCAAAACCGCCGAACAAGGGCGCTACCAGATTGGCGATGCCCTGACCGATCAGTTCCTGGTTCGAGTCATGGCGGGTGCCGGCCATGCCATCCGCGACGACGGCGGACAGCAGCGACTCGATCGCGCCCAGCATGGCAATGGTGAACGCGGCCGGCACCAGCAAGCTGAGCCGGTCGAAAGAGATCTCCGGCAGGCTCAAGTGCGGCAATCCCCGCGGGATGCCGCCGAAGGCGCTCGCAATCGTCGCCACGCCTTCGAACGAGAAGCCGGCTTGAATGACCGTTGCGGCAACCATCGCCAGCAAGGGACCGGGGACACGCGCGAGTCCTGGGATGCGCGGGCCATAGAGCACCAGTCCGAGGCTGAGCAGCGCCAGCGCGGTGGTTGCGGGATGCAGCTGCGGCAGCATTTCGAGCAGATGCAGCAGCTTCTCGTGGAAGTGCGTGCCCACGGGCGCGGGCAGGCCGAAGAAGTCTTTCCATTGACCGACCCAGATGATGACGCCGATCCCGGCGGTGAAGCCGACGATCACCGGATCGGGAATGAAACGCAGCACGCCGCCGAACTTGGCCAGGCCGAACAGGATCAGGATGACGCCGGCCATCGAGGTGGCGAGCAGCAGCCCATCGACCCCGTACTTGGCGGTGACGCCGGCGAGGATGACGATGAACGCGCCGGTCGGCCCCGCGATCTGAATGCGGCTGCCGCCGAATAAGGACACCACCAGACCGGCGACGATCGCCGTGTAGATGCCCTGCTCGGGCTTGACGCCCGAGGCGATGGCGAAGGCCATGGCGAGCGGCAGCGCCACCACGCCGACAATGATGCCGGCCACCAGGTTGCGTGCCCACTGATCGCGCCGGAACAGCCCCGCTCGAGCGGCCGCCACGACCGCAATCATCTAGCCAGCCTCGGGATGTGTCATGCGAACGATACTAGTGGGTATGCGGTAGCTGCGTACGCGAGAGCGATCCCTTCGCCGTGCCGCGCGATCGCCGCCGTCGCGATCGAACATTTAGTTTCACCGAGCTTGCGAAATATTGACCGCGGTCAATGCGGTGCGCGAATCCCTGTCCATATGATTCCCCCGCAATCCAACGGCGCTGCGAATGCGTACCCGCTGGCAGGCATCAATTAATAAGAGTTCGGCTCGCAAGTCCGCTCTACAACAGAGAAGTTACTAGGAGAAACCATGGCATCAGTCCTCACACAGGCGCCACCGACGATCGCGACGACGGCGGACGGCACGCTCAAGGCGAAAGGTGGCGAGGCTGGCGCCACGTCGGGCGGCCATCCGCACGACGCACAGGCAGAGCAGACCGACGGGTTTCATCTGGTCATCGATGCGCTGAAGCTGAACGATCTCAACACGATCTTTGGTCTGGTCGGCATTCCGATTACCGACCTCGCGCGCCTCGCGCAAGGCGAAGGCATGCGCTTCATCGGCTTCCGCCATGAACAGCACGCGGGCAATGCCGCCGCAATCGCCGGCTATATGACGCAGAAGCCCGGCATCTGCATGACCGTGTCCGCACCCGGTTTCCTGAATGGCCTGACGGCGCTGGCCAATGCGACCACCAACTGCTTCCCGATGATCCTGATCAGCGGATCGAGCGAGCGCGAGATCGTCGATCTGCAGCAGGGCGACTACGAGGAAATGGATCAGCTGAGTGCTGCCAGACCGTATGCCAAGGCGGCCTATCGTGTGCTCCACGCCGAAGACATCGGCATCGGCGTCGCCCGCGCGATCCGTGCGGCCGTCTCCGGCCGGCCCGGCGGCGTTTATCTCGATCTGCCGGCGAAACTGCTCGCGCAAACGCTCGATGCAGCGCGTGGCAAGAAATCCTTGGTGAAAGTGGTCGATCCGGTGCCGCGTCAAATCCCGGCGCCGGATTCGATCAAGCGCGCGCTCGATCTGCTGAAAAGCGCCAAGCGTCCGCTGATCCTGCTCGGTAAAGGCGCTGCCTACGCGCAGGCCGATGCCGACATTCGCGCGCTCGTCGAAAAAACCGGCATTCCGTATCTGCCGATGTCGATGGCCAAGGGTCTGCTGCCGGATACCCATCCGCAATCGGCTTCGGCCGCGCGCTCTTTCGTGCTGGCCGAGGCGGATGTCGTGCTGCTGATCGGCGCTCGCCTGAACTGGCTGCTCGCACATGGCAAAGGCAAGACCTGGGGTGGACCGAAGCAGTTCATCCAGGTTGACATCGCGCCGACGGAAATCGACAGCAACGTGGCGATCGCAGCCCCCGTGATCGGTGACATCGGCTCTTGCGTGGCGGCGTTGCTGGCCGGCATCGAGTCCGGTTTCAGCCAGCCCAGCGCCGAGTGGACCGGTGCGATCACCGAACGCAAAGACAAGAACCTGGCGAAGATGGCGGTGACGCTCGAGCAGAATCCGTCGCCGATGAACTTCCACAGCGCGCTGCGCGCGATCCGCGATGTACTGAAGACGCGTCCAGATATCAACGTCGTCAACGAAGGCGCCAACACGCTCGACTATGCCCGCAGCATCATCGACATGTACGAGCCGCGTAAGCGCTTCGACTCCGGCACCTGGGGCATCATGGGCATCGGTATGGGTTATGCCATCGGTGCTGCGGTCGTCAGCGGCCTGCCGGTGGTTGCCATCGAAGGCGACAGCGCGTTCGGTTTCAGTGGCATGGAACTCGAGACCATCTGCCGCTACGAGCTGCCGGTCTGCACCATCGTGTTCAACAACAATGGCGTTTATCGCGGCACCGATGTGAACCTGAGCGGCGGCAAGGATGTTGCGCCGACCGTTTTCGTCAAGGGCGCGCGCTACGACAAGATGATCGAAGCCTTCGGCGGCGTTGGCTACAACGCGACGACGCCGGCAGAACTGACGCAAGCACTGACCGCAGCCATCGCGTCGGGTAAACCGACCCTCATCAACGCCGTCATCGACGAAGCCGCGGGCACCGAGAGTGGCCGCCTGACGAATCTGAACCCGCAAAGCGCGGCGAAGAAGAAGTAGTCCAAGTCAACCCAAGGAAAACTCAAATGAGCAACAAGCCACTTGCAGGCATCAAGATTATCGACTTTACCCATGTGCAAGCCGGCCCCGCTTGCACGCAGTTGCTGGCCTGGTTCGGCGCCGACGTCATCAAGGTCGAGCGCCCCGGTTCGGGCGATGTGACCCGTTCCCAGCTGCGCGACATCCCGGATGTCGACGCGCTGTACTTCACCATGCTCAACAGCAACAAGCGTTCGCTGACGCTGGATACGAAGAAACCCGAAGGCAAGGAAGTGCTGGAAAAGCTGATCCGCGAATCCGATGTGCTGGTGGAAAACTTCGGTCCCGGCGCGCTCGACCGTATGGGCTTCACCTGGGAACGCATCAACGAGCTGAACCCGAAGCTGATCGTCGCTTCGGTCAAGGGCTTCAGCGACGGCCACCACTACGACGACCTCAAGGTCTATGAAAACGTGGCGCAGTGTGCCGGCGGTGCGGCCTCGACCACCGGCTGGTGGGACGGTCCGCCAACCATCAGCGCCGCCGCGCTGGGCGACAGCAACACCGGCATGCATCTGGCCATCGGCATCCTGACGGCGATCATCGGCCGCCAGCAGACCGGCAAGGGCCAGAAGGTTTCGGTGTCGATGCAGGACAGCGTGCTCAACCTGTGTCGCGTGAAGATGCGTGACCAGCTGCGCCTGGACCGCCTCGGTTACCTGGAAGAGTACCCGCAGTACCCGCACGGCACGTTCAGCGATGTCGTGCCGCGCGGCGGCAATGCCGGCGGCGGCGGCCAGCCGGGCTGGGTGCTGAAGTGCAAGGGCTGGGAGACCGACCCGAACGCCTACATCTATTTCACCATCCAGGGCCATGCCTGGGCGCCGATCTGCAAAGCGCTGGGCAAGGAAGAGTGGATCGACGATCCCAACTACAACACCGCCAAGGCACGCCAGCCGCACATCATGGAGATCTTCGGCGAGATCGAGACCTGGCTGTCGAACAAGACCAAGTTCGAAGCGGTCGACATCCTGCGCAAGTTCGACATCCCCTGTTCGCCGGTGCTGACGATGAAGGAACTGGCCAACGACCCGTCGCTGCGCGCCAGCGGTACCATCGTCGACGTGCCGCACAAGGAGCGCGGCAGCTACCTCACCGTCGGCAGCCCGATCAAGTTCTCCGACCTCAAACCCGAGATCACCGGTTCGCCGCTGCTGGGCGAGCATACCGACGAAGTGCTGGCGCAACTGGGCTACGGCAAAGACCAGATCGCGGCGCTGCACAAGTCCGCAGCGGTCTGAATCGTAGAGTTCCTCCGCGCGCACTGCGTCCATCGCGGACGCAGTGCGCGTAGGATGGCCGCGCGGCACTGAGGAGATTTCTGTGCTTTCGAATGTCGACCTGCAGCAACTGGTCGTCGGCGCTGCCGACGCGATCATCGTGTGCGATGCGCAGGGCGCCGTCCGCTTCTGGAATCATGCCGCCGAACGCATCTTCGGTTTCTCCGAAGCCGAAGCGCTCGGCCAGCCGCTGGACCTGATCATTCCGCAGCGCCAGCAACAGCGCCACTGGGAGGGTTACCACAAGACGATGGCGACGGGCGTGACCAAGTACGGTGCGGATCTGTTGCGCGTGCCTGCGCTGCATAAGGACGGGCACACGCTGTCGATCGCATTCACCGTCACGCTGTTGTTGTCGTCGGATCAGAAAGTCGATGGCATCGCTGCGATCGTGCGCGACGAAACCCGCCGTTTCGCCGAGGAGCGCGAATTGCGCAAACGCGTCGCCGAACTCGAGGCCGAGATAGCGGCAGACCGCTAACGCCGCCGCGTCGGCCAGGTTCGGCGACATCCGGGTCGATCCTGCTTCGGATGTGCGGATGTAGTCGTCAGCTGCGAGCGTTATGAAGTCAGGCAAAGTTATTCTGCTGCGCGAGTCATAAAAATTCGGAATGAGGAGTTCCATGAGCAAGGCATTAGACGGCGTCCGCATCCTGGACTTCACCCACGTGCAATCCGGACCGACCTGCACGCAGTTGCTGGCCTGGCTCGGCGCCGACGTCATCAAAGTGGAACGCCCCGGCGAGGGCGACGCGACGCGCGCCCAGCTGCGCGATGTCGCCGATGCCGACAGCCTGTATTTCACGATGCTGAACCACAACAAGCGCTCGCTCACGCTCGACACCAAAGACCCGATCGGCAAGGAAGTGCTGGAGACGCTGATCCGCTATTGCGACGTGCTGGTCGAGAATTTTGCGCCCGGCGCACTCGATCGCATGGGCTTCACCTGGCAGCGCATCAACGAGCTCAACCCGCGCATGATCGTCGCCTCGGTCAAGGGCTTCGGACCCGGCCCCTACGAGGATTGCAAGGTTTACGAGAACGTTGCGCAGTGCGCCGGCGGTGCGGCCTCGACCACCGGCTTCGACGATGGCCCGCCGATGGTAACGGGTGCGCAGATCGGCGACAGCGGCACCGGCTTGCACCTGGCGCTCGGTATCGTCGCCGCGCTGTATCAGCGCAACAGCACCGGGCACGGCCAGAAGGTATTGGCACCGATGCAGGATGCGGTGCTGAATCTGTGCCGCGTCAAGTTGCGCGACCAGCAGCGCCTGGAACGTACCGGCACCATGCACGAGTACCCGCAGTATCCGGACGGCAAGTTCGGCGAAGCGGTGCCGCGCGCCGGCAATGCTTCCGGTGGTGGCCAGCCCGGTTCGATCCTCAAGTGCAAGGGTTGGGAGACCGATCCCAATGCCTACATCTACTTCATCACGCAGGGCGCCGTGTGGCCTGCGGTATGCAAGGTTATTGGCGAGGAAGGCTGGATCACGGACGAAGCCTTTAAAACACCGGCTGCGCGCCTGCTGCATCTGAAGCCGATCTTCGCGCGCATCGAGCAGTGGACCATGACCAAAACCAAGTTCGAGGCGATGGATATCCTCAACAAGTACGACATCCCCTGCGGCCCGATCCTATCGATGAAAGAGATTGCGCAGGAACCGTCGTTGCGCGAAACCGGCACCATCGTCGAAGTCGATCATCCCACGCGCGGCAAATATCTGACGGTGGGCAACCCGATCAAACTATCCGATAGCCCGACCGAGGTGACGCGTTCGCCGCTGTTGGGAGAACACACCGAAGAGGTGTTGGCGCAACTCGGCTACAACGCGGAACAAGTCGCGCTGATGCGCGCCAAGAAAGTCATCTGACCGGCGTGAAGGCCAAGATCTGATGGGAATCGTTACGAAACAGTCGCGCAACAAAAAAGCGCAAGCTGATGAAGGCTTGCGCTTCTTCATGCACTTCGGTCTGTTGCAAGCGCGCGACGCTAACGTGTCGCTACATCGACGACGACCGACCGCTGCGTTCTGTTTCGCTCAAAGCCCGCTGGCGGGCTCGCCTTACAGGCCGCGCAGATACGTTTCGTCGTAATGATCCATCGAACGCTCGATGTCCTTGGCCAGCTTCTTGACCTTCAACCACACGGCCAGGATTTGCTGCTTGAAGCCGGTCTTCCAGCTGCCTTCTGCGACCACCATTTCTTGCGTACTCATCACACGGTCTCCTGTAACTAGCTGAAACTGAAAAACTATTTATTGAGATTGCCCGAATCTTCAGTGCGTAGGCTACGCGGATTGTTGCAGCGCATCAAGCGAGATATTGTCAAGCAATAGTTTAGAAAAGCTAACTCGGCGCGGCGGCTTCACGCGCTTTTGGGCTCGACTGACCTCGAATTTGGGGGCGGATCATAGCTGATCCAAGATTTGATCCAAGTGCCCCGAATTGCGGCGACGAAATTGCGAGTTCTGCGAATTTCGGCCGCAACGCAGCTTAAAAGTTCGTTCCACTTCTGCGTGATCTGCGCCGGCTTGGGAGATGTCGGCCGAGAGTTGCGATCGGCTTAAGTCATCAAGCACCAGTTTTGCGACCACGAAGCGGAATGTCGGTTGCGAGAAGCGTCGTCGCGCAGCTGATCTGCATCCATCGTGCGCGCATGCCCTCGTGCACATCGTCCGCATCGTTCAATCGAGTTGCTCGAGCAGCACGCGAAACACACATCGCGTCGGCAAGCTGATCGCTTTCGTTTTTTTAATTTCTTGAATCTTGACCGCAGTCAAGGCGTTGCACGAACGAGTTTTCACACAATCGCACCATCGTTTTTGCCCGAGCATTTTGTTCGGTCTGGACGATCAAAAAAGACCATGCACAAATGGATTGCGCGAGGAGCGGACTTTGAACTTGCAGCTGAATCGTATTCGCGAAAAGCCCAGCGTAGTGTCGGGCTCGATACGCGTATGCGCACCGATGCAACTCCGCGAAGGTCCCGCCGATAGCGAACCGCGGCGGGTCGCCGCAGACATTTGGGTTGCTTGCACCAGCAGCCGTGTGAGCTTGCTGAACGAAGTCCCTTCGCGCCCGCACGCGCGGCTTCATTCGTAGTCCCTTTCAGGAGAATTTTGCATGGCCAAGATGACGGCGGCCGACGCGGCGGTCCGCGTGATGGAAATCGAAGGCGTGGAACACGCGTTCGGCATACCCGGCGCGGCAATCAATCCGCTCTACGCCGCGATGCAGCGGCGCGGCAGCATCGCGCACGTCCTGGCGCGCCACATGGAAGGCGCATCGCATCTCGCCGAGGGCTACACGCGCAGCAAGGCCGGCAACATCGGCGTCTGCATCGGCACCTCGGGGCCGGCGGGCACGGATATGATCACCGGCCTGTATTCCGCGCAGGCCGACTCGATTCCGATTCTCTGCATCACCGGGCAGGCGCCGCGTGCGCGTCTGTATAAAGAAGACTTCCAGGCGGTGGATATCGAATCGATCTCCAAGCCGGTGACCAAGTGGTCGGTCACGGTGCGTGAGCCGGCGCTGGTGCCGCGTGCGTTCCAACAGGCGTTTCATCTGATGCGCTCGGGTCGTCCGGGGCCGGTGCTGATCGATCTGCCGTTCGACGTGCAGATGGCCGAGATCGAATTCGACCCGGACACCTACCAGTCGCTGCCGGCCTACAAGCCGACCGCGCAGCGCAACCAGATCGAGAAGGCCCTCGACATGCTCGCCGCCGCGAGCCATCCCTTGATCGTGGCCGGTGGCGGCATCATCAACGCCGATGCGTCGGCGCTATTGGTGGAGTTCGCCGAACTGACCGGCGTGCCGGTGATTCCGACCTTGATGGGCTGGGGCACGATCCCCGACCAGCATCCGCTGATGGCCGGCATGGTCGGCCTGCAGACGCAGCATCGCTATGGCAACGCGACGATGCTGGCTGCGGACTTCGTGCTCGGTATCGGCAACCGTTGGGCGAATCGGCACACCGGCTCGGTCGAGGTCTACACCGAAGGCCGCAAGTTCGTGCACGTCGATATCGAACCGACCCAGATCGGCCGCGTGTTCTGTCCCGATCTCGGCATCGTCTCGGACGCCAAGGCGGCGCTCGAACTGTTCGTGCAGGTGGCGCGTGAACGCAAGCAGGCCAACAAGCTGCCGGACCGGAGCGAGTGGGCTGCTGAATGCCTGGAGCGCAAGCAGACGATGCTGCGCAAATCGCATTTCGACGAGATTCCGATCAAGCCGCAGCGCGTCTACGAGGAAATGAACAAGGCTTTCGGCACCGATGTCTGTTACGTCAGCAGCATCGGTCTGTCGCAGATCGCCGGCGCGCAGTTCCTGACGGTGAACAAGCCGCGTCACTGGATCAACTGCGGCCAGGCCGGTCCGCTCGGCTGGACCATTCCGGCCGCGTTGGGTGTGTGCGTGGCCGATCCGTCGCGCAAGGTGGTGGCGCTGTCCGGCGACTTCGACTTCCATTTCATGATCGAGGAACTGGCGGTCGGCGCGCAGTTCAAGATCCCGTACATCCACGTGCTGGTGAACAACTCCTACCTCGGCTTGATCCGGCAGGCGCAGCGCAATTTCAAGATGGATTACTGCGTGCAGCTGTCGTACGACAACATCAACGCACCGGAGCTGAACGGCTATGGCGTTGATCACGTCTCGGTGGTGGAAGGCCTCGGCTGCAAGGCGATCCGGGTGACGCGCCCGGACGACATTCTGCCGGCGCTGAAGCAGGCGCAAGCCTGGCTGAAGGAGTTCGCCGTGCCGATCGTAGTGGAGATCATCCTCGAGCGCGTCACCAACATCGCGATGGGCACCGAGATCAACGCCGTCACCGAGTTCGAGGAAATACTCGACGTCGAATCGGCCATCAGTGCCTAAGGCAAGCAGCGTCGTCGGCCGCAGCAGCGGCCGCGATGCATACATTCAAGGAGGAACACCGGATGCCTAAGTTCGCCGCCAACCTGACGATGCTGTTCAACGAGATCGATTTTCTCGACCGCTTTGAAGCGGCATCGAAAGCCGGCTTCACCGGCGTGGAATATCTGTTTCCGTACGCGTATCCCGCGGCACAGCTCGCCGCGCTGCTGAAGAAGCACCGTCTGACGCAGGTGCTGCACAACCTGCCGGCGGGCGACTGGGCGAAAGGCGAGCGCGGCATCGCCTGCCTGCCGGATCGCGTTGCGGAATTCCAGGACGGCGTCGGCAAGGCGATCAGCTACGCCACCGTGCTCGGCTGCGAACAACTCAATTGCCTGGTCGGCATTGCGCCCAAGGGCGTGCCCGCAGACCAAGTGCGCGCAACCGTGCTGGCCAATCTCAAATTCGCCGCCGCGGCGCTGAAGAAAGCCGGCATCCGGCTGCTGATCGAGCCGGTCAACACCTTCGACATTCCGGGCTTCTATCTCAACCGTACTGCGCAGGCGCTCGACTTCATCAGCGAAGTCGGCTCCGACAACCTGTTCCTGCAGTACGACATCTACCACATGCAGCGCATGGAGGGAGAACTCGCCAACAGCATCAAGGCGCATCTCTCCAAGATCGCGCACCTGCAGCTGGCCGACAATCCCGGCCGCAACGAACCCGGCACCGGCGAGATCAATTACGCGTTTCTGTTCCAGTTCATCGATCTGCTGGGTTACGACGGCTGGATCGGCTGCGAATACAAGCCGCGGACGACGACCACCGACGGCCTCGGCTGGCTCAGTTCCTGTCTTTAGAACGATCGCGACCAGCGTTGCTGCACCACCCAATACAAATGAGGAGACACGAGCATGGCTAAGGTTGGATTCATCGGTTTGGGCATCATGGGCGCGCCGATGGCGGGTCATCTGCGTACCGGCGGCCACGAGTTGTACGTCTACGATCTCAATCCGGTGCCGAAGGACCTGGTCGACAAAGGCGTCGTCGCCTGCAGCTCCGGCAAGCAGGTCGCCGAGCAGGCCGACATCATCATCACGATGGTGCCCGACACGCCGCACGTCGATGCGGCGCTGTTCGGTAAGGGCGGTGTCGCCGAAGGTTTGAAGGCCGGCAAAACCGTGGTCGACATGAGTTCGATCTCGCCGATCGAGACCAAGAAGTTCGCGCTGAAGATCAACCAGCTCGGCTGCGAGTATCTCGATGCGCCAGTGTCCGGCGGCGAAGTCGGCGCCAAGGCGGCATCGCTGACGATCATGGTCGGTGGCCCCGAGGCCGCCTTCGGCAAGGTCAAGCCGCTGTTCGACCTGATGGGCAAGAACATCACGCTGGTCGGCGGCAACGGCGATGGCCAGACCTGCAAGGTTGCCAACCAGATCATCGTTGCGCTGACCATCGAAGCGGTCGGCGAAGCCTTGCTGTTCGCATCCAAGGCCGGCGCCGATCCGGCCAAGGTGCGCCAGGCTTTAATGGGCGGCTTCGCCGCGTCGCGCATTCTCGAAGTGCATGGCGAGCGCATGGTCAAGCGCAATTTCGAGCCGGGCTTCCGCATCGAGCTGCATCAGAAAGATTTGAACCTCGCGCTGCAGGGCGCACGTGCGCTAGGCGTATCGCTGCCGAATACGGCGAGCTGCCAGGAATTGTTCAACACCTGTGCTGCACACGGCGGTTCCAAGTGGGATCATTCGGCCATGGTGCGTGCGCTGGAATTGATGGCGAATCACGAGATCGGCGCGCAGCAGAACAGCGCTGGCTGAGCGCTGACATCGTGATCAAGCCGCGTGACCGGCGACCTGGAAATGCGCGCCGGTATCGCGCTGACTTGAGCGCAGCGCGCCGCCTGTTCAATGCTGTAACGAGGCCAGCGATGGCGATTGCCTGGTGGAATGCGAATGCAAGCCCCGCGTGAGTTGCTGCGACAACTGTTCGACGCTGCCGTGGCGGCGGCGGCGCCGGACAAATGCATTCCGCAGTATCTGCCGGAGCCACCGACAGGACGCCTGATCGTGATCGGCGCCGGCAAGGCCTCGGCAGCAATGGCGCGCGCCGTGGAAAAAAACTGGGCGGCCGAACTCAGCGGTCTGGTGGTAACGCGTTACGGCTACGCCGTGCCCTGCGAGCGCATCGAGATCATCGAAGCCGCGCATCCGGTGCCCGATGCCGCCGGCCTGCAGGCCGCGCAGCGCATGCTGGAACGCGTGCAGGGTCTGTCGCCGGACGATCTGGTGCTGTGCCTGATTTCCGGCGGCGGCTCGGCGCTGCTGTCGCTGCCGCTGGCCGGACTGACGCTCGGAGACAAACAGAACGTCAATCGCGCGCTGCTGAAATCAGGCGCCAGCATCAGCGAGATGAATTGCGTGCGGCGTCATCTGTCGGCGATCAAGGGCGGCCGGCTGGCCGCGGCCTGCTATCCCGCACGCGTACTGACGCTGCTGATCTCGGACGTGCCCGGCGACAATCCGATCGACATCGCTTCGGGGCCGACCAGCGCCGATCCCACCACCTGCGCCGACGCGCTCGAGATCGTCAAGCGTCGCGGCATCGAGCTGCCGCCCGCAGTGCGCCGGATTCTGGAAAGCGGGCAGGGCGAAAGCGTCAAGCCGGGCGACCCGCGTCTGGCGCGCGCCACCACGCGCTTGATCGCCACGCCGCAGATGGCGCTCGAAGCGGCTGCCGCGGTTGCTGCGGCTGCCGGTGTTCCCGCAGTGCTGCTCGGTGACAGTCTCGAAGGCGAGGCTTGCGAAGTCGGCAAAGTGATGGCCGGCATTGCGCGCGCGGTGGCGCAGCACGGTCATCCGCATGCCGCGCCCTGCGTGCTGCTGTCCGGCGGCGAGACCACGGTGACGGTGCGCGGCAGCGGCAGCGGCGGTCGCAATGTCGAATTCCTGTTGGCGCTCGGTGTCGCGCTCGATGGCCATGCCGGCATCTGGGCGATCGCCGGCGATACCGATGGCGTCGACGGCGCCGAAGAGCGCGCCGGTGCCTTGCTGACGCCGGACACGCTGACGCGCGCGTTCGCACTGGGCATCAATCCGAAAGACAGCCTGGCCAACAACGACGGCCATGGATTTTTTACCGCGTTGGACGATTCCGTAGTGACCGGTCCGACGCTGACCAACGTCAACGACTTCAGAGCAATCCTGATCACGCAAGAGGCGGCCAAGGGGCCGACAACTAAAGATGCGCCGACAACGTAACGCCAAGATTGTTGCCACGCTGGGGCCGGCCAGCGCTACTGTGGGAATCATCCGCGCGCTGTTCGACGCGGGTGTCGATATGTTCCGCCTCAACTTCAGTCATGGCAGTCACCAGCAGCATCAGGAGCGGATCGCGATGATCCGCCAGGTCGAGCGCGATGTCGGTCGTCCGATCGGCGTGCTGATGGATCTGCAGGGACCGAAGCTGCGCGTCGGCACGTTTGCCGCCGGGCCGATCGTGCTGCTGAGCGGCGCGCAGTTTCGCCTCGATCTGGATCCGAAGCCGGGCGACGTCGATCGCGTCTGCCTGCCGCATCCGGAGATTTTTGCGGCCCTCAAGCCAGGCACCGACCTGTTGCTCGACGACGGCAAGATCCGGCTCGAAGTCACGCAATGCGGACATGATTTTGCGCAGACGCGGGTGGTGATCGGCGGCGCGCTGTCGGAACGCAAGGGCGTCAACGTGCCGCAGGTGCTGTTGCCGCTGTCGGCGCTGACCGCAAAGGATCGTCGCGATCTGGCGTTTGGTCTGGAACTCGGTGTCGACTGGCTGGCGCTGTCGTTCGTGCAGCGTCCCGAGGACATCGACGAAGCGCGCGAACTGGTCCGGGGCCGGGCGCAGATCATGACCAAGCTGGAGAAGCCCGCGGCGGTTGAACGGCTCGACGAAATCATCGCGAAATCGGATGCGGTGATGGTGGCGCGCGGCGATCTCGGCGTGGAGCTTCCGGCCGAGCAGGTGCCGGCGATCCAGAAGCGCACTGTGCGCAGTTGCCGCGCCGCCGGCAAGCCGGTGATCGTTGCAACCCAGATGCTGGATTCGATGGTGAGCTCGCCGGTGCCGACGCGTGCGGAAGCGTCCGACGTCGCCACCGCGATTTACGACGGCGCCGACGCGGTCATGCTGTCGGCCGAATCGGCGAGCGGCAAGTATCCGGTCGAAGCGGTGCAGATGATGGACCGCATCATCCTGCAGGTGGAGAAAGATCCGATCTGCCGCCAGTTCATGGAGGCTTCGCATACACCGCCGCAGCACACCATGGCGGATGCGATCTGTTGCGCGCTGCGCCACGTCACCAAGCTGATGCACCCGGCGGCGATCGTGACCTATACCAGCTCCGGACATACCAGTCTGCGTGCGGCGCGCGAACGTCCCGAAGCGCCGATCCTCAGCATGACGCCGGCGATTGGCACGGCGCGGCGGCTGGCGTTCGTGTGGGGCGTGCACTCGGTGCACACCCACGAAATCGCCGATGTGCAGGAGATGGTCGACTACGCCACGCAGACCGCGCTGAGCGAAGGTTTCGCGCAGAGCAAAGACATCATCGTCATCGCCGCCGGCATGCCGTTCGCGACACCCGGCACGACCAATCTGTTGCGCATCGCGCAGCTTTGACAGCCGGCAGCCGTGAACGCTTGCGCTGCCGGTCCAAGCCGGTCTCCCGCGGCTGCAGCCTGATCGCCAAGCGCAATATTCCCTGCACGCCGGCCGAGGTGCGCGCTGGCGCTACGATTCATGTCACTCTGGCGTGATGACAGGAGAATCGCGTGAGCTTGCCAAACACCATGAATGCAGTGGCGATCCGCATGCCGGGTGGACCGGAAGCGCTGCAGGCGACGACGCGGCCGCTACCCGAGCTGCGTCCCGGCGAGGTGCTGATCCGGGTTGCAGCGGCGGGCGTCAATGGGCCTGATCTGGTGCAAAGGCGCGGCGGTTATCCGCCGCCGCCGGGCGCGTCCGATCTACTGGGCCTGGAGATCGCCGGTACGGTCGTGGCCGTCACCGAAGGCGCGGGTTCGCTCAAGATCGGCGACGAAGTCTGCGCGCTGGTCGCCGGCGGCGGCTATGCCGAATATTGCAGCGCGCCGGCGCGGCAATGCCTGCCGCTGCCGCAGGGCCTGACGCTGCTGCAGGCGGCGGCGCTGCCGGAGACCTTCTTCACGGTCTGGTCGAATATCTGGGACCGCGGCCGGCTCGCGCCCGGTGAAACGCTGCTGGTGCAAGGCGGCACCTCGGGCATCGGGGTGGCGGCGATCCAGATCGCTGCAGCCTTCGGCAATCGCGTGTTCGCAACCGCGGGCTCCGACGAGAAATGCCAGGCCTGCGAAAAACTCGGCGCGTATAAGGCGATCAACTACAAGACCGAAGACTTCGTCGAAGTCGTCAGGCAGCTCACCGACAAAAAAGGTGTCGACGTGATCCTCGACATGGTGGCCGGCGACTACGTCGCGCGCGAGCTCAAGGCGCTGGCGCCGGATGGCCGGCTGCTCATCATCGCGCTGCTCGGCGGCGCCAAAGGCAACGCGGATTTCTCGACGGTGATGCTGAAGCGTCTCACCGTCACCGGCTCGACCTTGCGTCCGCGTCCGATCGAGTTCAAGGCCGCGATCGCGGATCAGCTACGCAGCCGGGTATGGCCACTGATCGACGCCGGAAAAATCAAGCCGGTGATTCACGCGACGTTCGCGTTGAAGGATGCCGCACAGGCGCACACGCTGATGGAAAGCGGTACGCACATCGGCAAGATCATGCTGCTGCCGTAGGTCCGGCGCGGCGAACCGCTGCTCTATTCGCGCAGCTTCGCCGCCGTAAGCGCCGCTTGATCGAAGGCGGCGGTACCTTTTGCTTATCCCGCCAGCGCCGCCGACGCGCTGCGCGGTACCGATGACGCACCTCGGCTTGGCAAGGTATTCGACAGCGCGCCAATGCCTTCGATGAACACTTCCACCGTCGCACCTTCCTTGATCGAGCCGATGCCGACCGAAGTGCCGCAGGCGATGACATCGCCGGGCAGCAGCGTCATGTCGTGCGAAATCAGGCTGACCTGTTGTTGCGGGCTGAAGATCATGTCGGACAGCGGATAGTTCTGCCGCTCGACGCCGTCCATCCGCGTAATGACGCGTGCCTGCTGCCAATCCAATGCAGTGGCGATCACCGGCCCGATGCAGCTGAAGCTGTCGAAGCCCTTGGAGCGGCACCACTGCGGGAAATTGATGTCCTCGTTGAGCAATTCGGCGGCGGTGACATCGTTGACGCAGGTGTATCCGAAAATATAGTCGTCGGCCGCATCGACCGAGACATTGCGACAGGTTTTGCCGATAACGATGCCGAGCTCGCCTTCGAACGCGATCTTGCCCGCATAGTCCTTCGGACGAATGATCAGATCGTCGGGACCGGCCAAGGAGGTCGAAGGCTTCAGCAGGAACAAGGGATGTACCGGCGCGGCCTTGCCGAGCTTGGTGGAAAGCTCGCGGAAATTGTTCCATAGCGCCACCACCTTGCTTGGGACGCAAGGGCTCAGCAGCGACACCTGCGCAAGCGGCAACGTGGCGCCGCTCGGCGTCGGCGTGGACCAGAGATCGCCGCAGTATTCGACCACCTGATCCTGCTCGAGTGTGCCGAAGCCGATCTGTGCGTTATCCCGCTTGAAGCGTATCCATCGTTTCACGGTTGCGTGTCCTTTGCTCGGCTTTGATTTGCCGCGGTGGTTCTAGCCACCGCCGCGTTGTGGTGCTGCGATGTGCTGTTCCGACTGATGGGATGAATCCGACAACGAGGCCGTATCTTTTGAACCGGCAGCCTTCAGATTTTTCCCTGGTGCTTCAAGCGGCTCAGGGTTTCGGCCGACATGTTGAGATAGGACGCCAGTTCTTTCTTAGGGATGTGATCGGCCAACTCGGCATGCTTGCGCAGGAAGCGATGCACGCGGCCGGGCGCATCGAGCAGATGCAGCGTGATGGTGTGCGCCATGATGTCGCTCATGATGCGGGTCACCTCGAACTCGAAGCTCTGCTTCAGTGGCAGGTGTTTGCCGATGAAGTTGACCCAGTCCGGCAGCGGCATCTTGACGACGCGCGCCTTGGTCACGCTGACGATGCTGTACGGCGTCTGATTCTTCAGGCGCCAGGCGGCGTAGCTGGTCTCGATGTCGCGCTCGCCGGCGAAACGCAGAATCATTTCCTTGGCTTCGGGACTCGTCACCACGCGTTTCAGGATGCCGTCGAGGATGAAGTACTGCTCCATCTCGTAGACGCCCTGATGCAGCAGAAGGTCACCCTTGTTGCAGTCGACCACCACCAGCTGCGGCGCCAGTTCGGCCGTTTCCGCTTCGCTCATTTCCTTGAGGATGACGTTCTGCCGCAGCTGACGAAAGATGGAATTCTTGTCTGAATGATCCTGCACCCTCTCAATGTGCTTATCTAACTGCGTCATGGGTGTTCGCGCACGGCTCTGAACGGAGACCGCAAGCATGCGTCGAACATCGACCATGGTCAATTTCGACTGCACGCCGGCCGACGGCTGCGCCATTTGCTGGCTCATGGGTTCGCAGGGCCTTCGCAGCGGGCTTGGCCGGCGCCAAACGGGCACCGGCCGCTGCCGTGCGGGCATGCGGCTGCGGAGTCCATCGCCATGGCCCTTGTCACCGGGTTCGCGTCACGAGGTCTGCGGGACTTCCGTCGCCGCACCGGCGGCGCGGGCGGCTGCCGCGGAATGTGGCGCTACGCCGGCGGTGCCGAGCGTGCGTTCCTGTTGCAGCCGCTCGTCGGCGATGCCCTTGGCCAGCAGCTTGGTCAGCGCGAAAACCGTGTCGATGTGCGGCGTTGGTGTCTTGGTGAGGCGTCCCAGTTCGGCGACCGAACCCACCAGCGCGTCGATTTCCGGGTCGCGCTGCGCCTCGATGTCCTGCAGCATGGAGGTCTTGTGCTTGCCGACCTTCTCGGCGCCGGCGATACGCTTTTCCAGCGACACACGGAACGTAATGCCCAGCTTGTTGGCGATGCTCTGCGCCTCGGTCATCATCGCCGCGGCCAGTGCGCGCGTCAGCGGGTACTGGCAGATGTCGACCAAGGTCGCGCGCGCCAGCGCACTGATCGGATTGAACGTGAGATTGCCCCACAGCTTCAGCCAGATTTCGGCGCGGATATCGTCGAGCACCGGCGACTTGAATCCAGCCTTGGTAAAACAGTCGGCAACGCGTTTGACTCGCGCGCTGTTCGAGCCATCCAACTCGCCGACCGGGAAGCGGTCACCTTCGATGTGCTGCACCACGCCCGGCTTGAGCAGTTCGGACGCCGGGTAGACCACGCAACCGATCACGCGCTCGGCCGGGATTTTCTCGCTGATCACGCCGGTCGGGTCGACCGACTCGACGTGACTGCCGGCCAGTGCGCCACCGTGTTTGTGGAAGTACCAGTACGGAATACCGTTCTGCATGGTGACGACCATCGTGTCCGGCCCGAACAGCTTCGGCACGTCGTTCGCGACCGTCACCACCTGGTGTGCCTTCATCGCGAGGATCACCAGATCCTGCGGACCGGCAGCCGCATAATCGTTGGTCGCCTTGACGTCGCCGGCGACCAGCGTCGTCCCGTCGTGCAGAATCAGCTTCATGCCATTCTGGCGGATCGCAGCCAGGTTGGCACCGCGCACCATGAACGTCACGTCCTCGCCCGCGAGGGCCAGTTTCGCGCCGACGTACCCGCCGATGGCGCCGGCGCCGATAATTGCGATCTTCATCGATGGTTTCTACCGTGAAAGCGATTGCAAGGCCTGGTCAGGCCAAGGAACCTGGAGCCGCTGCGCGTCGCCAAAATTGGTGTCATGCCTAATTATCCTGCGCTGATGGCCGATTTCTACGGCTGCGGCACCTGGCCTTTATTCCTCCTCGGCGGCAGGACTCATGAGCCCTGCTGCGATGGCGCAAAGTATGGCGCTGCACTCCGGCGAGGTTCCTTGACCGGCGTCAAGAATCCGGAAAGTCTCTGATTCCGAGGTAAGCGGCAGGTTTGCGGCGACCATCGAAGTCACAGGCTCTGGCCGATTGGTTTGGGGCTTCCGACAATTGACCGCGGTCAAGGCCCGACCGTCGGCGTGTATATAGAATCGCTTGCAAGCCGGGTGCCAGCAGCAGTGCGGAAATCCGGCAACGATGTCCTGCACGATCGCCAGATGCTACGGAAAAAGAAGCATCGCAGCTGACGTGCACGCGCAGTATATCGTCCGTTGAACCTCGCGAGTGAGGGCCCATGTCGAAAGCGCCTACGAGTACGTGCACGGTAGTTCAGTCATGAATCTCGCCGCCGCGCGCGACGATGACGCGCTGGGCCCCTGGAATCCAGGCATCAGTTCGAACATCCCGCGCCGCCTGCTGCCGCGGTCGACGATTTTCCGTGCGGACAACGTCTTCACCAGTGTCGAGCGCGCGGTGGAGTTGCGCGATCTCACCGGCCTCGAGTTCAGCGAACTCGTCGTATTCCGTCCGCAGCGGCTGGTACTGCACGAAGTTCTGATCCGCGTCACCGGCGATCTTTCGGTGCCGGACGGATCCAGATACGAAGATCTCGGCATCAATTTCCGGCGCATGGTGCGCGTGATTCTCGCGCAGTACGTCGATCCCCGCATGGGCGAGATCGTCGACGCCTACGCGCAAATGCGGCAGCAGCTTGCGGCAGTCGTCGAAGCGGAACTGGTCAAGGCGATGTCACCGCCGCCGGAGCCAGCGGCATCGAGCAGCGCAAGCGTCTTCCGATTGCCCTGGCTGCGCCGGCGCAGCCAGGCCACGCCGCGTACCGACGATGCCTCGCTATTTTCGCTGCCGCGCGCCGCCGACGCATGGGAAGCGCGCGCAAATACTGAAAGCGATGCGCTGACGCAAGCGGCGTTGCGCGCGCTGGCCCGGGTCGCGCAGGCGCTTTATCAAAGGAGCGGTCATTCCTGGGCTTCACAGCAACTGCTGGCCGCGATCGCGATCGATCTCGCCAGCAACAGCTACTGCAGCCGCGCGATCGGCCGTCTGATCGAGCCCTGCATGCGCGCGGCCGCCGCCGCCGAGGGTTATCGGTTCCTGCCCTCGCAGCAGTGTCCGATCGTGATCAACACCAAAGGCCCTTCCGCGTCCGGCAAGAGCACCCTGCGTCCGCTGCAGCGCATGTTCACCGGCAAGATCGGCGTGCGCTGGGATGAATTCGCGCTGATCAGCCCGGACATCTGGCGCAAGCAGTTGCTCGACTACGCTTCGCTCGGCGCCGATCATCGCTATGGATCGATGTTGACCAGCGAGGAGATCACTCTCATCGATCAGAAGCTCGACTACTACGTGGCGCGCGCGGCGGAGCAGGGGCGCATTCCGCATCTGCTGATCGACCGTTTCCGCTTCGGCAGCTTCGCCACCGAATCGGAGAATGCGCTGAGCAATCTGCTGAGTCGCTTCGGCCAGAAGATTTACTTCTGCTTCATGATCACGCCGCCGCAGGACATCGTCGAGCGCGCCTGGAAGCGTGGTCTCCAGTACGGCCGCTACAAGGCGGTCGACGATCTGCTCGCACACAGCGTCGAGGCCTACTCCGGCATGCCGCGCTTGTTCCTGGCATGGGCGCAGCGGCTCGACAAGCTGGTGCACTACGAATTTCTCGACAACAGCGTGCCGCTCGGGCATCGGCCCAAAACCGTTGCCTTCGGCAGCAACGGCACGATGGTCGTACTCGACGTCAACAAGATGCTCGACGTCGGGCGTTTCCGTAGCGTCAATATCAATGCAACCGCGCCGTCGCAGCTGTACGAAAATGCCGATGCCGTGCGCGATGCGCTGGCCGGCTACGCCGACTTTCTGTTGCAGTGCGTGCGACGCCTGCGCGAAGTCGTCTTCGCCGACCAGGCCAGCGGCCGCATCTACTTGCACGTTATTGCGGGACGCGCAGTATGGGCCGATCCGGCGGCGCTGAGCGTGGCGCTGCTGGATATCGACACCGCTGCCGGCATACGCGCCATCGCGCCTGGCATTGACCAAGTAGCGCATCCGATGGCGAACCCGCCGCGCTACGTGAAGGACCTGCCGGGGCACGATCAGGCCAGTACGCTGGGTGACTGGAATGCCTCTACATTGCAGTAAATACAGGATGAACGGCCGTATGCGCGCACGGCGATGCAGAGCGCCGCATCAAATTCTCGAATTCTTAACCGCGGTCAAGGAGAACGGCAAAACGTTCTTGCAGAATCGGAGCAAGGCACATCGTCATGCTTGAGTGGAACGGTGATGTCCTATAGCTGTAGACAAGAGTCATGAGCTTGATGGTACGGGGCTCACCTGGGAGGAGGTTTGCTGTCGAGACCACACGCAAGGATCACCGATCGGCTGATCCGCGCAAACGAACGAAGCATTTGAATCCTGACAAAGCGATATGAGCCTTCTTAGAAGGCCGACGGAGCGAGACAGATCATGAGCAATGTGAATGAAGTCCAGTCGGACGAGGTGCGGTATACGGGGGTTACAAAAAATCGTTGGCTGCAACTGCTGTTCGGCGTCATCTGTATGGGCTTGGTTGCAAACCTACAGTATGCGTGGACGCTGTTCGTCAGCCCGATCGAAGCAAAGAATCATTGGGGCCTGCCTGCAATTCAATTGTCGTTTTCAATTTTCGTGCTGGTGGAAACCTGGTTGGTTCCGGTTGAAGGCTGGCTGGTCGACAAGCTCGGGCCGCGCCCGGTCATCGCGATCGGCGCCATCTTCGCCGGCATAGGCTGGGTGCTGAATTCCTATGCCGCGTCCTTGACCGCGCTGTACGTAGCCGCAGTCATTTCTGGAATCGGCGCAGGTTGTGTTTACGGTACTTGTGTCGGCAATGCGCTGAAGTGGTTTCCGGATCGTCGCGGTCTTGCTGCAGGACTCACCGCTGCAGGCTTCGGTGCCGGTGCAGCGCTCACCGTGATTCCCATTGCCAATACGATTCAGAGCTCGGGCTATGAGAGCGCCTTCCTCTACTTCGGCATCATCCAGGGCGTCGCCATTTTCGTTCTGGCAATGTTCATGGTGCGGCCGCAGGCACCGAAATTCATGCCGGTCAAGCGCACCATCGTCATGACCAAGGTCGACTACACCACCGGGCAAATGCTGAAGACGCCGGTGTTCTGGCTGATCTACGCATTGTTCGTGGCAGTGGCTGCGGGCGGATTGATGGCGACGGCGCAAATCGGTCCGATCGCCAAGGACTACGGCTTCGCCAAGCTGCCGATCACGATGCTGGGCTTCACCTTGCCGCTGCTGACGATGACGCTGTCGATCGACAATCTCTGCAACGGCTTTACGCGTCCACTGTGCGGGTTCATTTCCGACCGCATCGGCCGCGAGAACACCATGTGCTTCGTGTTCGTCGGCGAAGGCTTGGCGATGCTCGGCCTGATGTACTTCGGGCACAACCCGTATGCGTTCATGACCTTTGCCGCGCTCGTATTCCTGTTCTGGGGTGAGATCTTCTCGATCTTCCCGGCGACCTGTGCGGATACCTTCGGCACCAAGTATGCGGCTGGCAACGCCGGTACTTTGTATACCGCGAAAGGTACGGCCTCGCTGCTGGTCCCGCTGGCGTCGGTGCTCTCGGCCGGCGGCAACTGGGATCGTGTGTTCATGGCCGCGGCTGCCATCACCATCGCCGCGGGCATCGCCGCCAAGTTCCTGCTGGCGCCGATACGCCGGCGCTCGATTGAAGGCTCTGCCGCGATGGCGGCCAAGCGCTTCAAGGTTCCGGGAAACGTCGGCACGGTTAAAGACGTCAGCTGAGCCTCAGCTAAAAGCCTGTATGCCCCACGGGATGCGCATCCACGCGCATCTCGTGCGGTTTGTTGTCGCTGACATCCGTGCGTCGCGGGCAGGCGCACGGGACACGCAGGCGTGATCGATGTCGATGGCAAAAGTGCGGCGCAGGAAAAGCCGGCGCTGATGGAACATTGCGCAATTGGAATCGCGCGCACTCCGGACGCCGCTGCAGTCGGTGCTACAAAATCGCTGCTGGGCTGCAAGTGGGTCATACGCCCAGCCATATAAGGGTCTCCTGCCCGAGCAGGGGCAGGGGGAAAGAGAATGCAGCGCGCCGGGTTCAAGTTCGGAATATTCGAACGGCTGTCAGCTGTTTTGGTGGCGGTGACGCTGCTACCGCTGTTGATCATCGGCGCTCTGGCGCACAGCTACATCAAGCATCGCGAAGAAAAAAACGCCGACGAAAAATTGCAGCTGATTTCGGCCCAGCTCACCGGCCAGGTCGACGACTGGACGCGCCTGAACCTCGATCTACAGAGAACCGTATCGAAGCTGCCGGAGATGCGCAGTCCCGGCTCTGCGCAGGGCGCCGCAAGCCTGAGCATCCTGGTGTCGGCGGAGCCGTGGATCTCGAATGCGCATGTGCTGGATCTGGCCGGCAACGATCTGGTGCGCAGCGACGGCAAGCCTCTGCAGCGCTTCGCCGATCGCCGCTATTTCCGCGAGGTGCTGTCCGGCGCCCCGTATGGTGCGGAAGTCATCTTCAGCCGCACGCTGCACAAGCCGGCGCTGAGCATGGCGGTGCCGCTGCTCGACGATGCGCGGAACACGGTGGCGGTGCTGGCGGTCGCATCCGAGCTCGATTCGATTGCGAAGTCGGTCGAGAACCTGCGTTTCGGCGCAACCGGTTTCGCCTTCCTGATGCAGGGCGATGGCACGCTCATCGCCAGTCCGCGTGTGAAAATCGGCGAGGAACTGCCCGATTTCAGTCACCATCCCGCCTACCGCGCCTACAAGGCCGGCCAGCCGAATCCCATCTCCTACACCGATAACGGCCGCGCCATCATCGCCCACGTGGCGCAGACCGAGGCCGGCTGGATCAACGTCGTGCAGGAGGATTTCGACGAGAGCCGCGCCGCGGTGAGGCAGGCCGACCGGCTCGTGCTGCTGATGCTGCTTCCCGCCGCGGTGCTGGCGCTGGCCGCGGCTTTTCTGCTGTCCCGCAACTTCACCGCGCCGATTCGCAGCCTCACCGCAGTTGCCGATCAGATCAGCCTGGGGGAACTCGAGCATGACATCGTGCAGATCCGCCGGGGCGACGAAATCGGCGATCTGGCACGCGCCATCGAGCGCTTGGCCAAGAGCATGCGGCTCGCCATGGCGCGCCTGCAAAAGCGTTGATGTGCGCCTGAAGCGCTATTCGACCGAGCCCCAATATGAGCAGTGGCAATCGGCCTCTGATTGAAACCCTGCAGAGGCTCAGCGCGGCGCAAGCCACCGGCACGCTGTTCCTGAGCCTGCCCGACAAGCGCCAGGCGCGGATCGGACTGCTGCACGGCCAGATCATGCATCTGGCGCTGTTCACGCTGCGTGGTGAGCTAGTGATCCGCGCGCTCAGCAACCGGCCACCACTGAGCTTCAGCTTCCAACCCGGCGCCGTGCCCGACAGGCAGGGCGGGCTGCCCGAAACCAGCCTCCTCCTGCAGCAGCTCGCCGCCGGTCACCGCGAGCAGGCTCCTGCAGCGGCCGAGGCTCTGCCACCCCTGCCGCCGACATTGCCCGACAGCGTGTTGCAGGTGGTGACGCAGGAACTGGCCCGGTTCGTCGGGCCGATGGCGTCGATCCTGGTCGACGAACAGGCGGCGAGCGTCTCGGTCGAAGCCTTGCTGACGAAACTGG
>JAQGNU010000094.1 GCA_028291645.1 Nevskia sp.
GTCGATGCGATGCCCGGCCCGGTGATCACGCGCTTCGAACTGCTGCCGGCGCCGGGCGTGAAAGGCTCGCAGATCACCAACCTGTCGCGCGATCTGGCGCGCTCGCTGTCGGTATCGAGCGTGCGCGTGGTCGAGGTGATCGAGGGCAAGAGCGTCATCGGTCTCGAGATTCCGAATCAGAAGCGCGAGATGGTCAGCTTGTCGGAAATTCTGGAATCGCCGTCGTACACCAACTCGTCTTCGCCGCTGACGATGGGTATGGGCAAGGATATCGCCGGCAATCCGCTGGCGGTCGATCTCGCCAAGATGCCGCATCTGCTGGTTGCCGGCACCACCGGCTCCGGCAAGTCGGTGGCGATCAACGCGATGATTCTGTCGATGCTGTTCAAGTCCACCGCCGAGCAGCTGCGCCTGATCCTGATCGATCCGAAAATGCTGGAGCTGTCGGTTTATGCCGACATTCCGCATCTGCTGACGCCGGTCGTCACCGACATGAAGGACGCCGCCAACGCGCTGCGCTGGTGCGTGGCCGAAATGGAGCGCCGCTACAAGCTGATGTCGGCGCTCGGCGTACGCAATCTCGCCGGCATGAACAAGAAGGTGATCGACTCTGCCGCGGCCGGCATGCCGCTGCGCGATCCGCTATCGGCGGAACCGGATTTGTTCGCGGACAATCCGATCGAAGTGCCGTTGCTGGAAGTGCTGCCGCATATCGTCATCGTCATCGACGAACTGGCCGACATGATGATGGTGGTCGGCAAGAAGGTCGAGGAACTGATCGCGCGCATCGCGCAGAAAGCGCGTGCCGCCGGCATCCATCTGATCGTCGCAACCCAGCGACCCAGCGTCGATGTCATCACCGGCCTGATCAAGGCCAACATCCCTTCGCGCGTCGCCTTCCAAGTCGCTTCACGCATCGACTCGCGCACCATCCTCGACGAGATGGGCGCGGAGACGCTGCTCGGTCACGGCGACATGCTGTACCGGCCGATCGGCGCGTCGCGCATCCAGCGCCTGCACGGCGCCTTCGTCGACGATCACGAAGTGCACAAGGTCGTCGCCTATCTGAAACAGGTCGGCGCACCGAACTACATCGAGGCGATTCTCGCCGGCGAGCCGGACACGCGCGCGGAAGTCGACGGCGCCAGCGATGCCGAATCCGATCCGATGTACGACCAGGCCGTCGCCGTCGTGCTGGAAACGCGCAAGGCCAGCGTGTCCTGGGTGCAGCGGCGGTTGAAGATCGGCTACAACCGCGCCGCGCGCATGGTCGAACAGATGGAAGCCTCCGGCATCGTCGGTCCCAGTGGACCGGGCGGCAATCGCGAAATTCTGGCGCCGGGTGGGCGGGAGTGAACGGTGTCGGCTGGTTCGCTCCTATGGTCAGTTTTCGTTCAGCGGTTCGCACATATCTTTGATTGCAGATTGCACCAGCCGTAGGAACTCCATGAACAAGGTCACTGTAACTTTCTTCGCTTCGACCCTGCTTGCAATCTCAACCGCGCACGCCGATTCCGCGCAGGATGCGCTGAAGCGTTTCGTCGACGGCGTGCAGACGCTCGACACGCATTTCGAGCAGGTGCAGACCGACGAAGCCGGCAAAGTCACCAATCGCAGCAGCGGTCATTTCCTGCTGTCGCGGCCGACCGCGACGAGCAAGGGCGAGGCCGGCAAGTTCCGCTGGACTTACGAGAAGCCCTACCAGCAGGTCTCGGTCTGCGATGGCAGCAAGCTGTGGTCGTACGATCCGGATCTGAATCAGGTGACGGTGCGCGAGGCCAAGCAGGCGCTGGTCGGCACGCCGGCAGCGCTGCTATCGCAGCGCGGCGGCCTGAGCGATGCGTTCACCGTGCAGGATGCGGGCGTTGATGGCGAAGCGCACCTGGTCAAGTTGGTGCCGAAATCGAAGGACAGCGATTTCAAATCGATCGAGCTTGCGATCGACAAGAACGGTGCACCGCAGCGCATGCGCTTTGCCGACCAGATCGGCAGCACTTCGGAAATCACCTTCAGCGAGATCAAGACCAACAGCAAGATCGATCCCGCGCAGTTCCAGTTCACGCCGCCGAAGAAAGCCGAGATCGTGCACGGCGATGGGCCGGTGACGACGGTCGATTAACGCGGCCGTCGACGTCTCGCATTCAGAAGATTCCTGCGGCCAATCCGGTCGCCAGCGCCAGGCCGATTTCGGCGCAGCGCGCCAGTTCTTCGGCAGCGATGGTCTTCGCTGCCAGAATCGCTTCGGTGGTTTGCGCATGCGTGTTGACGATCAGTCCTTCTGCGACCGCCTTCAGCCGCAGGCCGGTGGCGATACGCTCGATCTGGCGCAGTGCATTGCTGCCGTCGGAACCGGCGCAGATCAGCACTGCATACGGCTTGCCATTGACGCGATCGAGCAGCGCGTAATACGTGCGATCGAAGAAGTCCTTCATCAATCCGGAGATCGCCGCCAGATTTTCCGGAGTGGCGAAAATGACGCCATCAGCGTTCAATACATCGCCGGCGTCGGTATCGCGCGCGTGCTGCAGTTGCACCCGCACCGCCGACTCCGCGGCGGCGCCCTGGGCCGCAGCCCGCGCCAGCTGTTCCGCCCCACCAGTGTGGCTGTGCCAGACGATCAGCAGGGTTTTCATCGGAGCATGCGACGGTTGAACGAAGAATGGGGCGGTCGAATGTGGCCGCCGTGGATTGCATGATGCGAGGCTTCAGATGCAGCGACAAGCGTTGAACGATGCGATGGCCGCGCCTTTGTCCGAGCGGATGCGCCCGCGCACGCTCGACGAAGTGGTGGGGCAGCCGCACGTGCTGGCGGTCGGTGCGCCGCTGCGTGTCGCGCTTGAGTCCGGCCGCATCCCGTCGATGGTGCTGTGGGGCCCGCCGGGCGTTGGCAAGACCACGTTGGCGCGATTGATCGCGCAATACACCGACGCACAGTTTCTGACGCTGTCGGCAGTGATGGCAGGGGTGAAGGACATTCGCGAGGCGACTGCCAAGGCGCAGGCCGAAGCGTCCGGGTTGACGCCGCGTCGCACGGTGCTGTTCATCGACGAAATCCATCGCTTCAACAAGAGCCAGCAGGATGCGCTGCTGCCGTTCGTCGAAGACGGCACGCTGATCCTGATCGGCGCCACTACCGAAAATCCTTCGTTCGAACTGAATGGCGCGCTGCTGTCGCGCTTGCGCGTGTTCGTGCTGCGCTCCCTCGACGAGCCGGCGATTCTGGCACTGCTGCAGCGCGCGCTGACCGATTCGGAGCGCGGACTCGGCGCGCCGGACCATGCCTTGCCGCAGAGCTGGCTGGCGCGCATCGCCGAAGCCGCCGATGGCGATGCGCGGCGCGCGCTGATTCTGCTGGAGACGGCGGTCGAGCTGTCGCGCGCCTCCGGCGGCGTGAAGGACGGCGACGACGATCTGCTGCAGAAACTGATCGGCCGCGGCCTGCGCCGCTTCGACAAGCAGGGTGACAACTTCTACGACCAGATCTCGGCGCTGCACAAGTCTGTGCGCGGCAGCGATCCCGATGCGGCGCTGTACTGGTTCGCGCGCATGCTCGATGGCGGCGCTGACCCCGGCTACATCGCGCGCCGCGTCGTGCGCATGGCGGTCGAGGACATCGGCCTCGCCGATCCACGCGCCTTGCAGATTTCGCTCGAAGCCTGGGATGCCTACGACCGCCTCGGCAGCCCGGAAGGCGATCTGGCGTTGGCGCAGGCGGTGGTCTATGTCGCCGTCGCCGCCAAGAGCAACGCCGCCTACACCGCATTCGGCGCGGCCAAGGCGGCGGTCGCAGCGCGTGGCTCGCTGGAGGTGCCGATGCACCTGCGCAATGCGCCGACCAAGCTAATGAAGGGCCTCGGTTACGGCGAGGGCTATCGCTACGATCATGACGAAGGCGCCGCCCATGCCGCCGGCCAGCAGTTTCTGCCGGATGCACTGGTCGGCACTGAGTTCTACGCGCCGAGCACGCGCGGTCTCGAAGGCAAGATCGGCGAAAAGCTGGCGGCTTTGCGTGCCGCCAATCGCACGAAGCGCAAATAGGCTTGCGGTCGATGCAAGCGACTCGCTACGCTTGGACGCAGCGAGATGGCATCCTCGCCGAACCGTCCGCCGCAATGCGGACTGATGATGCCTACCGATCCCGGGTGCGGGTGGCGTAGGCGCTTGCATCGATGCGCTGCCTGCTCCCGATCCGACAACGACATACTCAGCGAAACAGGAGCGTTCGATGAGCGGCAACCTTTATCTCTGGCTGGCAGTCACGATCAGCGGCGCGCTGGGTTGCGGCGCGCGTTTTGGCGCGGTGCTGGCCTTCAAGTCGCTGCCGTATGGCTTTCCGCTGGCGACACTGTTCGTCAACGTCGTCGGCGGCTTCGCGATGGGCGCGGTGATCGGCCATGTGCAATCGCGCGAGACCTTTCCCGAAGTACTGCGCTTGGCGATGACCACCGGCTTCCTCGGCGGCTTCACCACGTTCTCCGCGTTCTCAATCGAGACCCTGCTGCTGTGGCGCGATGGCCAGGTGATGAGCGCGCTGGCGAACGTGGCTTTGAATGTCGTGGTCAGCATCGGTGCCTGCGCGCTGGGCTATCTGTTGACGCACAGCAGCGCGGCGGCCTAGCTGGTAATAGGGAATCGGGGCCGGACCCTACACAGGCCTGCGGCGTCGTCGCGGCCCGAATCCGCAGTGGCGTCGGTACACTACGCACCTCTTTTCAACCGATTGCATGCCCATGCTTGATCCGAAACGCCTGCGTGCCGATGCGGCGGCGGTCGCCGTGCAACTGGCCCGTCGCGGCTTCGTGCTCGACCTTGCCCGCTTCAACGAACTCGAAGCGCGGCGCAAGCAGTTGCAGACCGAAACCGAAAGGCTGCAGGCCGAGCGCAACGCCGGCTCTAAGCGCATCGGCCAGGTCAAGGCCAAGGGCGACGACGTCACGCCGATTCTGGAATCGATGGAGCTGATCAAGAGCCAACTCGGCAGCAACGAGCAGGTGCTCGGTGTGCTGCAGGCCGAATTCGAAGAGTTTGCGGCAGGCTTACCGAACATTCCGCACACAAGCGTGCCCGACGGCCGCGACGAACACGACAACGTCGAACTGCGCCGCTGGGGCACGCCACGCGAAAGCTCCGGCGCGAAGGATCACGCTGATCTCGGCGAAGCGCTCGGTCTGATGGATTTCGCCGCTGCCGCCAAGCTCACCGGCGCGCGCTTCGTCGTACTGCGTGGCCAGCTTGCGCGCCTGCAGCGTGCGTTGACGCAGTTCATGCTCGACGTGCACACGCAAGCGCACGGCTATGAAGAGCTGTACGTGCCGTACATCGTCAATGCAGCATCTCTACGCGGCACCGGGCAGTTGCCGAAATTCGGTGACGATCTGTTTGCACTGAAGAACACGCCGGGCGACGACCAGGATTGGCGTCTGATTCCAACCGCCGAAGTTCCGGTAACCAATCTGCTGCGCGACGAGATTATCGATCCCGCCAATCTGCCGAAGAAATGGGTCGCGCATACGCCCTGCTTCCGCGCCGAGGCCGGCGCTGCCGGCCGCGACACCAAGGGCATGATCCGGCAGCATCAGTTCGAGAAAGTCGAGTTGGTGCAGGCCACACTCCCTGAGCATTCGTATGCTGCGCACGAGGAGTTGACCGGCCACGCCGAAGCGATTTTGCAGAAGCTCGAACTGCCGTACCGCGTGATGGCGCTGTGCGCCGGTGACATGGGCTTTGCGGCGGCGAAGACCTACGATCTCGAAGTCTGGCTGCCGTCACAGGATCGCTATCGCGAAATCAGCTCCTGCTCGAACTTCGAAGATTTCCAGGCTCGCCGCATGCTGGCGCGCTACCGTCATCCGGAGACCAAGAAGCCGGAGCTGCTGCATACGCTGAATGGTTCCGGCCTCGCCGTCGGCCGCACCTTGGTCGCGATTCTGGAGAACTACCAGAACCCCGACGGCAGCATCGCGATTCCCAGCGCGCTGCGCAGTTATCTCGGCAACCTGGAAAAAATCGGGTGAGTCATGGTGCTGAATAGCAGCGCGATCGCGCCTTGGCTGACCCCCTGGCTGATCTGGGCGCTGCTGTCGGCGCTGTTCGCTTCACTCACCGCGATCTTCGCCAAGCTGGGCTTGCGCGGGGTCGATTCCGATTTCGCCACGCTGATCCGCACCTCGGTGATTCTGCTGGTGCTGGCCGGCTTCGTCGCCTGGACCGGCAAGTGGAGCGATCCGCGCGCGCTGCCGGGCAAGACCTGGCTGTTCCTGGTGTTGTCGGCGCTGGCGACCGGCGCGTCCTGGGTCTGCTACTTCCGCGCGCTGCAGATCGGCGATGCGTCCAAGGTTGCACCGGTCGACAAGCTCAGTGTCGTCCTCGTTGCGTTGTTCGCGCTGGCGTTTCTCGGCGAGCGCCCAAGCCTGAAGGACTGGTGCGGCATCGTGCTGGTCGCCGCCGGGGTCGTGTTGTTGAGTCTGCGGCTTTAAGGCGGCGAAGTGCCGGCATTCAATCCGGCCTGCAGACGACTCAGTGCAGGGCGCGCAGCGCCAGGATGGCGTTGCAGCCGCCGAACGCGAAGCTGTTCGACAGTACCGTCGAGATGCGTGCTTCGCGTGCGACGTTGGCGACGTAGTCGAGATCGCAGTCCGGATCGGGCACGTGATAGTTGATCGTCGGCGGTAGCACGCCCTCGCGCAGGCTCAGTACGCTGGCGACGAATTCGATCGCGCCGGCCGCGCCCATCGAATGGCCGATCATCGACTTGATCGAACTCATTGGTAGCCGTTTCGCATGTGCGCCGAAGACGTTCTTGACCGCCTGCGTTTCGGTGGCGTCGTTGGCGCTGGTCGCGGTGCCATGGGCGTTGATGTAGTCGACGGCGCTGATATCCAGCTCGGCGTCTGCCAGCGCGCGGCGGATCGACTTGGTCTGCCCGTCGACGCTCGGTCGCGTCGCGTGCAGGCCATCGTTGTTGTAACCGTAACCGATCAACTCGGCGTGGATCGCCGCACCGCGCCGGCGTGCATGCTCGTATTCCTCCAGCACGACGATGGCCGCGCCTTCGGACAGCACCAGGCCGTCACGGTCACGCGAGAACGGACGCATCGCCGTGGCCGGCGTGTCGTTGCGCTGCGACATCACCCGCAGTGCATTCCAGCCGCTGAAAATGCCGTACGACAGTGGCGCGTCGGCACCGCCGGCCAGCATCGACGTGGCGTAACCGTGCTGGATCGTGCGGAAGGCTTCGCCGATCGCGTTTGAGCCGGACGAGCAGGCCGTCGACAAGGTGAAACAAGGCCCGCGCAAGCCGTAGCGAATGCAGATGTGGCTGGCGGCGGCGTTGAACATCGACATCGGCACCGTCATCGGGCTGACGAAGCGCGGCCCCTTGGTATGCAGCGATTTCTGTGCGGCATCAATCGTGGTGATGCCGCCGATGCCGGTGCCGAGGATCACGCCAGTGGCTTCTTCGTCCTCGATTTCGAGGCCGCTGCTGCGCATCGCTTCGCTGGCCGCGGCGAGCGCGAACTGGCTGACGCGATCGGTGCGATCCGCGTCCGCGTAATCGCAATGCTCGATCGCGAAGGATGGGCAGGCGCCGGCGATGCGCGTGCGAAACGCCGAGGCATCGAACAGGTCGATTGCCGTGATTGCCGAGCGGCCCTGCGTGAGCCCCTCCCAAAACACTTGTTGGCCGACGCCGAAAGGTGTCACCAGGCCGAAGCCGGTTACGACGACTCTATGCCGAGGCATTGAACCTGCGGACGCCGGTTTTCAGCAGTTGTACTTTGACCAGTGCGACCAGTGAGTCGAAGTCCGATACGTGGTCGGCGCCGGTGTCCGGGAATTGGATGTTGAAATGATTTTCGACTTCGAAAATCGTTTCCAGGAACAGCAGCGAGTCGCCGCCCCAATCCGCCAGTTTGGAGCCGCGCCGGATCAGCGTTTTATCAACCTTCAAATTGCTTGAGATGAGCTCGCGCAGCTGCTCTTCGACCCTATCTTCCATGACTCCCCCGAAGTTCTAGATCGCCGCACTGGAGACGGCTTGTACGAATCATAGAACGGCGCCGCCGCGCTTCCAAGCGGGTTTGTGCTTCAGGCGCGCACGAAGTGCGATTTGCCGCCGGTCTTTTTCAGCAGCAGCACGTCATGAATCATCAGATCCGTGCCGGCGTGCGGCTTCAGCATGTCGTAGAGCGTCAGCGCGGCGATTGCTGCAGCGGTCAGCGCCTCCATTTCCACGCCGGTGCGCGCCTGCGTGCCGATTTCGACCAGGACCGTCACCGAGGTTTCGGTGAATTCGTAGCGCACCTCGATTTTGTCGAGCAGCAGCGGATGGCACAGCGGCAGTAGATCGGGCGTGCGCTTGGCGGCGAGATAGGCGGCCGCACGCGCCATCTCCAGCGCGTCGCCCTTGTCGACGGTGCCCGTGCGCAGGCGCGCGATTACCGCCGCTGGCGCGTCGAGAATGGCCTGCGCCACGGCGATGCGTTCGGTAATCGCCTTGCCACCGACGTTCTTCATGCGTCCTTCACCGGTTTGAGTACCTGGCCTTCGAGAAAGCGGCTGGGTGCGTCCAGATAGCGTTCTTCCTTCCAGATCGGGATGGTCTGCTTGATCGCGTCGATCGCCCAGCGGCAGGCGCTGAAAGCTTCCGCGCGATGTGGTGCATGGACGACAACGACCACGCTGACGTCGCCGACTGCGAGTTCGCCGACCGCGTGCGCGACGCGGATATAGGCGCCGAAGCGTGTCGCCGCTTCGTTTTCGATTTCGAGCAGCCGCGCTTCGGCCAGCGCCGGATAGGCGTGATAGTGCATGCCGCTGACGGCGCGCCCTTCATGCTGGTTGCGCACGGTGCCGGCAAAGCAGGCGAGGGCGCCGCAGTCGGCCGGTGCGGCTGCGTTGAGCCAGTCGGCGAGCAGCAGACCGCCCTGATGCAAGCGTTGCGTCGTGCTCATGTTCACCCGCCGCTGACTGGCGGAATCAGCGCCAGGCGGTCGCCTTCTGACAGTGCTGCGTTGTTCGGCACGACAGTATCGTCGATCGCCACTGCAATCGACGCGCGTCGTGCGGCGAACTCTGGATAGCGCGCCGCCAAATGATCCAGCGCATCAGTCACGCGCGCGCCGCTTGGCAATTCCAGCGTCAGGCGTTCGGCGCCACACCAGCGCGATGCCGGGCCGTAGCAGTCGATGTAGAGGTTCATTGCGGGTTGCTTGTGCGGAAACAGTTCAAAACGTGGCGTTTGAAAGCAGTCCTATTGTCATCCATGACGAGACTGCAGTGCATTCTCCGACCCCCGGCCCGGCCATCCCTGGCCGGTCGTTCGCAATCGCGCGGAGCAGTGCTCCGCAAGCGCGATTGCTCACCCCCCCAGCGAATTCATCGCGATCGGGCGCTCGACGTAGCCCGGATGCGCGACATAGCCGGCGTCCTTGTGCCAGACGGTGTTGCGGATGCTGGCGGCCAGCGCCGCGTCGTCGGCGCCGCTGCGCATCAGTTCGCGCAAGCTGGTGCCGCGCTGCGAGAACAGGCAGGGGTAGAGCGAGCCATCGGCGGTGATGCGCAGGCGGTCGCAGCTGGCGCAGAACGGATTGGAGACGGTGGCGATGACGCCGATCTCGGCGTCGCTGCCGATGCGGTAGTACGCGGCTGGATCGTTGCCGCGCGGCAGTGCTTCGACCGCGAATTCGGCCTGCAGCTGAGCGAGGATTTCAGCCTGGGTGACGACGCGTTCGCGCGACCATTCACCGCGGCCGTCGAGCGGCATGAATTCGATGAAGCGCAGCGACACCTGCTCGCGCATCGCCCAACGCGTCAGCGGCAGAATCTCGTCCTCGTTCATGCCGCGGATGACGACGGTGTTCAGCTTCAGCGACAGGCCGGCGTCGCGCGCGGCGCGGATGCCGGCTAGCACCGGCTGCACGCCACGTCCGCCGGACAGCTTGGCGAATGTCGCCGGCGTCAAGGCATCGAGGCTGATGTTGAGGTCGTCGAGGCCGGCGCGTTTGATCGCATCGGCGCGGCGCGCCAGCAGCGCCGCATTGGTGGTCAGGGAAATGCGTTCGAGACCGAGCGCGCGCAGCTCACCGCACTCTTCGATCACCGCTTCGAGGTCGCGTCGCAGCAAGGGTTCGCCGCCGGTCAGGCGCAGCCGGGTGACGCCGAGTTCGGATACGAACAGGCGCAATACGCGCTGTAGTTCGAGGCGCGTCAGGCGATCGGCACGCTCCATGAACTCTGGTGCTTCCGGCATGCAATACGGGCAGCGGAAATTGCAGCGGTCGGTCAGCGATACCCGCAGTTTGCGTTTGACGCGGCCGAAGCGGTCCTGCACCGGCGTGGCGGCGGTCAGCGGCTGCGGGCGCGCTAGCAAGGTCATTTTGGGTCGCTCATGCGCCTATATTGTAGGACGCCGGGCCTGCAGTCGCTCTTGAGCTACGACAAGTTTGATCATCAAGTTTGATCAGTGCCGCGCCGCGCCGCCTTGCTCAGGCTTGGCGGCGCAGACGCCAGACCAGCGGCAGGTCGTCGCGCGCTGCGCGTTGATAGGCCAGGTCGAACTCGTGCAGCGCGCGCAGGCAGTCGTCGAGATCCTGGTCGTCGCGCGGGACGAACGCATCGAAGCCGCAGCGCTGCATGGCCTGCAGGTGATCGCGCTGCACGTCGCCGATCGCGCGAATCTCGCCCTGGTAACCGCAATGCTCGCGCAGCAGGCGCGCCTGCGAAAACGCGCGGCCGTCGCCCGATTTCGGAAACTCCAGCGCCACCAGCGGCAAGTCGCGGAGTTCGGGCCACAGCGTCTGGATGTCTGCGCTGTTGTCGACCCGCACGCCAATCGCCGTCGCTGCAGCGAGCGTCTCGCGCTCGGCGCGCCAGCGCGCCAGGCTGACGATGACTTTGGCGGTGGACGGCACCGCTGTCGCATCATCGAGCTCGGTCCAGTCGTCGGCGCTGACCGCGTTGCCGCGGATCAGACGGCTCATGCGGCGACCTCGGTCTCGGCACTGACCTTGGCGTACAGGCGTGCCTTGAACGGGCCCATGCCGACGCGGCGATAGGTGTGCAGGAAGCTTTCTTCGGCGCCGTCGCGCTGTTCCAGGTAGACCTGGATGATCTTCTCGATCGCCGGCGCGATGTCGGCGCGGCTGAACGACGGTCCGGTGCGGTCGCCCAGCGCGGCATCGTTTTCGGCGGAGCCGCCGAGCGTCACCTGGTACCACTCCTCGCCCGATTTATCGACGCCGAGGATGCCGATGTGGCCGACCGTATGATGGCCGCAACCATTCATGCAGCCGGACATTTTCAGCTTGATCTCGCCGATGTCGTGCTGGTAGTCGAAGTCTTCGAAGCGGTCGAAAATATCCTGCGCGACGCCGATCGATCCGGCGTTGGCGAGCGAACAGAAATCGAGGCCCGGGCAGCAGATCAGATCGGTCAGCAGGCCGATGTTGGGCGTCGCCAGACCAAGTTCGGACAGGCGCTGCCACAGCGCATACATATCTTTCCTAGCGACATCGGCCAGCACCAGATTCTGGTCGTGGGTCGCGCGCAGTTCGCTGAAGCTATACTGCTCGGCGAGATCGGCCAGCGCATCCATCTGCGCGTCGGTGACATCGCCGGGCGCCACACCATTGGCTTTCAGCGAGACGAATACCGCGGCGTAGCCGGGCCGCACGTGAGCGCGCAGATTGCGCTTGGCCCAGGCGGCGAACTTGCTGTCGGCGGCGAGCTTGGCGGTGTAGCTGCCATCGTCGGCCGCAGTTTCATCGACATAAGCCGGCACATCGAAACGGCCCTTCATGCGTTCGATGTCTTGCGGCAGCAGCTTCAGGTAAGAATCCTTGATCTGCGCCCACTCGGCCTCCACCAGCTCGATGAATTTCTCCGGTCCCAGCGCCTTCACCAGCACCTTGATGCGGGCGCGATGGATGTTGTCGCGACGGCCTTGCAGGTTGTAGATGCGCAGGATCGCTTCGAGGTACGAGAACAGATCCACTTCGGGCAGGAATTCGCGGATCTTGTGGCCCAGCATCGGCATGCGGCCGAGACCGCCGCCGACGTAGATGGTGTAGCCCAGCTCGCCGGCATCGTTCTTGACCAGGTGCACGCCGATGTCGTGCACGCGGGTGGCGGCGCGATCGTTCAGCGAAGCCGAGAACGCGAACTTGAACTTGCGCGGCAGCCAGTTGAACTCCGGATGGAAGCTCGACCACTGGCGCGTCAGTTCGCAGTACGGCCTAGGGTCGACCAGCTCGTCGTTGGCGACGCCAGCGAGATGATCGGCGGTGATATTGCGGATGCAATTGCCGCTGGTCTGGATCGCATGCATCTGTACGGTCGCGAGATCGGCCAGCAAGTCTGGGACTTCCGGCAGCTTCGGCCAGTTGAACTGGATGTTCTGGCGCGTGGTGAAGTGGCCGTAGCCCTTGTCGTACTTGCGTGCGATGTGCGCCAGCATGCGCATCTGCGCGGCCGACAGCAGGCCGTAGGGAATGGCGATGCGCAGCATCGGCGCGAAGCGCTGGATATACAGCCCGTTGCGCAGCCGCAGCGCGCGGAACTCGTCTTCGCCGAGCTGTCCGGCGAGGAAACGCCGGGTCTGATCGCGGAACTGCGCGACGCGCTCGTCGACCAGCTTTTGATCGTATTCGTCGTAGCGGTACATGGCTGATAGGAACCCGGGCCACCTCGGTGCGGGCGCGTACTTTACTCGCCTAAGCCGGGCATAAGCTAATAACTATCCGATCCAAGAGCGGCCGCGAGGTTCCCCGCACCGGCTCAAATCGAATGCAGCTTGGCGATCAGCTCATGCGTGCGACGCGTACGCGCCTCCGAATCCTCGATTGCGGCCACTTCCTCGACTAGATCGTGCGACAGATGCGGTGCGAACTGGCTGATGAAGTCGTACATGTAGGCGCGCAGGAACATGCCCTGGCGGAAGCCGATGTGCGTGGTGCTGGGCTCGAACAAATGATCCGCCTTCAGCGACACCAGGTCGGCGTCGGCCTTGGCGTCGTAGGCCATCGACGCGATGATGCCCACACCCAGGCCGAGCCGTACGTAGGTCTTGATGACGTCGGCGTCGACTGCGGTCAGCACCACGTCTGGACGCAGGCCGTGCGCAGCGAAGGCCTGGTCGAGTTTGGAGCGGCCGGTGAAGCCGAAGGTATAGGTGATCAGCGGGAACGCCGCGATGTCGCCCAAGCTCAGCTTGGTCTTCTGCGCCAGCGCATGATTCTTCGGCACTAGGATGCTGCGATTCCAGTGGTAGCAGGGCAGCATCACCAACTGGTCGAAATGCTCCAGCGCTTCGGTTGCAATCGCAAAATCGGCCTGGCCTTCGGCGGCCAGCTTGGCGATTTCCGGCGGCGTGCCCTGGTGCAGATGCAGCGCCACCTGCGGGTATTGATCGCGGAACTTGCGCACCACCGGCGGCAGCGCGTAACGCGCCTGCGTGTGCGTGGTGGCGAGGCTCAAGGCGCCGCGATCGGTATCGCGGAATTCCTCGGCGATGTTGCGGATGTTGTCGGCCTGCAGCAGCAGGCGCTTGGTGTATTCGAGGATGCGCTGGCCGGCCGGCGTCACCGTGCTGAGGTGCTTGCCGTTGCGCTGGAAGATCTCGACCCCCAGTTCCTCCTCCAGCAGACGAATCTGCTTGGAGACGCCAGGCTGCGAGGTGAACAGCGCCTCAGCGGCAGCGGTAACATTGAGGCCGCGGTGGGCGACCTCGTGGATGTAATGCAGTTGGCGCAGTTTCATGGTTATAGGCCAGTCGATTGTTCTTGATTAAACGTCCCTAACACGGGCTGAACTTGCGGGTCCCGGCTGCGCCGGGATTCGCCGTTTCAGCAGAACTTCACTTGTGCCGCGTGATGCGTACCGTCCGGATCGCGATCCGGCTCCAGATCCAGCAGCCGGCGATCGACCCGGCGCGCATTGCTGAGCCACAGGCCGTTCCACTCGAAACCCTCGGCGCGGTGCATCACCTCGATGCGGCCCTCCGATTCGTCCAGGAATACCAGACGGTTCTGCGGTCCCAACCACTGGTCGAGAATGCGCCGGAACGAGCGGTCGTAGATCAGCTTGCGCCGGTGCGACAGCAGCGGCGCAAGGTAGTCGTTGACCAGATGCCAGGTATCCGACATTCCCGCCTGCCGCAGTTCGACTTTGGCGGTGCCGTTGTGCATCAGATACAAGCCCTGCGCGACCTTGAACGGATGCAGGTTCTCGGTGTGCGAGGAGCCGCGCGTGCGGTAGCGGAAGTGGAACGCGCATTCGCGTCCGGCAAATTCCTCGGCTAAGGCGAGCGCCAGCTTCGGATCGCTATCCTCGGTGCGCGTGATGCGCGGCTTGCCGGTGCTGCCGAAGCCCATGAAACCGAAGCCGTCGGGGTTGTACTCCGCCGCCGAGCGCAACAGCTCCGGGGGCGTTGTCAATCCGCGGGCTTGGTACACGATCAGGCACATCGCAGCCGCTCGTTTCCTTGCTTGTTAAACCTTCGCCAGCAGCACTTCGGTGGCCTTGAACACCGCCAGCACTTCCTGGCCGACGTCGAGATTCAAAGCCTTGATCGAGCGCGAGGTGACGATCGACGTGACGATGCCCGAGGCGGTCTCGATGTCGACTTCCGACACCACCGGACCGTGTACGATCTCTACAATGCGACCCGGCAACTGGTTGCGGGTGTTGATAGCGTGAATCGTCATTACCCCTGCTCCATGCTTGATTGAAGCTGGCACTCTACGTTCTGGGTGTTAGTATATAAAGAAATATAAACGCATGTCGTTATTCCATATTGTGCGATCTTCGGACGGCTGAGAAGCCTGCCCGCAGTGGTTTCTGCATTGCGGGTCCGGCGGTCCTCATAAAGGGCGCAACAAAAGGCGAAACACAGTGGAGCGCACGTGGCGGGTTTAGGGTTTTCGTTGGCGGGATTACTCGTCGGCGTCGCAGTGGGCGCAACCGGCGTCGGCGGCGGTTCGCTGATGACGCCCGTATTGATCCTGTTCTACGGCATCTCACCGACGCTGGCGGTCGGCACCGACCTGCTGTACGCCGCGATCAGCAAGTCCTATGGCGTGCTGCTGTACCGGCGCAAGGGCGCGGTCGACTGGCCGATCGTCGGCTGGCAGGCGCTCGGCAGCGTGCCTGCGGCGCTGCTGACCTTGTACGTGCTCGGGCGCGTCGGCCCTTCGCCGGGGCTGGATCACCTGATCAAGCTGGTGCTGTCGATCGCGATCATCGTCACCGCCTGCTTCACGCTGCTGCAGGAAACGCTGATGCTGCGAATGCGTCCGCGCGTGCAGGCTTCCGCCGGACTAAGCCCGTTGCCACTGCGGCTGCTGACGATCCTGGCCGGCGTATTGATCGGAACGGTGGTGACGATCTCCTCGGTCGGTGCCGGCGTCATCGGCATGATGCTGCTGATCATGCTGTATCCAGGCCGCCCGCCGATCCGGCTGGTCGGCAGCGATCTGGCGCATGCGGTGCTGATCACCGCGATCGCCGGCATCGGTCACGTGCGGCTCGGCACGGTCAACTACTCGATGCTGCTATTCCTGCTGCTCGGTGCGTTGCCGGGCATCTGGATCGGCAGTCGCATCGGCTTCCGGCTCGATCCCGCGATGCTGAAACGCAGCATCGCCGTGCTGTTGCTGATCGTGGGCGCCACCACCTTGGCCAAAGCGATGACGCCAGCCAAGCCGGCCGCTGCGACGGCCAGCGAGACGTCGACCGCCCAACCGGCGCCATAAACCGCGGCGCGCTTTGCCTAGGCCCGGCGACGCGGCACACAATCGCGACACGATGACCGCAACGCCGCCTTCCGATTCGCCGTTGTATTTTCCGATCAGCCTGCGCCTGCGCGGCAGCCGCGTGCTGCTGGTCGGTGGCGGCGAAGTCGCCGCGCGCAAAGT
>JAQGNU010000034.1 GCA_028291645.1 Nevskia sp.
GGCGCATCCTTGAAGATCGCCAGGGCCGGGTCCATGCGACCGCGGAAATCCGGCACCAATACTTCGATCGTCAGCGTTGGCGACAGCGCGCGCGATTCGCTGATGCAGGCGGCGAAATGCGCCGCACCGCCATCACGCAGATCGTCGCGATCGACGCTGGTGATAACGACATAGCGCAGGCCCATATCGCGGATCGTGCGCGCGAGCTTGGTCGGCTCGTCGGTATCCAGCGGCTTCGGACGGCCGTGGGCGACGTCGCAGAACGGGCAGCGCCGTGTGCAGATGTCACCCATGATCATGAACGTCGCGGTGCCCTTACCGAAGCATTCGCCGAGGTTGGGGCAGTTGGCTTCTTCGCAGACCGTGTGCAGATCATTCGCACGCAGGGCCGCTTTAACGCGCGCCACTTCGGCGGCTTCGCCGAGCTTGGCGCGAATCCACGGCGGCTTGCGCAGCGGCGCGACGGTGGCTTCGATCTTGATCGGAATGCGCGCCATCTTGTCGGCGCCACGCAGCTTGGCGCCCGGGACGACGGCAGGGGCGGGAACGACGGGAGAGCTCACGCGGAATCTCGCGGTGGAGAGGGCGCTAGTTTAACGCGCCTCGGCACGTCGCCGCGGAAAATGGCTTGGGGAGCCTCTGAAGAAGCGTCGCGAGCGAAGGCAGGTCGGGCGAACCCGGAGCGGAGGAACCGCAGCATACATATCAGTATGTGAGGATTCCGAGCACTGGATTCGCGCGAGATGCCGAGCGCAGCAGCTTATTCAGAGGTTCCTTAGGCGGCGAGCGCTTCTTGCGGCACTTCGGCGGCAGCGGCCGGCACCACGGTCTCCGGCGCAATGACTGTGGCTACCGCGGCGTGTGCCAGTTGCGCAATCTGCGCGCGATCATGCCCGTGGCTGCTGATCGGTGCGCAGTAGGTGATCTCAACGTCCAGCGACGGCTCCTTCAACAGCCGCAGTATGTGATGCACGAGGTCATCTTCACCGATGAAAGGTGCGATGTTCTCGCCTTCGGCCGTGCGCGAATAACGCAGTGCCATCGGCTGCACGTCGCATTCAGCGGCGATCGCCGCGGCGAACAGGCGCGGCTGAAACTTGAGGACATAGGCGCCGTCGGTGGTGGTGCCTTCGGGGAACAACACCAGCGAGCGCCGCGGCGCACTCTTCAGATAGGCGCTCATTTCAGCGGTGAGCTGCTTGGTGCCGCCGGCGCCACGACGGATGTAGAACGAGCCCGCGCCATTCGCGAGCCAGCCGGCAATCGGCCATTCGCGCACTTCGTATTTGGAAACGAAGCGGGTCGGTTCGATCGCACCCAGAATCGGAATGTCGAGCCAGGACACATGATTGGCGGCGATGATGCGCGTACCGGGACTGCGCTGTCCGCGGATGCTCAGGCGAATTTTCAGCACCCGCATCAACTCGCGATGCCACCAGCGGCCAAGCCGTTCACGATAGCGGCCGAGCGGTGGAACCAGCTTGACGCTGGCGACCAGTGCCAGACCGGCCAGCAGATGAACGATGAGTCGTGCGCCCCTAAGCGTGGCCCGCAAGGGGAATCTCCTCCGATTGGGTGCGGACGAAATGACGTGCGTAGCGTGAATGCAGGTCGCTGACATTCACCAGCACGAACACGTCGGCACAGTTGAAATCGCGATCCCAATAGGGCTCGCCGCAGGCTTTGGCGCCGAGGCTGAAGTAAGCCTTCAGCAGTGGCGGCATCTTCACTTTCTGTGCAGGCCGTGCGTCCGCCGCCGGCAGCGGAATCAAGGGCCGCACGCGCTGCCAGTTCGGCGCCATGTGCTTGGCCTTGATCTGTTCGAGCAGCGCATGCGCGTTGGCGCCGCCGTCTTCCAGACCGATGCTGGCGCAACCGAACAGATAGTCGAACCCATGCTTGGTAAAGAAATCAGCCAGTCCCTGCCACAGGACCGCGATCACGGCGCCGCTGCGGAATTCGGCGTCGACGCAGGTGCGACCCACTTCCATGACCCGGCCCGGTAAGGAATCGATCATCTTCAGATCGAATTCGCCCGACGAATAGAAGCCGCCGGCCTGCGGCGCGACATCGTCGGTGAGGATGCGGGTGCAGGCGATCAAACGTCCGGTGGCGGTTTCGCGCACCATCAGATGGCGGCAAAACGAGTCGTAATGATCCGCATCGAGCTGATCATCGCCGCCTTCAATGGCGGCGCCCAGTTCGCCGGCGAAAATTCGGTAACGCAGGCTCTGCGTTTCGCGGACTTCCTCGGCGGACTGCGCAAACCGGACTTCGAAACGTGCCGGCGCAGCGATCGGGCTTTTATCCATATTAAGGTTGGGAGGGACGCTCCTGAGGACTGTAATAATACTCTAGGAACAGCGCGTTGAAAAAGCGTGACACGAGCGTGACATCTTCATGACGCCGGTAACTGCCACTGGGCCGCGGTGTTATCCGCGGTCCAAACCTGAAAATGCAGGCGTGACAGGGCGATAGGATCGCTCAGCAGCATATTTTTTTGCACTGCGGAAAGGCTGGCAGAGCCCCCCAGCAAGGCGCTCTGGAGCAGTTGTAAACGTTCGTCGCGGGCGCTCGGCGACTGCCGGAATCGCGGCACGCTGGCCGAACAGATCAGGGCATTGGTCAGCGGGTCCACCACCGCTGCCTCGAAGCCTGAGGGTTCCGGCGTGCGGCGCAGGCCGGCCTTGGTCCAGCGCAGTTCGCGCGGCGGATTCGATTCTTCCGGAATCAGGAACAAACGCCCGGCGCGCAAGTTACGGCCGAGGCTGATCCGGCTGGAATAGACCGACAGCGGAATCGACAGCATCAATGCGCCCACCACCGGCAACAACCACCATAGAAACGAGGGATTCAGCCAGTACACGCCAGCGGCCCAGACTACGCCGAGCAAGGTCTGGAAGCCGTGGCGGCGCAGGGCCTCGCCCCAGCCGGTTTCGGCGTCCTCGCGCGGCGGCGATTTCCACTGGATGGTCCAGCCGACCAGCGCGGTCATCACGAACTGGGTATGGAACAGCATGCGCACCGGTGCCAGCGCAGCGGAGAACAACAGCTCCATCAGCATGCTGGCGCCGAGTTTGAAGCTGCCGCCGAAGTGCTTGGACCCCTTCGCCCAGATCAGGATCACCGCCAGCACTTTCGGCAGGAACAGCAGGGTTGCGGTGGCTGAAAACAGTGCGAGGGCCCATTCCGGATGCCATTCCGGCCACAACGGGAACAGCTGGTAGGGCTGCACGAAGTAGGTCGGCTCGGTCAGTGTTTCTACCGCCAGCAGCGCGGTCGACAGCAGCAGCGACAGAAACCACAGCGGCGCCGACAAATAAGCCATCACCCCGGTCATGAACACCGCGCGATGCGCCGGATGCAGACCCTGCGCCAGGAACAGCCGGAAGTTCTGCAGATTGCCTTGGCACCAGCGCCGGTCGCGCTTGAGCTCGTCGAGCAGGTTCGGCGGCATTTCCTCGTACGACCCTGGCAGATCGTAGGCGATCCAGACCGCCCAGCCGGCGCGTCGCATCAGCGCCGCCTCGACGAAGTCGTGCGACAGGATTTCGCCGGCCAGCGAGCCCTTGCCGGGCAGGCGCGGCAGCGAACAATGGCGGATGAAGGGTGCGACCCGGATGATTGCGTTATGGCCCCAGTAGTGGCTTTCACCGAGCTGCCAGAAATGCAGGCCGGCGGTGAACAGCGGGCCATAGACGCGCGTCGCGAACTGCTGGATGCGCGCGTACATAGTGTCGCGGCCGGCGGCGCGCGGCGCGGTCTGGATGATGCCGGCGTTGGGGTTGGCCTCCATCAGTTGTACCAGGCGCTTCAGGCAGGGCCCGCTCATGACGCTATCGGCGTCGAGAATCAGCATGTAGCGGTACTCGCTGCCCCAGCGCCGGCAGAAGTCGGCGATGTTGCCGCTCTTGCGCTTGATGCGATGTGTGCGGCGCCGGTAAAAAATGCGGCCGAAGCCGTCCACTGCGCGGCATAGCCTGAGCCAGGCTTCCAGTTCGGCGACGCGCACGTCCGGCTCGTTGCTGTCGCTGAGGATGAAGAAGTCGAAGTTCTTCAGTTCGCCGGTGCGCGCCAGCGAATCGTAAGTAGCGCGTACACCCGCGAACACGCGCGGCACGCTTTCGTTGCAGATCGGTACCAGGATCGCGGTGCGCGCGCCAGCATCGATCACCGCATCTTCCGGTGCGGTGTTGGTGATCGAGTATCGATCGCGACCGAGCAGCAATTGCAGAAAACCCATCATCGCGGTCCAGAAGCCGGCCGAGACCCAGGCGAACAGGATCGCGTACAGAATCAGGATAAAGATTTCGAGAATGTGGGTGCCGTGGTACGGCAGTACCGCGGTCATGTAATAGGTCGCGACGTAGGTCTGCCCCAACATCAGCACCAGCAGGATCAGGCGGCGTACGGTGCCGGCGCGACGCCAATGCCCGACCGGATCGGGCGAATCCGGCTTGATCTCGGGTTCCGTGTCGCGACTGGCCAGCAGTCCGCGTTGACCGAACAGGCGACCGCCGATGCTGCGCAGCACGCGCACGATCGGGTTGCGCGACCACGGCCGCGTCACCATCGACGCGCGTTTCAGCGCCGGTGTGGCGCTCAGCCGCGGCTGGCCATGGACCTCGCGGATGCAGTTTTCCTCGGCGCGGCGCTCGACGCTCTCGCGCGAAGTGCGGAACACCATCCGCAGTCGCGCGCCGATCGAATCCCAGGCCGGGTTCTCGGCGTCGCTCGTGGCAACGCCGCCGAGCGCGCGATGGACTCGGGCCAGTGCGGTCGCCGCATCATCGCCATCGGCCGCGACCGCCAACAAGCGCTGGCGCTCGGCTGCGTCGACGGGCAGACGATCGATGTATGCGCTAAGCGCCGGGCCGGTGTCGCGTGGGCGGTCCATCAGCCGGGCGGCAGAATGTAGCTCCAGGTCTCCGACAGCGTTGCATCTTCGCTGCGCAGATAGGCGCGCATTTCAACCGGTTTGTTGTCGTCGAGCCGGTGCAGACGCAAGGACACGCGCCAGCCGCCGGTGACGTCGTTGCGATAAGTGGTGCGTTCCAGCAACTCGCCGTTGCCGTCGACCGAAATGACGCCATCGATCTTGGCGTCGGGCGGCAGTTTCTCCAGCGCGGAGCCCTGGAAATCGATGATGAAGCCGATGCTGCCGTCCGGATTGCGCGTGTAGCCGCGCCCGCGGCGCGTCTGCGCGACCCAGGCCAGCGGCGGCTTGACGTCCTTGTCCATCTGCCACAGCAGGTTGTATTCCATGTCCAGCGACTGCCCGACCTGCGGCGGGTTGTCCGGCACCCAGAACGCGACGATGTTGTCGTTGGTTTCGTTCGGCGACGGAATTTGCACCAGTTCGACCCGGCCGGCACCCCATTGACCTTTCGGCTCGATCCAGGCACTCGGGCGCAGGTCGTAGCGCGCTTCGAGGTCCTGGTAATTGTTGAAATCGCGGTCGCGCTGCATCAGGCCGAAGCCGAGCGGGTTGGTCATCGAGAACGACGTCACCAGCAGGCGCCGCGGATTGACCAACGGCCGCCACAGCCATTCGCCGGTGCCGGAGTGGATCGAGATGCCGTCGGAGTCGTGCACTTCCGGGCGATAGTCTTCGCCGTTCGGATGCTGGTTCTCGCTGAAGAAATACATGCTGGTCAGCGGCGCGATGCCGAGCTTGGTGACGTTCTCGCGCACGAACACGCGCTCCTTCACCTCGATCGCGGTTTCAGTGCCGGGCTTCAATACGAAGCGAAAGGCGCCGGCGACACGGCGCGAGTCGAGCAGGCCGTAGATGGTCAATTCCTTGTCGTCGGGCTTCGGCTTGACGATCCAGAATTCGACGAACTGCGGAAATTCCTCGCCCGAGATCAGGCCCGTATCGATCGCCAGGCCACGTCCCGACAGGCCGTACTTCTGGCCCTTGCCGAGCGCGCGGAAATAGCTGGCGCCCTGGAACACCAGGACTTCGTCCTTGTACTTGGCCGTGTTGATCGGAAAGTGCACGCGGAAGCCGGAGAAGCTCAGGCCCTTCAGCTGCGTGGTATCGAGCTTGTTGTCGCCATAGTCGAAATCATTCGGGTTGAACTTGATTTCGTGCGGACCGGTCGGCGTGATCTCGCTGATCTTCACCGGCTGCGTGTAGTACAGGCCCGGATGGAAGAACTGCAATTCGAATGGCAGCTTGGCCGAGCGCCACAGCGAGCGCTCGGTCTTGTAGCGGATGTCGCGGTACTGGTCGTAGCCGAGCTCGCGCAGCGCATCCGGCACCGGGGCGTCGGGTTTGCGATAGGGGTTGGCGGCCAGTTCTTTGGCACGATTGGCGACATCGGCAAAGCCGAACGGCGCCGCTTGTGCCGTGGCCGGCGCCAGATTGGCGAGCACGCACAGGCTCAGCACGGCGAGCAGCACCGGCGTCCGCGCGCGCAGTGAAAAAAAGTGAGTCAAGCCTTGGGTCGGTCTGAGCAAGTTAATCAATTAGTTTAAGGCAAGGTTTCGCCGGAAGGCAGCGTCCTGCTGGCGATCACGCTGGAGTCCGATTGCGTCAAGCCCTCGTAAACCGAACGCATCCGGTTCACCAATAGACAGAACAGATCGGCGGTACGTTCCGCGTCATAGATCGCCGAATGCGCATCGGCGGCGTTGTAGGGTAATCCGGCTGCGCCGAGCGCGCGCGCCAGCACGGTCTGGCCGAGCGCGGCGCCGGACAAGCTCACCGTGTCGAACGCCGAGAACGGGTGGAACGGATTGCGCTTGACCTCGGCGCGCGTGACCGCTGCATTCAGAAAGCCGAGATCGAAATGGGCGTTGTGGCCGACCAGAATGGCACGCGTGCAGCCTTGTTCGGACACCGCCTGACGCACCGGCTTGAACACTTTCGCCAGCGCATCCTTTTCCGGCATCGCCAGCCGCAGCGGATGATCCGGATCGATGTGGTTCACCTCCAGCGACGCACGCTCGATGTTGGCGCCGGGAAACGGCTGCACGTGTGCGGCGTAAGTTTCGCCACGCACGAGGTCGCCGCGCTCGTCGAGCTTGAGCAGCACCACGGCAATTTCCAGCAGTGCGTCGGTGGCGGCGTTGAAGCCGCCGGTCTCAACGTCGACCACCACGGGCAAAAAGCCGCGGAAACGCTTGGCCATGCGTAGAGAGGAAGCGAAGGAGTCCATGCGGGGGATGCAGAAAAAGTCGTCCGCACTATAACCCAGTCGAAACCCCATTCGGCATTGCGACCGACCTATAATCCGCGTTCGCCGTCGTGCTTTGTTCGATCTGCGTGCCAGGCATCGGCACTAAGGCCAGGTTCGCGGCGTTCGCCAGGAACTTCTTAACCCCATGCTGCCAATTCGCAAAGTCGCGCTCGCCGAGCTTAATTTGGAGGAAATGTCTTGACTGCATCCAAGGTCCACAAGGTGGCACTGGCCTACTCGGGCGGCCTCGATACCTCCGTCATTCTGAAGTGGCTGCAGGACACCTACGGCTGCGAGGTGGTGACCTTCACCGCCGACATCGGCCAGGGCGAAGAACTCGACGTGGTACGTCCGAAAGCGCAGGCGCTTGGCGTCAAGGAAATCTTCATCGACGACCTGCGCGAAGAATTCGTGCGCGATTTCGTCTTTCCGATGTTCCGCGCCAATGCTCTTTACGAGGGCGAATATCTGCTCGGCACCTCGATCGCGCGGCCGCTGATCGCCAAGCGCCTGGTCGAGATCGCGCGACAAACCGGCTGCGACGCGATCGCGCACGGCGCCACCGGCAAGGGCAATGACCAGGTCCGTTTCGAACTCGGCGCCTACGCACTGTGGCCGGAAGTGAAAGTGATCGCGCCGTGGCGCGAGTGGAATCTGAACTCGCGCGAGAAGCTGCTCGAGTACGCGGCGCAACACGACATCCCGATCGCCAAGAAGCCCGGCGGCGGTAGTCCGTATTCGATGGATGCGAATGCGCTGCATATCTCGTACGAAGGTGGCGGTCTGGAAGATCCGTGGTGGACGCCGGACGATGCGATCTGGCGCTGGACCAAGAATCCCGAAGATGCACCCGACTCCGCCGAACTGATCACGATCGAGTTCGACCGGGGCGACGTGATTGCCGTCAACGGCAAAAAACTGACGCCGTTCGCGGTGCTCGACACGCTCAATCAGCTCGGCAGCAAGCACGGCATCGGCCGTCTCGATCTGGTCGAAAACCGCTACGTCGGCATCAAGTCTCGCGGCTGCTACGAAACACCGGGCGGCACCATCCTGCTGAAAGCGCATCGCGCAATCGAGAGCCTGTGCCTGGATCGCGAGCAGGCGCATCTGAAAGACGAACTGATGCCGCGCTACGCCAGCCTGGTCTACAACGGTTACTGGTGGAGTCCGGAGCGGCGCATGCTGCAGGCGCTGATCGACGACAGCCAAGTGCGCGTCAACGGCGAAGTGAAACTGAAGCTGTACAAGGGGAGCGTCTACAACGCCGGTCGTCGTTCCAAGGATTCGCTGTTCGACGCTACGCTAAGCACGTTCGAAGATGATCGCGGCGCCTATAACCAGAAAGACGCCGAGGGTTTCATTCGTCTCAATGGTCTGCGACTGCGCACTGGTGCGAAGCGCGATAGCCGCTGAAGCTTGCGTTCGACCGCGCGCGGCCCGCCAACGCAGCGCAACTAGCTGGCTGCCGCTCTGCGCACCGGCGGCGTTGTCGCAAGCTCCCGTGCTTGATGCGTCGACTGGGATTGAACCTGCGTCTGCGATGGCGACACTGGTTGCTGTGCTTGGGGCGCTAGGGTTTCATGCACGAAGCGCAGCTTCTCCAATGCGGGCATGGACAGCACGAACGGATACGCGTCCGGCAGTCCCAGTCCGCGATTCAGATTGTTGAGCAGATAGGTCAGCGGAAACCAGCGTTCGATCATCCGATCGAAATCCTGTTCGGCAGGGTTCATCAGTACCGGTTGCAGCGCCAGCTTGGGTTCGTCGTCGCGCTGTGGTTGCAGCGACAAGCCGCAGGTGTCCGCGGTCTCCAGCGTATCGGTGATGTGCAGGTAGTGCGCCCAGGTTTCGGCCCAGTCTTCCCAGGGATGCGCGCTGGCATAGGCAGTAACGAAGCGTTGCTGCCAGTCGGGTGGTGCGCCATTGGCGTAATAGGCTTGCAGCGTCTCGCCGTAGTCCTGGGTCTCGTCGCCGAACTGCGCGCGAAAGGCATCGAGGCGATCGGAGTCGCGGATCAGCCGATCCCAGTAGTAGTGCCCGATCTCGTGACGCAGGTGGCCCAGCAGTGTGCGATAGGGTTCGTGCATCTGTACGCGGCGGCGCTCGCGTTCGGCATCGTCGGCCTCGGCCACGTTGATGACGATGATGCCCTTGTCATGCCCGGTCAGCACGTGATTTTCAACACCGTCCGCGGGCGGCCGATCGGCGAGAAATTCGAAGGCGACGCCAGCGCTGGGATCTTCGAGCTTGCTCGAAATCGGCAAGCGTAATTCCAGCAGGCTGTAGACCAACCGCCGCTTTGCGGATTCAAGGCGGAACCAGGCATCGCGATAGCCGGGCTGATCGAGATCGGGGATCGTCTGCGTCAACCGGCAGGACACGCACAAGGGATTCGGATCGTCTGCCGCCACTGCCCAATTACAGATGTTTCCAATGACGTAGTTCTGGCATTTGCGGTACTGCGGCGGCGTGGCTTCGGCGTGCGCATCGGGCGGCAGTGCGCGCTGCCACAGGTTTTCGTCCGCTGCCACAATTGCGGTGATTGCGCCGAGTGCCGGCACGAAGGCCAATTCATGACCACACTGCGCGCAGCTGAGGTTTTCGAAGAAAACCACGTTCTGACAGTTATCGCAGTGAAAGATTTTCATGAACCGCGGATATCGCTGAAAGTGCTGATTAATCAGACAGCGCGGCGCGCTGCAAGTTGCCGTAGCACCCCGATTGAAGCGCTCCACGATGATATCGCTGCGCCGGCTTGCGCGATTTCGACGCCGTGGCGGCAAGCGCGAGGGGCGAGGATAAAATCGCGTCGCACCGAGGTCGATGCAACTTACCTTGGTTTATTCAGCCAAAGCGTACGACCCCCGGTTTGTGCGTTCACGCTTAAAATCGACATCGACAAAAAAATTTAGAGAGCTAAATGAGTTCAGCCGCAACACCACAGCAGCCCCGCTACATCCGTGCGAACGGCCTTGAGTTCGCCTATCTCGAAGCCGGTGAAGGCCCGCTGGTGCTGGTGCTGCACGGTTTTCCGGATACGGCCTGGAGTTTCGCGCCACTGTTGCAGCGCGTTGCGGATGCTGGTTTCCACGCGGTCGCGCCATTCATGCGCGGCTATCCGCCGAGCGGCCTGCCGGACGATCGAGACTACTCGCTGCTGGCCTTGGGCCGCGATGTGATCGCACTCGCCGAGCATTTCGGTGAACAGAAAGTGCAGGTGGTCGGTCACGACTGGGGTGCGGCAACGGCGTATGCGGCGGCGATGCTGCGGCCGGATCGCGTCACTCGTATCGTCGCTGCTGGCTTGCCGCATCTGCGCCGTTTCCTGTTGCGGCCGTCGCGCGCGCAGCTGCGCGCCTCGCACTACATGTTCAAGTTCCAGATGCCGGGTTGGGCCGAGCGTCGCATTCCCAAAGACGACTTCGCCTGGCTGCGGCAACTGGTGCAGAGCTGGTCCCCTGGCTGGACGATTCCGGAAGAGGCTTACTTCGCGCCGGTCAAAGCTGCGCTGGCGCAAGCCGAACACTTGCAGGCGGCTTTGGCCTACTACCGCGCGCTGCCGCGACTGTTCGTGCAGCGCGAGGCCTGGCAGTTTCTGCTGCAGCCGCTGCAGATTCCGGCGCGCGTGATTTTCGGCGAAAACGACGGCTGCTTGCTGCCGCAGAGCTTCACCGGCATGGAGCATCTGTTCGGCGAGGAATTTGATCTGATCGGCCTGCCCGGCGTCGGCCATTTCATGCACATCGAGGCGGCCGATGCGTTCGCCGCGCGCGTGGTCGAATTCATCAAGCGGCAATAGCCGCGCGCTGCTGCCGGCGCTGTTATTTCGGCGGCATCCGCAGCGCGCCATCGAGACGGATGGTCTCGCCGTTCAGCATCGAATTTTCGACGATGTGCTGGACCAGCGCGGCGAATTCCTGCGGGCGGCCGAGTCGCGGTGGGAACGGCACGCCGCGACCGAGCGATTCCTGCACGTCCTGCGGCAGCCCTGCCATCATCGGCGTTTCAAAAATGCCGGGCGCGATCGTCATCACGCGGATGCCGCTGCGCGCGAGTTCGCGCGCGATCGGCAAGGTCATGCTGACGACGGCGCCTTTCGAGGCAGCGTAGGCCGCCTGGCCGATCTGTCCGTCGAATGCCGCGATCGACGCCGTGTTGATGATCACCCCGCGCTCACCTTCGGCGTTCGGCTGCTGAGTCGACATCTGTGCCGCGGCGAGGCGGATCATGTTGAAGCTGCCGACGACGTTGATGCTGAGCGTGCGTGCGAACGTGTTCAGCGCATGCGGACCATTCTTGGTCAGCACTTTTTCACTGGTGGCGATGCCGGCGCAATTGACCAGGCCGTGCAGTGCACCGAATGCTTCGAGTGCCGTAGCAACCGCCGCCTGCGCATCGGCCTCTGCGGTGATGTCGGTCCGTGCGAAACGCAGGTTGGCGCCGAGTTCGTTGAGCAGCGCTTGTGCGGCGATCTCGTTGATGTCGGCGATGACCACGCGCGCGCCGCCCTGCGCCAGCTGACGCACGGTGCTCGCACCGAGCCCGGACGCGCCGCCGCTGACGATGAACACGCTGCCTTCGATTTGCATCCCTCATCTCCTCACGCACTGGTTCGTATGGGTCCGCGCAGCGGCGCGGTGAAGCTGACCGGTGATGCTAGTGCAACTGCGACTGCCGATGCCGATCGGAAAGTATGCTTCTACCGGATCCTCCGCCCGTGCGCCGACCGCGTATCGCCGGACTTAAAAAAATTCCCCGGCCGACGAATCGACCGGGGAATTCTGCAGCGACGGCTGGCGCTAGGGT
>JAQGNU010000090.1 GCA_028291645.1 Nevskia sp.
AGTAGTGCGAACAGGCACAGGATGATGGTTACACAGCCGGCCGCGCCGACGATCGCAGCAGCGGCCAGGGCGCCGCCGATAATCCCCGCGGCACCGCCGACGCCCGCACCGATGAGGGCACCGGCCACCGCCGCGCAGACCGCCTTGGTGTAGTAGTAGCAGCGCATCAGCACCGAGGCGAACGATGACGAATCGACGCACCAGACATATTTCGCACTGAGCTGTTCGGCGTAGGGCCAGTATTGGGATTTGACCACCACATCGACCCGCGTGTGCTGTCCGGCGAAGGGGAACAGGAACTGCCCGGCGTCGTCGAAGCTCTCCTCGATATGCGACACGACACCGGCGACACAGCGCATCGGACCGCTATCGCCCTGACAGCGATCGAAGCCGAAGATTGCGATCACCGCGAACACCGCCAGCACCTCGCCGAGGCCGGCGAGCGCGCCGGCCGCCGCGGTGCCGCCGAGTGTCGCGACGATGCCGGCCAGCATCGCCGCAGTCGCAGCGCTCGCGCCGGTGATGCCGATGATGGCCGACACCACGCCGATCAGCGCACCGATGATGCCCAGTATGGTGGCGATCTTCTCGAACGGCGTGGTGCTGGGACCGTCGCCGCCGCAAGGTCCGATGAGTTGATCATTGCAGGCCATGACGCACCTCCCGCGGACATCCGCCGAGTAGACACAACAGACGACCGACGATCAGCCCGACCAGCATGCCGAGCAGAACCGCATGAATCCAGGCATGCAGGGCCGCAACCAGCGCGACGGTCAGCACGCCGGTCAGCACAGCATTGGCGAGCGCCGGTCCGACGATTGCAGCGGACGGATAGCGCAGCAGCGCAACCAGCACCCACACCAGCAGCAGAAATCCCGGCAGCGCGACCATCAGTCCGACCTCGACGATCTGCTGCGGCGTCAGTGTGGTGCCCGCGCCGGCGCAGGACACCAGCAACAGCAGCAAGCCTGCGATCAAGCCGATCAGCAGTCCGGATACTGCACAGAGCCCGGCGCGGGCCAGAATGCGCGAGAGCGCGGTGATCCATCGATTGAGCGTGCGCATCGTGGCCTCCTAGTCGTCGATCCGAACCAAGCGCGTCGCGCCGCCGATGAGCGAGCCATCGGCGTGTTTGGCCAGCAGCGTCGCCGAACAGTACGCCGGGTTGGCGGGCGTGCCGTGCACGCCGCCGGGAACTTTGATGTGCAAGGTGGCGTGGCTGCCGGCGAACGGTGCCAGCGTGATGCTGCTCTGGGAAACCGTCGCGCTGAGACTGTCTTCGATCACCTGCAGCACGAACGCAGTCGACGCATAAGAGTTGTTGAACAGCGGCACCACCCAATGGAAATCGCGCCCGCTCTCGCTGGTGAACGCACCCTCGTGGACTTGTTCGCCGTGGTTGTTGATCGCTTTCGCATCGTAGGGATGCTCCAGATCGATGAACACGCCGACCCGCTGATCGCCGGACAGGATGGCTTGTTCCAGCGGAAATTTGAGCATCACCTGCTGGCTCGGCGCCAAGGTGATTTTCTTGGTGGCGACCAGGGTGCGCGGGAAGCCGATACCGAACGCCGCGGTACTGAAGTTGACCAGCGCATTCGCCGCCGACGCGATCGACGACAGATTGCGGACTTGCACTTCGGCTTCGGGATTGAGGCGGAACGGACCCCAGGAGTTGCTCAGGATGTCCGGACTGTCCCAGCTCGGTTGAATCCCGCCGGCGATTTGCTCGACCTGGCTGTAGATCGCCAGATCAGGGCGCTGGATCGGATGATCCGGGCCGAGGTGCGCACAGCAGGAGCCTCGCTGCGGAACGGAACGCAGTGGCCGACAACGGCTGCTCAGATTCATGTTTGGACCTCCCTGATCGCCAACCCGAATGCCTGCGATGTTGGGCGTCAGGCGTCGGCAGGTCCGAGACTTGAATCACGGCCGCAGCGGCCGTATGTGAAATGCGTCTCGTGAGTTCGTGCTTTATTGCGCCGTCGACTTTTTTTCGACACCGCCGCAATCGGCGCGATATTTTTTGGATTCGCAAGGACGCAGCAAAAATCCTCGTGCAGACGCACACCGGTGCCGCTACAAAATCTAGGGCACACCGCGGATCGGCTCTTCAATTGCGGCTTGCGGGATCAGCAAGCACACCACTATTCCCAGCGCCAGTCCGGACGGCACGTCGAGAAAGTGGTGCTGCCAGGTTGTCAGCACCGATGCTGTGATCGCAACAAGACCGAGATGCAGCAGCCAGCGCCAGCGCGGTTGCAGATGTTTGCGATAGCAGTCCCACAGGATCACGAGAAGCGCGACGTGCAGCGAAGGTGCCTGGTTATACGGATGATCGACCGTTCCCAGCAGCCGGAACAGCAGGTCGGGCAGTCCGCTCGTCTCTGGACGCGCGAATCCGAAGCGCAGCGGAAACAGCATGAAGCACGCAAGCGCAAATGCAGTCGCCACAGCGAAGCGCAGCACGTGGACGCGCAATTCGCGGCGCGAGCGGCATACGAATGGCGAGACGACATACAGAAGATCGATGCTCAGATAAGGCAGGATCGTCCAAGGCAGGAACGGAATCGCGCGCTCCCAGGCCATGCCGATCTCGCCGACCCGCTCCGGCGGCAGATGCGCCGTGTACAGGTTGGCGGCGGTGTAAACCAGCAGGAAGCCGGGACCGACCAGCAGCAACCACAGCAGCGCCTCCTGCCAGAGATGCTGCCGCGCCGGAGCTTCCGCGGCGCTGCCGACGCTGCGCGAACTCAGGGCGAGATGGCCAGGCCGTAGGGCACCGAAGCGGGATGCGAAACGACGGGCACCGACGGCAGTTGATTCACCGGACAGGTCGACGGCGTGCTCGAACACGCGAACAGGCTGCCCGCCGCATTGTGGCCGAAGAACGGCGGACCCAGCGTAACCGTCATGTCGCCATAGTTGGTCAGCAGCAGCGCGTCGTAGACATTGTTGCTGCTGTCTGCCGCCACGCCTACGGTTCCGATGTAGGGACTATCCGTGCCGCCCAGCGGAGTGAACGTCACGTTGTCCGCCTGGCAGCCCAGCCCGCCAGTGCCCTGCGGCGTGCAGACGAAGACGACCGGCAGGATCGATGGCGACACGATGACGGGATTCGCAGCACCGACGTAGAGTGTCGTTCCGTCCGAACCGATTGCGAGTGGACCGCCAATGACGCTGTTCGGCGCCGAGGCCAGTATCTGGCTCGAGATGTCGGCCTGGGTGCCGGATGAATTCCGGCACACGGTCGTGCATTTGTACAGCGTGTCGCTGTTGTTCGTCGTCGAGGGCTGCTCGGTGACGTACAGCGTGCCGCCACTGTCCACTGCGAGACCACCGTACGCGACGGGCAGGCTCGTCGACGAATAGACCACGCTCGGTGTCGCCGAAGGTCCGCTCGCGATGGGGAAAGAAATGACGCTGCCGGTCAGGCCCAGCGACGTGGCATAAGCGGTAGCAGCGTGATCGATGGCAAGCCACTGGCCTCCGTCGATGCTGCTGCCGACTGCGTGGCACGTATAGGTGCCACCGAGTGCCGGTGCGGGGCATGAAAAAAACGTAGCGACCGAACCGGCTGTGCCGTTATTCGCCAGATAATAGAGATTCTTGTTGAGGTCGAAGGCGACGCTCAACACGTTCGCTGCGGCGATGGTCTGCACCGGCACCGGTGCCGGCCCGGTTGCGGCCACCGCGTCGGCCACGTTGTACAAACGGATCTGGCTAGCCATCGCGATCGCCATCTTCTGGCCGGTCGAAAAGCTGGAGCCGGTTGTGCCGCCGCAGCCGAGTACGAACGTGCCGCCGAGTGCAGCACCGGCCAGCCAGATACTCGCCGCCAGCAGATCGTGCCCTGCGTTTCGTTTGACAGACGGCCACAGCTTTCCCATGCGCCCGACGTTCCAGTTCATGTGTTTTCCTTCGACTTGTGATTGCGACGGAACAAACATCGGAATCGAGGCGCCGCCTCAGCGGGTGGTGGCTCGGGTGAATCTGCGGCTGCATCGTAGCAACACTACAAGCCTGTCGTTGGACTTCGCGATCTGTGGCGCGAATGTACAGTCCACGACACTAGCGTGTTGAGGACAATTCAGACGAGCCCCACAGCCGCGAGCGGTTTGCCAGGACGATCCCCGCGACCACCGAGATCACTGCAACGCATTGCGCGTTCGTCAGACCCCAAAGCACCGGCGGATTCAAGCGGATGATTTCCACCAGAAAACGCGCGATACCACTCAGAATCAGATACTGCGCGAACACCTGGCCGGGCGCAGCTTCGTTATGCGAAGCGGGTGCGCCGAGCCTCCAGAGGTACACGGCAAGCATCGCGGACGCGATGAACTCGTAGATCGGAGTGGGATGAACGCTCACCGTGGTCGGCACCAGACCGTGCGGAAAGCGCATGCCCCAGGGCAGCGAGGTCGGCGTGCCATAGTCTCCGTCGCCTGCCAGCAGGCAACCGAGGCGGCCAATGCCGTAGCCGATCGCCGCTTCGGCGGATACCGCGTCGAACAGCCGCAGGCTGCTGATACGGTAAACCCGCGCAAGGATGAAGACGACGCCGACGCCGCCGATCACCGCACCGTAGAAGGTGTAGCCCGAGCGGCTCAGCAGGAAAGCGGGATTCTCAAGGAACAGCCGCGGATTTTCGATCGCCAGAAAAAGCTTGGAAGCCAGCAGACCGAAGAGCCCGATCGACAGCAGCACGACCTGCGGCTTGATGTCGAGCTGTCGGCGTTTGAGATCCGCCCGCAACAGGTAATAGCCCACCAACAGCCCTGTCGCCATCATGATTCCGTAGGTGGCGAACGTGAATCGGCCGATTGAAACAAATGGCAGCATCGCTGCTTCTACCCCGGAGTATCGTCAGGCACTACCGTAGGAAACGCCTACGCGATTGATCAACTCGCTCGAACTGGCGACTTCACGCCGCTTTCAACAAGCCGCGGCTTCAGAACACAGGAAATACTGTACCTAGCTTTAGGGTCGGTCGTTTGATTGGGTGCCGGCTATTGGCCGATAGTAGTAGAAGCCCGAGTTTCCAAGAACCGCTACTCAGCAGAAGGGACCGGCTAGGTCATCTTGACAGTGGCGATTTTTGGGGGACGTCAATTGAAAGGAATAAAGATGCGATTGATGAAACATCTTCGGCTTGTACCTCATGTCTTAATGGTAGCGGCCTGTACTCATGTTCCGGCGCAGTCGGGACAGGATAATTCCAATCTGGACACCAAAGGATATGTCGACAAAGGGCTTGCCGAAATACGCCGAGGTGACACTGATGCGGCTTTGGCTGATCTAACACATGCAATTGACCTGCAACCCGATCTTGCCGTCGCTTACGTTAACCGTGCGGCCGCGTATCAACAGAAACGGCTGTATGAAACGGCCATTCTCGATTACGACAAGGCGATTGAACTCAAGCCGACACTGGAGCCCGCGTATGTCGGCCGTGGCGTCGCCCTTGGCTATATGCATCGCAACGACGAGGGAATGGCCGACTTCAATAAAGCGATAGAGCTAATGTCGAACGATGCTGAGGCATATGTAAATCGCGGCGCGGCCTTTGCAAATCTCGGTCGAGTGGACCAGGCGATTGCCGATTATGCGCGGACCATCGAGCTGAATCCGAAAATGGCCGCGTCGTACGTTAATCGCGGCATGCTGTACCGAAAAGCTCGTCGGTTCGACGAAGCGATCGCGGACTACAACAAAGCCATCGAATTGTCGCCTCGCTCTGCGAAGACCTTCTACGAGCGTGGCCGATTGTATGAAGACATGGATCAAAAGGACACAGCGTTCGATGATTTACAGACAGCAATCACGCTAGACCGAAACTTTCAACCGGCCTATTTTGAACGTGCGAAGTGGTGGAGCGTCAACGGCAAGATTGACAATGCGATCCAGGATTACGGCAAGGCGATTGAGCTTCGACCGGAACGTCCTGAAGCCTATATCAATCGAGCCATGCTCTATGACCAGGAAGGGCTTTCCGAACGTTCGATTGCGGATTACAGCAAGACCATTGAGCTCAAACCAGACTTTGCTGAAGCATATGAACTCCGAGCCTTGGCATTTGAAAAACTTGGGGAGCGTGAAAAGTCGATCGCTGATTTCCAAAAGGCACTAACACTAGCGCCCGATCGTGCAGCGTCGAAAGATGGACTGCACAGTCTTGGCGTGGCGCCTTAAGCAAGCCACCTAACACAAGCGCTTTGTGTCGCGGCGCGCGGCTGTAATGCCCATCGCTCAAACGGGCGTTGAGACCTAAAAAAACATACGGTCGAGTGGTCTGCTTTCCTGCCATGTGGATCGAGGATCCAATGTCCAGAGTTGCCGGGCTGTGCCTCTTGCGTATCGAAGCCGGAGAATAGCGGACATCTCGCTGGCTGCCGTGATCAATGCGTCGACGAAGGTCAGCAGAGTTGATTTTTCGTAATCGCAACGATGTCGTCTTCGCAGGTACAGGAATCGCCGCGTCATGGACGTTGCGACTCGTCTCCATTGAAGTGCGAGCGCAGGCGTCTAGCAGCACCGCTTCCTCATCGAGCTGCTCCGCGCCAGTCCAGCAGACACTTCAGCAAATCCTTCAGCGTCAGCAGCAGTGCCCGCGCCCGTTGCGGCTCCCATGCGTAGGGCGCCGACTCGGCCATGTAGCAGGTCTGCGCCATTTCCAGCTGCAGCGCATGAATGCGCTCGCGCGGGCGTCCGTAGTGACGCGTGATGTAGCCGCCTTTGAAGCGGCCGTTGCACACCGAGCTGAAGCCCGTGTTCGACTGCAGCACCGCCATCGCCAAAGCCTGCAGCTGCAAATCGCAAGCAGCGCCATCGGCGGTGCCGAGATTGAGATCCGGTAAGACGCCGGCAAAAAACCGTGGCACCTGCGCGCGGATGGAATGCGCATCGAGCAGAATCGCGTAGCCATGTCTGGCCTTGATCTGTGCGAGCGCCGCATTCAGCGCTGCGTGATACGGCAGCCAATAGCGTGCCCGGCGCGATGCGATCTGCGCTGCATCCGGCCGCTGCGCGGGCAGATAGATGTCGTCGTCCGCGAACGTGCGTGTCGGGCATAGCTCGGTGGTATCCGCGCCCGGATACAGCGAGGCGTCGTCCGGGTCGCGGTTGAGATCGACGACGTAGCGCGAATGCGTCGCCACCATCAGGCCCACGCCGAGTTGCAGCGCGAACTCATACAGCAGATGCACATGCCAGTCGGTATCCGGCACGGTCTGCGCGATCGCGGTCATCCCCGATCGCAACGCGGGCGGGATGTAGGTGCCCGCATGTGGCACATCGATCAGCACCGGCGTGACGCCGGGAACGAAAGTAAATAGTTTTTCGCCGGTGCTCATGCGCAGACCGGCGTGGCGCTGCCCGCAAGGTAACGGCCGATACAGGGGTTGGCGCCGAAGGCGTACGCCAGCTCGGCCGGACGCGCGATGTCCCACAGCGCGAGATCGGCGCGCAGACCGGGCGCGATGCGACCCGCTTGCTGTTGCATCCCCAATGCCTGCGCGGCGTGACACGTGACGCCGGCCAAGGCCTCGGCCGGCGTCAGCCGGAACAGCGTGCAGGCAAGGTTCAGTATCAGCAGCAGGGACGTGCACGGCGAGGTGCCGGGATTGCAGTCGGTCGCCAGCGCCATCGGCACGGCCTGCGCACGCAGTGACGCGATCGGCGGCAGGCGTGTTTCCCGCAGGAAGTAGTACGCGCCCGGCAGCAGCACCGCCACGGTCCCGGCCGCAGCCATGGCGTCGATCGAGGCTGGCGAACTGTGCTCGAGATGATCCGCGGAGAGTGCTGCGTAGTCTGCAGCGAGACGCGCACCGCCGAGATCGGACAACTGGTCGGCATGCAGCTTCACCGCTAGACCCAAGCTGCGTGCGCGATCGAACACGCGAGCGGTTTGCTGCGCGCTGAAAGCAATGTCTTCACAGAACGCATCGACTGCGTCGGCGAGTCCGGCGGCATGGATCGCCGGCAGCATCTCGTCGCACACCAGTGCGACATAGTCGTCGGCGCGTCCCGCATATTCCGGCGGCAGGGCGTGCGCGCCGAGAAAGCTGGTTTTCACCGTCACCGCGCAGATCGCAGCGAGTTGCCGTGCGACGCTTAAAATGCGGCATTCGGTGACGGTATCGAGCCCGTAGCCGGATTTGATCTCAACTGTGGTCACGCCCTCGGCGCAGATCGCGTGCAGGCGCTTCGCACTTTGTAGCAGCAGCTCGCGCTCGCTCGCAGCACGCGTCGCCCGCACGGTCGCGAGAATGCCGCCGCCGGCCTTAGCGATCTCCTCGTAGCTCGCGCCCTGCAAGCGCTGCTCGAACTCGGCGGCGCGACTGCCGGCATAGACCAGATGCGTGTGGCAGTCGATCAGGCCCGGCGTCAGCCAGGCGCCGCCGCAGTCGTGCTCGACCGTGGCGCGCCATGCCGCCGGCAGCTCCGCACGCCGTCCGACCCAGGCAATCCGCCCATCCAGCATCGCAACGGCACCATCCGCGATGGCGCCATACGGATCATCGCCGTACGCTGCGTCCATCGTCGCCAATTGCGCGTTGAGCCAGATCGCATCCCAATGATTCGCGTGCGGGTTCATTAATTGAGCAGGCGCCGCATCACTTGGCGATAGCGCTGCAGACTCGCCGCGCCGTTCGGATGCACGCCGTCGCGGACGCGCCACTGCCCCGCCACCATGACATCGCGCACCGGCGCGCGCACCGGGCCGAAGATCGCCGCATCCAGCAGGCCGTCGCCGCTGTGTTCGGCGAGTGCCGCGTCGTCGTCGTTGAGCACCACCCAATCGGCGCGGCAGCCGACCGCGAGCTGGCCGACGTTCTGCCCCAGCGCCTGCGCACCGCCGGCACAGCTCGCACGGTAGAGCTGGCCGCCGAGCGAATCGCCGATCGCGAACGCGAGGACGTTGCGCCGCTCCATCTTCAAGCGCTGTCCGTATTCGAACAGACGCAGTTCCAGAAACGGATCGACCGCGGCATGACTATCGCCACCGATGCCGATACGGCCGCTCGCTCGCAGATACATTGCCGCATTGAAGAAGCCGTCGCCGAGATCGCCTTCGGTGGTGGGACACAGTCCGGCCACTGCGCCGCTCCGCGCCAGCAATTGGGTTTCCTGGTTATCCATGTGCGTCGCATGGATCAGGCACCAGCGCGCGTCGATCGGCGCGTGCTGCAACAGCCAAGCCACCGGCCGCAGGCCGCTCCAGCCGAGGCAGTCGTCGACTTCCTTCTGCTGTTCCGCCACGTGAATATGAATCGGCGCGCTTGCATCGATGCAATTGAGTGCTGCGACCACAGCGCTCAGTTCTTCCGGCGTCGCCGCGCGCAGCGAGTGCGGCGCGACACCGATGCGCTGCGCCGGATGCAGCTTCACGGTGCCGGCGAGCGATTCGAGAATCCGGCTGAAACCTTCGACCGAGTTGATGAAGCGCCGCTGCCCGACCGCCGGCGCCATACCGCCGAAGTTGCCGTGTGCATAGAACACCGGCAGCAGCGTCAGCGCGATGCCGCTGTCGCGCGCCGCTGCCGCGATGCGCTCACCGGTTTCCGCACGATTGGCGTAAGGCTGCCCGTTGGCATCGTGATGCAGATAGTGGAACTCGGCGACCGCGGTGTAGCCGGCTTTCAGCATTTCGATATAGAGCTGCCGGGCGATGACTTCCACATCGTCCGGCATCAGATTCTCGAGGAAGCCGTACATCAGCTTGCGCCACGACCAGAAACTATCGCCCTGCGGGCCACCTTTTTCGGTAAGCCCCGCCATCGCACGCTGAAACGCATGCGAGTGGAGATTCGGCATGCCGGGAATCAGCGGCCCGCGCAGACGCTCGGCATCCGCGGCGGCGGCGTGTGGGGTCAGCTTCGAGATCAGGCCATCCGCTGCGACTTCGAACAGCACATCGCGCGCCCAGCCCGAGGGCAGCAGCGCCGATTCGGCGAAGTAGCATGTAGTCATGGAGCTATCGTCTCCTGCAATCCGTCTGCCGACGGTCCGCGCAGCTTATGCGAACGATGGCAGGATCGCCGCGACCCAGGGCGTCAGCGTATGTTCTTCGAGCAACTGCGTGACCGCTGCGATATCCGGCGCAAAGTAGCGATCCTCGGCATAGAACGGCACCCGCGCGCGCAGCAGCGCGTGCACCTGCTGCAAGGCCGGCGAAGTCTGCAGCGGTGCGTGAAAGTCGATGCCCTGTGCGGCCGCCAGCAATTCGATACCGACGATGCCGCGCGTATTCACAGCCATCTCCAGCAGCCGCCGCGCGGCGAAGGTGGCCATGCTGACGTGATCCTCCTGATTGGCCGAAGTCGGCAGACTGTCGACGCTGGCCGGATGCGCCAGCGATTTGTTTTCGGACGCGAGCGCGGCGGCGGTGACATGCGCCATCATGAAACCGGAATTGAGTCCGGGCTCGCGCACCAGGAACGGCGGTAGGCCCGACAAGCTCGCGTCGATCAGCAGCGCGACGCGGCGCTCGGACAGCGCGCCGATCTCGGCGATCGCCAGCGCCAGCGTGTCGGCGGCGAGCGCGACCGGCTCGCCGTGGAAGTTGCCGCCGGACAACACTTCGCCGCCCACGCCATCGGTGCCGACGAACACCAGCGGATTGTCGGTGACGGCATTGGCCTCGATGGTCAGCGTCGCGGCGACGTTGCGGATCAGATCCAGGCAAGCGCCCATCACCTGCGGCTGACAGCGCAGGCTGTACGGATCCTGCACGCGATCGTCGTTGACCAGGTGCGAACGGCGGATCGCGCTGCCGCTGAGCAGCTTGCGGTACTGCGCCGCGACGTCGATCTGTCCCGGCTGACCACGCACCGCGTGGATGCGCGGATCGAACGGCGCATCGCTGCCGCGCGCGGCGTCGACCGCCAAGGCGCCCGCAACGACCGCTGCCGCGAACAAATCCTCCGCCGCGAACAGGCCGCGCAGTGCCAGCGCCGTCGACACCTGCGTGCCATTGAGCAACGCCAGACCTTCCTTCGCCGCCAGCGTCAATGCCGACAGGCCGGCAGCGGCGAGGCCGTCGCGCGCCGGCATTATGTTTCCACCGACACGCACCTCGCCCTCGCCCATCAGCGCCAGCGTCATATGCGCGAGCGGCGCGAGATCGCCGGACGCACCGACCGAACCCTTGGCCGGAATGCAGGGATAGATGCCGCCGTTGTACAGCGCCAGCAATGCGGCGATGACCGCCGGCCGCACACCGGAAAAGCCGCGCGCGAGGCTGGCGGCCTTGAGCGCCAGGATCAGTGCCACGCTTGCGTCATCGAGCAGCGCGCCGGTACCGACGGCATGCGAGCGCACCAGATTGAGCTGCAGCCGTTCGAGCTGCGCATCGGGGATGTGCGTCTTCGCAAGCTTGCCGAAGCCGGTGTTGATGCCGTAAGCCGGCGCGCCCTGCGCGACGACATCGCGCACGGTCTGCGCCGACACTGCAATCGCTGCATCTGCGGCAGGATCGATCGTCAGCTGAAGACTTTCAGTTGCGATGCGGCGCAGGTCGGCGAGGCGCAAGTGGCCCGGCTGGATCAGCATCGAATTATTGTTGCTCATTGATCATCGGCAGTTGCAAAGCGTGTTGGTTCGCACAGTCGATGGCGAGTTCGTAGCCGGCATCCGCATGACGCATCACGCCGCTCGCGGGATCGTTGTGCAGCACTCGTGCGATACGCCGCGCGGCATCCGCAGTGCCATCGCAGACGATGACCATGCCGGCGTGCTGCGAAAAACCCATGCCGACGCCGCCACCATGATGCAGCGATACCCAGGTGGCACCGCTGGCGGTGTTCAGCAGTGCATTGAGCAGCGGCCAGTCCGACACCGCATCGGAGCCGTCGCGCATGCCTTCGGTTTCGCGGTTGGGACTGGCCACCGAACCGGAGTCGAGATGATCGCGGCCGATCACCACCGGTGCGGAGAGTTCGCCGCGCGCCACCATCTCGTTGAACGCGAGCCCGACCTTGGCGCGATCACCGAGGCCGATCCAGCAGATGCGCGCGGGCAGGCCCTGGAACTGGATGCGTTCGCGCGCCATGTCGAGCCAATGATGCAGATGCGCGTTGTCCGGCAGCAGTTCCTTCACCTTGGCGTCGGTGCGGTAGATGTCTTCCGGATCGCCGGACAGCGCCACCCAGCGAAACGGCCCGACGCCGCGGCAGAACAGCGGCCGGATGTAGGCCGGCACGAAACCCGGAAAGTCGAAGGCGTCGCGCACGCCTTCGTCCAGCGCCACCTGGCGGATGTTGTTGCCGTAGTCGAACGTCGGCACGCCCATACGCTTGAACGCGAGCATGGCCTGCACGTGCACGGCCATCGAACGGCGCGCGGCTGCGGCGACCAGGTTGGGCTCGCTGCCCTGCCAGTCGCGCCACTTCTGCAAGGTCCAGCCGATCGGCAGATAGCCGTGCACCGGATCGTGCGCGGAGGTCTGGTCGGTGACCATGTCCGGCCGCACGCCGCGACGGATCAACTCGGGCAGCACTTCGGCAGCGTTGCCGAGCAGGCCGACCGACAGCGCCTGCCGGCTGGCGCAGGCTTCATCAATCATCGCCAGTGCTTCATCCAGCGTGGCCGCCTTGCGATCGAGATAGCGCGTCGCCAGCCGCATCTCGATGCGTGCGGGATCGCATTCGACAGCGAGGATCGATGCACCCGCCATGGTTGCCGCCAGCGTTTGCGCGCCGCCCATACCGCCGAGACCAGCGGTGAGAATCCAGCGCCCTTTGAGATCACCGCCGTAATGCTGGCGACCGGCTTCGACAAAGGTTTCGTAGGTGCCCTGCACGATGCCCTGCGAGCCGATGTAAATCCACGAGCCGGCGGTCATCTGCCCGTACATCATCAAGCCCTTGCGGTCGAGCTCGTGGAAGTGCTGCCAGTTGGCCCAGTGCGGCACCAGATTGGAATTGGCGATCAGCACACGCGGTGCATCGGCGTGGGTCTTGAACACGCCCACCGGCTTGCCCGACTGGATCAGCAGCGTCTCGTCGGCTTCGAGCTGCTGCAGCGCTTCGACGATGCGGTCGTAGCACTCCCAGTTGCGCGCCGCGCGGCCGATGCCGCCATAGACGATAAGATCTTCAGGCCGCTCCGCCACCTCCGGATCGAGGTTGTTCATCAGCATGCGCAGCGGCGCTTCGGTCAGCCAGGACTTCGCATGCAGCGTAGTGCCGCGGTGCGCGCGAATCACGCCGGGTCTGTTCAATGTGCTCATGCTGGATTCCGCGGGGTGCGTTCGGAAGAGCGGCCCACTCTAAAGAATCTCTGAACAGGCTGCTGCACTCGGCCTCGACTGCGCGGGGTCAGGCGGTCGCCGCGAAGGTAGCCGTCGGCGTTATACAAAATATTGTATAGTTCGCTCGGTGAACGAGCGGCTTAAAGCAGTCGAGTTTCGCGGCAGTGCCTTGGACGATCTGCGTACATTTCCAGTGTCAGCCCGCCGTGAAGCAGGGCATCAGATCGACCGGATGCAACAAGGCCTCGATCCGGAGGACTGGAAGCCGATGAATAGCATCGGACGCGGCGTACGGGAAATCCGGATCAGAGACGCCAGCGCTGCGTTCCGCGTGGTGTATGTGGCGAAGTTCGAGGAAGCAGTATTCGTCCTTCACTGCTTTCAGAAGAAGTCGGAAAAGACCAGCCGCGAAGACCTTGCGCTGGCAGTAAGTCGTTTCAAGGATTTGATGAAGGAGTTAGGCAAATGAGCAAACAGAAACAGCGGTTCTCTAGCGTGTGGGATGCCATCGAGGACACGCCCGCCGAAGCGCAGAACATGAAACTGCGCTCGGCCTTGATGATGGAGATCAAGGCACATATCGAGGAAGCTGGCTTGACCCAGACGGAAGCGGCCAAGCTGCTCGGCATCACTCAACCGAGGATGTCCGACCTGATGCGGGGAAAGATCGATTTGTTCGGGATCGATATGCTCGTCAATCTGGCGACGGCGGCTGGGCTGCGCGTGGAGATGCACTTGGGCAAAGCGGCCTAAACGACGCGGCCTTGTGTAGGTCGCCAATTCAGTAGCTTCGAAGTGGGCCACCAAAGCGGGGGACACGTAGCGACTACTCTGCTTTCAAGTGATTCACTTCGCGGCGGAAAGCAGAAATGGCGGAGAGGGTGGGATTCGAACCCACGGTACGTTTAAACGTACGCCTGATTTCGAGTCAGGTACATTCGACCACTCTGCCACCTCTCCGGGGCGCGTAGTTTAGCAAGGCGGCGACGCGAAAACGAAATCTTGAACCCGCGTAGGGAATCTCTGAAGAAGCGTCGCGAGCGAAGGCAGGTCGTGCGAACCCGGAGCGGAGGAACCGCAGCATACAAAGGAGTATGTGAGGATTCCCCCATCCATTGAATGGGCCGGATTCGCGCGAGATGCCGAGCGCAGCAGCTTATTCAGAGGTTCCTTAAGCCGAACCGGCTGCGGAATCTAACGGCCGGAACGCGGTCAAAGGCGGCTAAACGGCTACAAATAAAGTTTCAACGCCCGCAACAATGAGCAGACCGTTAACCCGAGGACGAAAAATTGCGCTGTATGCGACGCTCGGTTGCGCGCTGGCGCTGTCGACCTGTTCACCGCGGCCGAGCGCCTTGCAGCGCGTGTTCGCCACCGAGCACTTGCGCGTGGCGATGGTCGAAAGTCCCACCACCTGCTACAACGCCGGCGCCGGACCGACCGGCTTCGAGTGCGATCTGCTGGGCGGTCTGGCCAAGCGCTTCGGCGTTGCATTGGATTTGCATTTCGTCGATTCGGCGCAGGCCGCGCTCGATTTGCTGCAGGCCGGCCAGGTCGATCTCGCCGCCGGCGGCATTCCGGTAGACACGATCCCGCCGGCGCCGTTGCGCTTCACTGCGCCGCTGGAAAATGTCGTGCTGCAACTGGTGTCGCGCGCGGATCGTCCGCTGCCGACTTCGCTCGACAAGCTCAACGGCGAGATCCGCGTTGTCGACGGCAGCGGCAGCGCAGCCTTGCTGGAGAAACTCGCGCTGCAATATCCGAAGCTGCGCTGGAGTGCGTCGACCGAACTCAGCGAGGAAGATTTGCTCGATGCGGTGGCTGAAGGCGAGGTCGACTACACCATTGCCTCATCGACACTGATTGCGATCGAGCAACGCTATTATCCTTCGCTGCGCGTCGCGTTCGACGTGACGCAGCCTGCGCCGGTGGCCTGGGCCTTGCGCGGCGACACCGACAAAGCGTTGTATCGCGCGACCCAGGATTACCTGCAAAAACTCGGCGAGGCCGAACTGGCGCGCGTGCGCGATCGCTACTTCGGCCACGTCATCGATTTCGACTATCAGGGTGTGTCGCGTTTCGCCGACGATGTCACCCACCGGCTGCCGCGCTATCGCCAGCAGTTCCGCAACGCCGCCCAACGTTATGGTCTGGACTGGCGCGTGCTCGCCGCCGTCGGCTATCAGGAATCGCACTGGGATCCGGATGCGATCAGCCGCACCGGCGTGCGCGGCCTGATGATGCTGACCGAAGACACAGCCGCCGAACTCGCGGTCACCGATCGGCAGGATCCGGCGCAGAGCATCAGCGGCGGCGCGCGTTATCTGGCGCAGATTCTGAAGCTGTTGCCGCCGGAGATTGTCGAACCCGATCGCACCTGGATGGCGCTGGCCGCGTACAACCAAGGCATCGCCCATCTGGAAGATGCGCGGCAGCTGGCGGCCAAGCACGGCGGCGATCCGAATCGCTGGCTCGACGTGCGCAATACGCTGCCGCTGCTGAGCCGTCCGCAGTGGTTCAAGCAGACGCGTGCGGGTTATGCGCGCGGTCGCGAAGCGGTGAACTTCGTCGGCAACGTGCGCAATTACTACGACATTCTCAGCTGGCTCGGCAACAACAGCGCGCAGGCACCGCCGGCGTCGATCGCATTCAACACCGTCAGATCCGCAGACGCTCGACGATCTGACCGTGGCGCAGGTGACGCTCGATGATCTCGTCGATGTCGCGCTCGTCGGCGTAGCGATACCAGACCGCCTCCGGATAGATCACCACGGTCGGACCTTCCTCGCAGCGATCCAGGCAACCGGCCTGGTTGATGCGCACCTTGCCGACGCCCGCCAAACCGGCTTTGCCGACCTGCTGCTTGCAGTAGTCGCGCAGGCGCGTGGCGCCCTTGTCGTTGCAGCAGGCGCGTCCGCCGTCGCGCTGGTTGCAGCAGAAAAAAACGTGATGCCGGTAGTAGCTCATGCGATAGATCTAAGCAACGGTCCTCAAAGCGTAGCGCGCGGAGGCCGTTTGCACGCTGCCGACACGCAGGACCCGGAGCATACATAAATGTTATGCGCGGGTGAGTGCGGGTTCGGGCGCAGCACTGCTGCACCGAATTCGAACACGCACCGGATTCACGCGAGCTGCCGAGCGCAGCAGCTGATTCAGAGGCTCCCTAAGGCGGTGCGGTAGTGGGCTGCTTGCCGAAGGTGTAGCCGACATTGATCGTGGTGATCTGATCGGTGTGATGCGTGCCCGCAGGCGTATCGCTGTTGTAGCGAACCTCGTAGCCGAGCGCGGCAAAGAAGTTCTTGATGATGGTCAGCTTCAGCTCGGAGATCGGATTGACGTAAGTATTGCTCGGCCCGAACTCCGTGCGCAGCGTCTGCTTGAACTGGCTGTTGGCGCTGATCTTCCAGATGTAGGTCGCGTCGAACGTGCCGATGACGTCGGATTTGAAACGATGCGCATCCTGTTCGCGCGTGCGATTGGCACCGAGACCGAGATCCATATCCAGCGTCTGCGTCGGCGTGTGCAGCAGGTGGCGACCGTAACCCGCGGAGCCCGAATAACGCTCGGTGATTGCGCCGAAGCGATCGTCGTCGTAGTTAACCTGGCCGAACAGGTAATCGTCCGGGTTCAGGTTGAACAGCAGCTTGTTGCCGATCGAATATTTTTCGTCGGTGCTGTCGCCGTTGGAATTGGCCTTGTACGCGGAGCCGCTCAGCAGGTTTTCCCAGGGATCGGATTTCCAATCGAGATCGAACTTGACGTTGAGTGTGCTGGCGTTGGCGTTGCCGCTGCTCTTGACGTAGCCGGCGGCAAGATCGCCGCTCCAGATCGGCGGCGGCGCGGACGGTGGCGCTGTACTCGGCGCGGGCGCCGTGGATTCGATGGGTAGCGGCGGCGCCACGCTCGGCGGCGGCGTTTGCTCGACCGCTGGCGTGGTGTCCGCTGCCGGTGTGGCGGCGGTCGAACTTGTTGCGGGCGACGCCGGCGTGGTGTCTTCCGCGAACGCCAGCACCGGACCGAGGCCCAGCAGATAGGCCGACAACTTGATTCCAGTTTGCACCCTGCACTCCCTTTAACTCACGGACGGATCACCTCACTGACCACAGATCCGCGCGGTTGTTGCACTGCAGTGTGATACTTTGCCGGCGCTCCATGGCTATCGTCGCGCCCACTTCCGCCGCTGCTTTTCCGCTCGCAGAAGCCGATCTCTGCGTGAAGTGCGGGCTGTGCCTGCCGCATTGCCCGACCTATCTGGATGCGCGCAACGAGGCCGATTCGCCGCGCGGCCGCATCGCGCTGATGCAGGGTCTGGCGACCGGCGTGATCGACCAGACCGCAAAGCTCGAACTGCATCTCGACGGCTGTCTGTCGTGCCGCGCCTGCGAAGCGGTGTGTCCGGCAAAAGTGCCGTATGGCGCATTGATCGATGCCGGCCGCGCGCTGCTCGCCGAGCGGCGTCCGGCGCGCGTGCGCGCACTCGCACCGCTCAGCGTTCTGTTGAGCCATCGCCCGCTGCGGCGCGCGCTCGGCGCGCTGTTGCGGCTGTATCAGCGCAGCGGCATGCAGAAACTGCTGCGGCGTTCCGGCGCACTCGGTCGCGGCCGCATCGCGCGGCTGGAAGGTCTGCTGCCGCAGATCGCCGCCGCCACAAGAGTTGACCGCCCCACGATCGCCGATTCCGCCAACGACAGCGTGCAGTTGTTCGTCGGCTGCGTCAGCGATCTGGTCGAAGCTGAAGCCGTCGATGCGGCCGCGCGCCTGTTCGCCGCTTGCGGCTACGCGCTGCGATCACCCGCTGCGCAGACCTGCTGCGGCGCACTCGACCAGCACGGTGGCCGACCGGCAACTGCGCGCGGTTTGGCGGCACACAATCTCACCGCATTCGCTGGCGATGCACCGATCGTCGCGATGGCCAGCGGCTGCGGCGCTAGTTTGCTCGACTACGCAACGATGCTTGGCTCCGCCGAAGCGCGTCGTTTCGCCGCGCGCGTGCGCGATCCGGCGCGACTGCTGCTGGCACGCGCCGAGCGCCTGCAACTGCAACCGCTGCGTGCGCGCGTCGCCATCCACGTGCCGTGCACGCAGCAGAACGTACTGCGCGACCCGCAAGCCACGCGCGCGCTGCTCGCACACATTCCTCAAATCGAATTGCTGGAACTGGAATCAGATCAGCGCTGCTGCGGCGCTGCGGGTTTGAACTTCGTCACGCAGCCGCAAGCTTCGGATCGCCTGCTCGAACCGAAGCTTGCGGCTGCGCGTCGTCTGCAGCCGGACTTCATCGTCAGCGCCAACATCGGCTGCTCGCTGCATCTGTCCGCCGGCCTGCGCCGCGACGGTTCTACGGTGCCGGTGCTGCACCCGTTGACGCTGCTGGCGCGACAGCTGAGGGCGTAACACCGCCGCTGCCCGCTACGGCTGGCGTAGCAGTCGATTCGGCCGCCACCGGCAACGCATCCGGCACTTCGTCTTCGGCGATGCCGTTCGGATGCTTGCGCAGCTGCGCCTGGATGCGCAGCAGAATAACTTCGGCGAGATCGTCCTGCACGTAGCGACTCAGGCGCGCTTCCTCCGCTTCCTTCGGCAGAATCTGCGTGGCGCTGAAGCTGTAGGCGCGATCGAGGCCTTGCGCCTGCGGCGGAATCAGTTCGCGCGTGCCGCTGCGCAACTCGTAGGTCGCGCGCGACACCAACCGGTACTCGATCGCCTTGCCGTCCGGACCGATCGACAGCACTTCCTGGGTTTCCTGCAGATTGGACAGACGCAGCACCGAAGTCGCGTCCCGGGCGCGCGACTTGACCACGCCGCCGCTGCGCGTAATACGCGCCTGCAGCGCGGTTTCCAGCGGCGGCACGGTGACGTGAAACGGATCGATCACCTGGATGTAAACCGACTTCAGCGGATCGGCCAGCGGCTGCTGTCCGGCAAAATGGAAGCCGCAGCCGGCGAGCGCGAAGCAGCCGGCGAGCACGATCGCGCCGCGCACACTGCATAGCGCAATGCGCTTCACGCGCCGCTTCACACGATGCTTCACTGGGCCACCACGAAGTTGACCAGCTTGCCTTTCACCACGATCTGCTTGCGAATGGTTTGCCCCGCCATGAACTTCTGCACGTTGTCGTCGGCCAGCGCGGCGGCAATCACCTGATCGTCCGCGGCATCGGCCGGCACCTCGATCTTGCCACGCAGCTTGCCATTGATCTGTACCACCAGCGCGATGGTATCCGCAATGCGGGCGGCCGCGTCCGGCACCGGCCAGGCGGCATCGATCACCGGCGTGGCGTGGCCCAGCGCAGACCAAAGCTCGTGCGCGATGTGCGGCACGATCGGCGCCAGCATGCGCACCAGCGCTTCGAGTGCTTCCTGCATCACGGCACGGCTCTGCGGATCGGTGGCAATACTTTCGCGGAAGCGATGCAGCAGATTGCTCAGCTCCATGCAGGCGGCGATGGCGGTGTTGAAGCTGAAGCGGCGCTCGAAATCGTCGCCGACTTTGGCCAGCGTATCGTGCAGCTTGCGGCGTACGTCTTTCTGCGCGGCGTTCAACGATGCGGCATCGAGCGTGGGCACAGCGCCTTGCGTCGCCGTGGTCTCGATGTGGTCGGCCACCAGCCTCCACAACCGCCGCAGGAAACGTCCGGCGCCTTCGATGCCGGCATCGCTCCATTCCAGCGTCTGTTCCGGCGGCGCGGTGAACATCATGTAGAGCCGCACCGCATCGGCGCCGTGCGCATCGATGATGTCCTGCGGATCGATGCCGTTGTTCTTCGACTTGCTCATCGTGCCCATGCCGGCCGCAGTGAGCGTGTCGCCGGTTTCGCGATGCATCGCACGTGTGACCGCACCCTTGGCATCGCGCTCGACATCGACGTCCTTCGGCGTGATCCACTCGCGACCGCCGCCTTCGGTGGTGCGGTAGTAGGCCTCGGCCAGCACCATGCCTTGCGTCAGCAGCCGCTTGAACGGTTCGGCAACCTCGGTGAGGCCGACATCGCGCATCAGCTTGACGAAGAAGCGCGCGTACAGCAGATGCAGAATCGCGTGCTCGATGCCGCCGATGTAAATATCGACCGGCATCCAATAGGCCGCGCGCTGATCGATCATCGCGTCCGCGCCGTAGCTGGCGAAGCGCGCGAAATACCAGGACGAATCGACGAACGTATCGAAGGTGTCGGTTTCGCGCCGAGCCGGCTTGCCGCATTGCGGGCAGCTGCAGTTGACGAACTCGGGTGTGCGCAGCAAGGGATTGCCGCGGCCATCCGGCACCAGATCTTCCGGCAGCCGCACCGGCA
>JAQGNU010000120.1 GCA_028291645.1 Nevskia sp.
CGATCCGCACCAGGTCCATCATGTGCGCGGGCTGATCAACGCCGCACTGTCCGAAGCCTTCACGATGGTCAACCAGATGGGTGCGGCACCCGGTGCGAAGTGGGGCGATCTGGTCACCGGCGTCTACACCGCGCAGGGCGACCTGGCGATGATTGCGCCGCACGGCATCATCGCGTTCGCGGCCTGCTGCTTCTATCCGATCCGCTTCATCGTCAAGAACTGGATCGATGATCCGACCGTCGGCGTCAAAGAGGGTGATGGCTTCATCCACAATGACGCGCGCTACGGCGGTGTGCACAACACCGACCAGTCGATGATGATGCCGCTGTATTACAAGGGCGAGCTGATCTGCTGGCTGTCGTCGACGATCCATGAAGGCGAGAACGGCGCCTGCGAGCCGGGCGGCATGCCGGCCGCCGCGGAGAGCAAGTACGACGAAGGCATCAAGATGTCGCCGTTCAAGGTGGTCGAGAACTTCCAGCTGAAGCGCGATCTCGTCACCTTCCTGCAGAACTCGGTGCGCGATCCGAAACTGCAACTTGAGGACATGAAGGTCAAGTTGCACGCGGTGATCCGTCTGCGCGACCGCATGACCGCGATCCTCGATCAGTTCGGCGTCGATCTATTGGTCGGCACGCTGCGCAGCCATCTGGAAGACACCGAAACCGAAATGCGTCGCCGCATCCGCGAAATGCCGGACGGTACCACGCGCGTGCTGCAGTTCATGGATTCGACCTTGCGCGAAAACGCGCTGCAGAAGGTTTCGCTGGCGATCACGGTCAAGGGCGACCGCATGATTCTCGACTTCCGCGGCACCTCGCCGCAGTTCATGAACCGTTCGGTCAACACCAATATCGCCTCGTTCAAGGCGGCGCTGTGTACCGGCCTGTTGCAGAACGTCTGGCCGGATCTGCCGCACACAATGGCGGTGCTGTCGCCGATCGAGATCATCACCGATCGCAATTCGATCATCGACGCCGAAGGCGAGATGCCGCAGGCGATGAGCCTGATGCCGATGTTCAAGGGCTGTGTCGTCTGGACCATCCCGATGAACAAGTTCAATTACAGCCTGCCGCATCACTACTCGGCGATCATCGCCTCGCAGTACGACCAGGCGGCGACCTTCATCTATGGCGGCCTGACCCAGCACGGCGATGTCACCGGCAATTTCTGCTCGGACATCAACGGCAACGGCCAGGGCGCGCGCAGCCATGCCGACGGCGAGCATTCGGTGTCGCCGGTATTCGGTTTCATGTGCGATTCCGGCGAGCACGAAATCAACGAGGAAGACACGCCGATCATCCGCCTCGGCGCGCAGCGCATCGCCAAGGACCGCATCGGCTTCGGCAAATACCGCGGCGGCATGGGCTACGAGCAGATCGCGACCGCGCGCGGCTCCGGCATGTGGGGCTTCATGACCGGTTGCGAAGGTTCCAAGTTTCCGTCGGCGCAGGGGCTGTTCGGCGGCTATTCCTGCCCGTCGTACCAGCTGATGAAAATCAAGGGCATCAACATCTTCGAAGAGCTGAAGAAGAACCCGAACGTGGTCGAGTCATTCGACATCGTCACCTTGATGAACGAGCAGCCGATTCCCGGCGGCAAGTACAGCAGCAACGACATGGGCATGACCTTCGAGCTGTGCGCCGACGGCGAGATCTACATGATCTGCCAGGGTGCCGGCGGTGGTTACGGCGACGTGCTCGAACGCGATCCGGAACTGGTGATGAAGGATCTGCGCGAGGACCTGATGTCGCACGATATCGCGCGCGATCTCTACAAGGTGGTCTACGACCAGGACCAGCTGGTGGTCGATGTCGAAGCCACCGCCGAACTGCGTGCCGAAGCGCGTCGCGCGCGCATCGCCCGCTCCAAGCCGTTCGACGAATTCTGCAAGACCTGGGTCACGCCGGAACCGCCGGAATACCTGCCGTACTTCGGCAGCTGGGACGACAACAAGGTGATCTATGCCGGCCTGCCGGGCATGCGCGTGAAAATGCCGGCCGACCAGCTGACCGGCACCTTCATGCCGAATCCGAAAGACCTGCGCATCGCCGAACTCGAAGGCGAAGTCGGCGTGCTGAAGAACAAGCTGGAGGAATGCCTGAAGAAGTAGGCCCAAGCGAACCCCGCAAGCAAACCCCCTAGCCGTTAGGGCTGGGAAGTCTTGCGGGATCGGCGAGTAACGTCGAGATTCACATAAAACCCACAACAGTTGGAGGAGACGACGTGTACGACTACAGCAAGGCATTCCGTGTCGATGGCAAAGTGGCGCTGGTCAGCGGCGGCGCGCGTGGATTGGGCGCCGAAATCGCGATCGCACTGGCGCAGGTTGGCGCCAGCGTGATGGTGACCGACGTGCTCGAAAAAGAGGGCAAGGAGGTCGTCGCGCAGATCAAGGCGGCCGGTAACAAGGCCGCGTTCCTGAAGCAGGACGTTACCAGCGAAGCGCAGTGGCAGGAGACCGTCGCCGCGACCATCAAGCAGTTCGGCGGGCTCGACATCCTGGTCAACAATGCCGGCATTGAGCGCATGCAATTCCTGACCGAGTGCGATACCGAGGAATTCCGCCGCATCCTCGACGTCAACGTCACCGGCGTCTACCTTGGCTGCAAGCATGCGATCACCGCGATGCGTCCGGGCGGCGCGGCCGGCAAGGGTGGGTCTATCGTCAATCTGTCGTCGATCGCGGGCTTGATCGGCGTCACCGCGCTCGGTGCCTATAACGCATCGAAGGGCGCGGTGCGCATCTTCAGCAAGTCGGTGGCGATGGAATGCGCAGCACTGCAGTACGGCATCCGCTGCAACTCGATCCATCCGGGCGTGGTCTGGACCGACATGGGCAAGCACTTCGTGCAGAACTTCGTCGATCTGAAAATGATGCCGGACTTCGCCACTGCCGAAGCCACTTTCAAGGCGGCGCACCCGCTCGGTTATGGCGCGCCATCCGACATTGCCAACGCCGCGGTCTATCTGTCGTCGCCCGCATCGCGCTGGGTCACCGGCGCCGAGCTGGTGGTCGACGGCGGCTACACTGCAGCCTGAAGCGAGCACATCCCATGGCCGCATTCCTCGACACGCTGGCAGCCGACGGCAAGCTGCTGTGGCTCGATTACACCGCCTATGCCGGCAAGCTGCTCGCCAACAACAAGATTCCCTGGCTCGACGTCACCAACTTCATCTCCTGGCAGCGCAAGGCGCAGGGGCTGCTGAAAGCCGACGTCGTGCCGGTGCCGCTGGCGCCGCTGATCGAGGCCTGGCTCGCCGCACATCCGGAACTCGCCAAGGCAATGGGCGAGAAGAAGCGCGCGCTGTTTCCGCTCAAGGCCCTGCTCGCCGATGCGGCCCTGCGCGCGCATCTGGTCGACCTGCTGGGCAGCCTGCGCAGCAGCTTCGGCAAGCTGCCGATGGCACTGGTGCTGCCGTCGCCGCGGCGCTGGATTGCTCTGGCCTACGCACAGGCCAACGGCTCCGCCGACGGCATCGACATCGGCGCCGACGAAGTCGACTCCGCTTCTGTTTACGTAGCAGACTTCCTGCGTGCGTTCGGCGAGATCGGCATCAATGCGCTGCTGCTCGAAGAGGCGGCCGACAATCAGCCGTCGGTGGCCGAGCTGGAGTGGTATCAGCCGGTGATCAACGTCGCTGCACATTATCGCTGGGACGTCGGCCTGCGCCTGCCGGGTGCGGCTGCCGATCTCGGCAAGGGCGGTGGGCTGGGCTTCGTCATTGCCACTGCGCCGATCGCCGGTGTGCCAACCGGTGTGGCCGCGGCGCCGGCGTTCTGGACCGGTGCTGCCGCACCGGCCTGTCCGGCGGGCGGCTTCCGCTTCGCCGAAGTGCCGGCCGACGCCAATCCGGAAAAAGTGCTCGACCTGCTCGGCGCACTGCGCAGCTGATGTCGTCCGCGACCGGAGCATCGCATGTATAAATTTCCGTACAAGATGGATTACATCGGCTCCTACAGCGCGACGCTGCGGAATCCGCCGGAAGTGATCGGTGCGTTGCCGGAAGGTATTCGCATTAATTTCGAAGTCACCGGCGGCGAACTCATCGGCGACAAGCTGCGCGGCATCGTCAAGCCGGTCGGCGGCGACTGGTTCACCTTGCGCAGCGACGGCGTCTGTGTGCTCGACGTGCGTGCGACATTAGAAACGCATGACGGTGCGCTGATCTACGTGCATTACAACGGCATTGGCGATCTCGGCGCCGACGGTCACGCCAATTTCCTTGCCGGCAAGATGCCGAAGATCTTGAGCCTGCGCACCGCGCCGATGATGCATACGACGCATCCGGATTATCTCTGGGTCAATCGCCTGCAGTTCGTCAGCATCGGCGAAGTCGATCTGGAAACCGCGGTGGTGCGCTACGACGTCTATGCGATGCGTTGAGCCGATGCGCGCCGTTCATCCAACAAGCCGGGAGGAAATCGCATGATCAACGAAGGCGAACTACTGTGGGCGCCGCGCCGCGAATTTGCACAGGACTCCAATCTGGCCCACTACATGAAGTGGTTGCACGAGGAGCGTAACCACAGCTTCGGCAACTACCAGGAACTGTGGCGCTGGTCGGTCACCGACATCGAGGACTTCTGGGGCTCGATCTGGGACTACTTCAAGGTGAAGTCGGCGACGCCGTACAAGCAGGTGCTGGATCGACGCGTGATGCCGGGCGCGAAATGGTTCGAAGGTGCCAAGCTGAACTACGCCGAGCACATGCTGCGTTATGAAGCAGTGGCTGCGCCCGGCAAGATCGTGTTTCACCATCTGACTGAAGTGCGGCCGCTGGCGACGATGACCTGGTCTGAACTCGGCCGCCAGGTACGCATTCTGGCGACGCAATTGCGTGCGATGGGGGTAGTGCCGGGCGATCGCGTGGTGTCGTACATGCCGAACGTGCCGGAGACCGCGGTCGCCTTGCTGGCGACGGCCGCGATCGGCGCGGTATGGTCGTCGGCCGCGCCGGAGTTCGGCATCAAGACCGTGGTCGAGCGCTTCTCGCAGATTCAGCCGAAGATTCTGTTCGCGGCCGATGGCTATCGTTTCGGCGGCAAGGATTTCAATCGCGAAGCCGAGGTGCGCAACATCGCCGATGCCTTGCCGTCGCTGCAGCGTATCGTCTGGCTGCCGCATCTGCGACCGCAGCAGCCGATGCCGGCGCTCGATCGCGCGGTGCTGTGGCAGGACGTGATGACGCATCGCGACGTGCCGCGCGAAAGTTTTATTTACGAATACGTCGAGCAGGATCATCCACTGTGGGTGCTGTTCTCGTCGGGCACCACCGGCTTGCCGAAAGCGATCGTGCATGGCCATACCGGCGCCTTGCTCGAGCAGCTCAAGCTGATGCATTTCCACATCAACCTGCGGCCCGATTCGGTGATGTTCTTCTACAGCACCACCGGCTGGATGATGTGGAACATTCTGCTGGCCGCGCTGCTGACCGGCGGCGCTGCGGTGCTGTACGACGGCAGCCCGGTGCATCCGGGGCACGATTTCCTGTGGAAGCTTGCGGCCGATACCAAGGCGACCTCGTTCGGTGCTTCGCCGACTTTCGTGCAGATGATGGAGAAGGCCAACCTCAAGCCGGGCGAGCAATACGACCTGTCGCGGCTCGAATCGGTGGTCGTCAGCGGCGCGCCGTCGACGCCGGAAACCTTCGAGTGGTTCTATCGCTGCGTCAAGCAGGATCTGTGGGTGACTTCGCAGTCCGGCGGCACCGAAGTCTGCAGCGGTCTGGTCGGTGCGGCGCCGTTGCTGCCGGTCTATGCCGGCGAAATCCAGTGCCGCATGCTCGGCATGGACGTGCATGCCTGGAGCGACGACGGCCATGAAGTGATCGACGAAGTCGGCGAACTGGTCGTCACTAAACCGTTCCCGTCGATGCCGATTTTTTTCTGGAATGACGAAGGCGGCAAGCGTTATCGCGAGTCGTATTTCGAAGTGTTTCCGGGTGTCTGGCGGCATGGCGATTTCATCAAGATCAATCGTCGCGGCGGTGCATATATCTACGGCCGCTCGGATTCGACACTCAACCGTCATGGCGTGCGCATCGGCACCGCGGAGATCTACCGCGCGGTCGAGCAGGTCGAAGACGTCGCCGATAGTCTGATCGTCTGCTGCGAGCTGCCCGGCGGCGGCTTCTTCATGCCGCTGTTCGTACGCCTGAAACCGGGCATCACGCTCGACGACAACATCAGCCGCAAGATCAGCCAGAAACTGCGCGAGGATTGCAGCCCGCGGCACGTGCCGGATCGCATCTACCAGGTCGCCGAAGTGCCGTACACGCTGACCGGCAAGAAAATGGAAGTGCCGGTGCGCAAGCTGCTGATGGGCTGGGATCTGGCCAAGGCCGCGAGCCGCGACGCGATGATGAATCCACCGTCGATCGATTACTTCGTGCGCTTCGCCGCCGAGTCCACCGATTACCCGCGCGCGGCGACTAAGCCCGCCGCGGCCGCCTGAACTTGCCCAACTGGAATACGCAATGACGATGCTCGATCCGAATGCCGCCAAGGTGCTCGCCGCGATGGCGGGCCAGCCGACACTCGACATGATGACGCCGCCGCAGGCGCGCGCGATGTTTTCGACGGCGTTCCCGACGATGCAGGCGGCCAAGCCCGCAGTTGCCGAAGTGCGCGATCTTGCGGCCGAAGGTACGCAGGGCTCGATTCCGCTGCGGCTGTATCGGCCGGCCGGTAGCCAGGCCGCCGCGATGTTGCCGGGAATCGTGTTCTTCCACGGCGGCGGCTGGGTCATCGGCGATCTCGAGACCTACGACAACATCTGCCGGCTGCTGTGCAACGCGGCGGGCTGCGCGGTCGTCTCGGTCGACTACCGGCTGGCGCCGGAGCACAAGTTTCCGGCCGCGGCGGTCGATGCGTTCGACGCGCTGCGTTGGGTTGCAGCACACGCGGCCGGGCTCGGCATCGATGCCGCACGCCTTGCCGTCGCCGGCGATTCCGCCGGCGGCAATCTCGCGGCCGTCGTCAGCCTGATGGCACGCGATGCCGGTGGTCCTGCGTTGAAACATCAGCTGCTGTTCTATCCGGTGACCGATCTCAGCGGTGAGACCGAGAGCTATCGCGTCAACGGCAGCGACTACTTCCTGACGCAGACGCTGATGCGCTGGTTCGGCGATCACTACGTCAACGATGTCGGCGATCGCATCGACTGGCGCGCTTCGCCGCTGCTCGCGCACAAGCACGGCGAGCTGCCGTCGGCGACGGTGCTGGTGTGCGGCTTCGATCCCTTGCGCGATGAAGGCGTGGCCTATGCCGCGGTGCTGCAGGGCGCCGGCGTGCCGACGCAGCTGATCCGTGCCGACAGCCAGATTCACGGCTATCTGCTGATGGATGCAGCGATTCCGGAAGTCGCGCAGATGATCAAGGATTGCAGCGCTTCGCTACGCCGCGCGCTGTTTTAGCGGCGCGTTTTTCAGCTTGCGAAAGGAGTGGGTGATGGATCGAGTCAAAGGCAAAGTCTGCGTCGTCACCGGTGGTGCGCGTGGCCTCGGGCTGGCCGCGGCGGAAGCACTGCTGGCGGAAGGCGCGAAAGTGCTGATCACCGACGTCGATGCGAAGGCAGGTGAAGCCGAGGCCAAGCGGCTCGGTGTAAATGCGCGCTTCCGCGTGCAGGATGCGACCCAGGAATCGCAATGGAACGAAGCACTCGACGCGGTCGTCGCCGAATGGGGCCGGCTCGATGTGCTGGTCAACAATGCCGGCATCGCCCACATCCTCGACGTCGAGACGGTGACGCTGGCGCAGTGGCAGAAGCTGCTCGACATCAATCTCACCGGCGTGTTTCTCGGCACGCAGGCCGCAATCGCGCGGATGAAGGCGCACGGCGGATCGATCGTCAATATCGCGTCGATCGAAGGCTTGCTCGGCGATCCTGGCTTGCCGGCCTACAACGCCAGCAAGGGCGGCGTGCGCATCTTCACGCGCTCGGCCGCGATCCACGCCGCGCGCAGCGGCTACAACATCCGCATCAACAATGTCTGCCCCGGCTTCGCCGACACGCAGATGGTCAGCGGTGCACTCGGCACGCTGAAGCCGGAAGTCGCACAGCTGTTCGCGGCGAAGACGCTGGAACGCATTCCGATGGGACGTTTTGCACGGCCCGCCGAAATCGCGGCGGTGGTGCTGTTCCTGGCATCGGATGAATCGAGCTATGTCACCGGTGCCGATCTGGTCGTCGATGGCGGCATGACCGCCTGAGGCTTTGAGTCGTCATAACGAGAACACAAAAAGGAGAGGCGTGTGAGCAAGAAACCTGTGGTGATTTATGGCGTGACCGGCTACACCGGCCGTCTGGTCGCAGAATATCTGCGTGAATACAAAGTGCCGTTCATCGCCGCCGGACGCGACGGCAAGCGCATCAAGGAAGTGCTCGACAAGGTGCCGGGCATCGAGAATGCCGACTACGAAATCGCCGAAGTCGAACACACGACTGCGGCGCTGACCAAGCTGTTCAAGGGCACCCAGGTGGTCTGCAACATGGTCGGCCCGTTCATGAAGTACGGCCCGGAAGCGGTCGAGGCTTCGCTCGCCGCCGGTGCGCACTACACCGACACCAACGGCGAGCAGAACTGGATGCTGCACGCCGAGCAGGAATGGGGCGCCAAGTTCGCCGCGAAGAATCTGCTGCTCGCACCCGGCATTGCGCAGATGTACACGACCGGCGAAATCGCTGCGAACTTGTGCCTAGAAACGCCGGGACTCGACACGCTCGACATCCTGGTGCTGTGGCGCGGCTTTCCGACCTACGCGTCGACGCAGACCATCTTCAGCATTCTCACCGCCGACTTCTTCTACCTGGATCAGAAGCAGTACAAGCAGTGGCCGGCGACGGCCAAGGCCGAAGTGGTGGTGCCGGGTCAGCACGAAACGGCGATGGCACTGCCCTGGGGCGGTACCGCGCATCCGCTGTGGTTCAAGCACGACCCGCGCGTTGCCACCGTCAAGGCGATGGGCGGCGTATTCGATCGCACGGTGATGGAAGGTGTGGTGCAGATCGCCGCCGTGGTCGAAGACAAGATCAAGAAAATGCCGAAAGCGGAACAGGAGAAAGCCCTGTCCGACATGGCCGCTTCATTGCAGGCCGGCATGCCGCCGCGCGAGAATCCGCGCATCAACACCTCGGTCGACTCGGTGCATGCGAGCGGTCCGCTGGGACATGCGCATTGCGTGATCCACGGCAACTGCAACTACAAGCAGACCGGCCTGCTGCAGGCGTTCGCCGCGTATCACCTGATCCAGGCGCCGCCGAAGCGTTATGGTTTCGCGTCGGGCTGCCAGGCTTTCGGTCATCGCGAACTGCTCGGCGTGCTGCAGAGCTTCGGCCTGGTCAGCGAGCCGAAGCTGACGGTTGACGCGCCGTCGGTGCGTCGCGCGTAGCGCGCTAACGGATTCACTCAAACTGGCCGCGGACTGCGGTAGTCTGATCAACCTCAACGAGACGACTACCGCAATGTCTGAAACATCCGAAAGCGCCGCGGCGGAAACCGTGCCGGTCAACCGCCGCATCGTGCTGGCGCAGCGTCCCAGCGGTGCGCCGGCAACGCCCGATTTCCGGCTCGAAACCGGGCCGCTGCCGGAAGCCGCGGAAGGCCAGGTGCTGTTGCGCACGCTGACCTTGTCGCTCGATCCGTACATGCGCGGCCGCATGAACGACAGCGCATCGTATGCGCCGTCGCTGGCGATCGGCGCGACCATGCTCGGTGCGACCATTTCGCGCGTCGTCAGCAGTCGTCATCCCAAGTTCAAGCAGGGCGATGTCGTGCTCGCGCATGCGGGCTGGCAGGACTACGCGATCTCCGACGGCAGTGACCTGACCAAGCTGCCGGAGGATCTGGAGCATCCGAGCTACGCGCTCGGCGTACTCGGCATGCCGGGCTTCACCGCCTACGTCGGCCTACTCGATCTGGGCGAGCCGCAAGCTGGCAATACGCTGGTCGTCGCGGCCGCGACCGGTGCGGTCGGCTCGGTGGTCGGACAACTCGGCAAGATCAAGCAATGCCGTGTGGTCGGCGTCGCCGGCGGCCTCGACAAATGCAAATATGCGGTCGAGGAACTCGGCTTCGATGCCTGCGTCGATCACTACGCCGACGATTTCGAGCAACAGCTCAAGGACGCCTGCCCGCAAGGCGTCGACATCTATTTCGAAAACGTCGGCGGTGCCGTGCTCGACGCGGTATTGCCCTTGCTCAACGTCGGCGCGCGCATCCCGCTGTGCGGCCTGATTTCGTATTCGAACGCGAGCAGTCTGCCGGCCGGTCCCGATCGCAGCCCGGTGATTCTGCGCGCGCTGCTGGTCAAGCGCGTGAAGCTGCAGGGCTTCATCATTTTCGATCACTATCAACGCCGCCAGGGTGCCTTCCTCGCCGACATGAGCGGCTGGCTCGCGCAGGGACGCGTCAAGGCGAAGGAAGATGTGATCGAAGGCTTGCAGCACGCACCCGGTGCATTGATGGGACTGCTGCGCGGCGATAACTTCGGCAAATTGCTGGTGAAGGTCGCCGACGCCTGAGTGCCTGGTAAATTCTGTGGCCGCAGCGCGGATCGGAATTCATTCCTGCGGGTCCAAACCGCATGGGAACCCGGATGAAAACACTGGTCTGTGACGTTGCCATCATCGGCGCCGGCAGCGCCGGCCTCGCCGCGAACAGTGCCGCGCACGCGGCTGGTGCCACGGTGCTGTTGATCGATCGCGGCCCCGGCGGCACCACCTGCGCGCGCGTTGGCTGCATGCCGTCGAAGCTGTTGCTGGCCGCAGGCGATGCGGCATACGCCGCGCAGAGCGCGCATCGCTTCGGCGTCAGCCTGCCGGCTGGCATCGCTGTCGACGGCGCTGCGGTGATGGCACGTGTGCGGCGCGAGCGCGACCGCTTCGTCGGTTCGGTGCTGGACGGCGTTGCCCACATTCCCGCAGACCGGAAGTTGCTCGGCAGCGCACGCTTCTACGGTCCGAATAGCCTGATCGTCGACGATCAGACACGCGTCGAAGCGCGCAGCATCGTCATCGCGACTGGCTCGACTTCGCTGGTTCCGCAACAGCTCGATGCCGTCAAGGCGCGCGTGTTGACCAATGAAACGGTATTCGAACTCGCAACCTTGCCAGCTTCGCTCGCCGTGCTCGGTGCCGGTCCACTCGGCCTGGAACTGGCGCAGGGCATGGCGCGACTCGGCGTCAAGGTTGCGCTGTTCGATCATGGCGATAAGCTCGGCGGCTTGCGCGATCCATCGCTACTCGGCGTTGCGCGCAAGATTTTCGGCGCAGCGCTCGATCTGCGCCTGCGCAGCGAAATTCAAAGTGCCAGCGAAGCTGCGGCGGGCGTTGCGCTGAAGTGGCGCGACGCCGCCGGTGCCGAGCATGTCGAGACCTTCGAATACATTCTCGTCGCCGCCGGCCGCACGCCGAATCTGTCCGAATTGGCGCTCGAACGAGCGGGACTCGCGCTCGACCCGCACGGCACGCCGATGTTCGATCGCACGACCTTGCAATGCGGCGACAGCGCCATTTTCATCGCCGGCGATGCCGACCACGATCGTCCGGTGCTGCATGAAGCCTCGGCCGAAGGCCGTATCGCGGGTGCGAATGCGGCGAGCTATCCCAAGCTTGACGCGACGGCGCGGATGACGCCGCTGGTCATCGTCTTCAGCGATCCGAACATCGCGGCCATCGGCGTTCCGTTCGAGCAAGCCAAGGCAACCGCGGTGGTGATCGGCGAAGCCAGCTACGAAGACCAGGGTCGCGCCAAGGTTTTTCTGCAGAACGCCGGCCTGATCAGAATTTACGGCGACCACGAAGGTCGTCTGCTTGGCGCAGAAATGCTCGGCCCCGCCGTCGAGCACAGCGCGCATCTGCTGGCCTGGTGCGTACAACAGAAATTGAAAGCGCACGAAGTGCTGAAGTTCCCGTTCTACCATCCGACCTTCGAAGAGGGCCTACGTAGCGCGCTGCGCGATCTCTGCGGCAAGGTCGGTAGCCTGAGAAAGATGGAGCGCGATTCGATCACGTTTGGACCGGCGACCTAGGTTCTGCTTGCGCGGCGTGTCCGTGGCATTCGACCGATCACTTGAAATAGCGCTTGCACGGCCAAGGCCAATACCGCTGCCGGAATTGCGCCTTCCAGAATCAGACCGAGATTGCCGAGCCGTACGCCGGTCAGAATCGGCTGTCCGTAGCCGCCCGCGCCGATCAGCGCGCCAAGCGTTGCGGTGCCGACGTTGATCACCGCGGCGGTGCTGATGCCGGCGAGGATCGCGTGCTGTGCCAGCGGCAGTTCGATGCGCAGCAGCCGAATGTGTGCGGGCAGCCCGAGCGCGCGGGCGGAATCGCGCAAGCTGGCGTCGACCCCGGCCAGGCCGGCAATTGTGTTCCGCACGATCGGCAGCAGGCTGTAGAAGAACAGTGCGGCGATCGCGGGTTTGGCGCCGATGCCGAGCAGCGGAATCAGAAACACCAGCATCGCCAGTGCCGGAACTGTCTGCAGCATCGAGGTGACTGCGAGCGCTGCATGGCTGAATGCAGGGCGGCCGGCGGCGAAGATGCCGAGCGGCAGACCGATGGCCAATGCCAGCGCCAGCGAGATGCCGACCAGGCTGAGGTGTTCCAGCGTGCGCTGCCAGACGCGCGCGAGCAGTGCCACTGTTTTCGACGGCGCAGCTGTCGTTGCCGCCTGGCCGAGATACTCGGCGGCGACTTCGCTTTCGTCGCGGTGCTGCAGCTTGACCGCGCCATTCAGCCTGCGCATAGCGTCGGCCGAAATGCGCTGCGCCAGGTTTGCGATGCTTGTGACCAGTGCGGGTACGCGCGCTGCACTATCGAGCCGGTATAGCAGCACGGCATCGTAGCGCGGGAAGTAGGCGCGATCGTCTTCGAGCACGCGCAGATTGCCGGCGGCGATTTCGGCGTCGGTGGTGTAGACATCGACGACATCGACGGCGCCATCCTGCAGCGCGCGATAGGCCAGATCGTGATCCAAGCCTTGCAGCTGCTCGGGTGCAAGCGCGTATGCAGCGCGCAGGCCGGGCCAGCCGTCGGCGCGATCGATGAATTCATTGGAGAGCCCGTAGCGCAGCTCTGGATGTGCATGCAGATCGGACAGCGTGCGCAGCTGCGCGCGTTCAGTGGTATCTGCACGCACGGCGAGCGCGTAGCCGTCTTCGAAGCCGAGCGGCGCACTGATGCCGATGCCGATCGTTGCGAGGCGCTGGCGCAGCGTGTCGAGATCGGTGTGCGGCGGCAGATCGTGCAGCAACTCCTGCATCAGCGTGCCGCTGTATTCCGGATAGACGTCGATCTGACGCCGCTGCAGCGCTTGCCACAGAATCGCGGTGCCGCCGAGCGCGCGGCGATGCTCGACCGCAAGCCCTTGCCGCTGTGCCTCGATCCGCAGCATCTCCGCCAGCAGCACCGACTCGGTGAAGTTCTTCGAGCCGACCACGATCGCCGTAGCGCTCGGCGTAGTAGCGCCAGCGAGGCCGCAGCAGGCGAGGCCGATGACGACAAGCAGCAATCGCAGGCTGTTCACGCGCTGGGCAGCACGCGTTGCGCGGCGATGAAGCGGCTGACGAAATCATCGGCCGGTTGTTCGCGCAACTGCTGCAGCGAGCCGTCCTGCACGATGCGGCCGCTGCGCATCAGGATCAGCCGCGGTGCGAGAAATGCGGCTTCGGCGAGATCGTGCGTCACCACGATCACGGTCTTGCCGATCGCGGCAAAAATCTTCAGCAGCTCGTCCTGCAATTGATGACGGATGATCGGATCGAGTGCGGCGAGCGGTTCGTCCAGCAGCAGCACCGGTGGATCGGTCATCAGCGCGCGCATTAGCGCAACACGCTGGCGCTGGCCGCCGGACAGTTCATCCGGGTAGCGCGCCAGCATCGGCGCATCGAGATTCACCAGCGCGGCAAGTTCGTGCATGCGCGCGTCGATCTGCGCGCGCGTCCAGCGCAGGTGTCGCGGCAGCAGCGCCAGATTGGCGGCGGCACTCAGATGCGGAAACAGTCCGCCAGTCTGAATTACATAACCGCAGGCGCGGCGGATGCGCGCAACGTTATCGGCGGTGACTGCGCTGCCGCCGAACAGCACGCGACCCTGATCCGGCCATTCGAGTCCGAGCAGCAGGCGCAGCAAGGTCGACTTGCCGGAGCCGCTGCTGCCGACCAGTGCGCTCACCGAGGCGGCGCCAAATTCCAGCGTGATGTCATCGACCGCGGGCGTAGCGCCGTAACGGCGCGTGACGCGCGCGAACGCGAAACCGACCGGCGTCGCGCCACTCGGCACGCGCGAGGTCATCGATGCGTCAGCGCCGCGATTGCGCCGCGTTCAGGCGGCCTGCGCCATACACTGCGACTGCTTGCGACCGCGCCACCATTGCACCACGAAACGCTGCGCCGGATCAGTCCAGGTTCTGCCCGGCGCAAAGCCGCTGGCGCAGGCCAAGGCAGACAGGCTTTCCAGCGTGTACTTGTAGGAATTCTCGGTGTGGATGGTTTCGTCGGCGCGCATCGAGAAGCGCTCACCGAAGATAGTGAAGTCGTGCGCAGCTTGTGCCACCAGATGCATTTCGATGCGTCCATGCCGCGTGTTATAGCGCGCCAGATGTTTGAATGCATCGAGCTGGAACGTCGCGCCGTAGTCGCGATTCAGATGCGCCAGCAGATTCAGATTGAATTCTGCGGTAACGCCGGCCGCATCGTCGTAGGCGGCTTCGAGTTCGCGCTGATCTTTCTGCAGATCGGCGCCGATCAGCAAACCGCCGTCGTTGCCGACCAGCGCACGGATATTGCGCAGCAGTGCGGTCGCCGGAGCCGGCTCGAAGTTGCCGAGCGTGGAGCCGGGGAAGTACACCGCAGTCGAACGCGACTCGCTCGATTCTTCGGGCAGCAGCAAGGGTTCGGTGAAATCGGCGACCAGCGGCTGGATCGGAAGCGTCGGATAAGTCTGCGCGAGCTCGCGTGCGGTCCGGTGCAGATGTTCGCTGGAAATATCGACCGGAATGTACGCGGCGGTGTCGAGACGATCGAGCAGCAGGCGCGTCTTCACGCTGCTGCCGCTGCCGAACTCGACCAACCGCACGTTCTCGCCGAGCATCTGCGCCATTTCGCCGGCATGTGCCTGCATGATCGCGCGCTCGGTGCGGGTGACGTAATACTCCGGCAGTTCACAGATCCGGTCGAACAGCGCGGAGCCGCGCTCGTCGTAGAAAAATTTCGACGGCAGACGTTTCTGCGAGGCTTCCAGTCCCCGCAGGATTTCGTCGCAGTCGGTATCGCGGCAGCGTCGTGGCGCATCACCCTGATCCATCTTCGCTCTCCTCTCTATAGCCGCGCGGCGCGCTTCCGAGCGCACCCGGCGGGGTTGCTGATTCGAAATTCAGAATTAACGCGTGTCTTGCGCGAGGCGGATGCCGGAAAACTGCCAGCGCGCATCCGCGTAGAAAAAGTTGCGATAGCTCGCGCGCAGATGATCCGCATGCGAGACGCAGGAGCCGCCGCGCAGCACCATCTGGTTGTTCATGAACTTGCCGTTGTATTCACCGACCGCGCCCGGCGCGATGCGAAAGCCGGGGTAGGGCAGATAGGCACTGCCGGTCCATTCCCAGACGTCGCCGAAGAATTGCCGCAGCCGCGGCAGTTCCTGCGTTTCGGCCGGCGCGGTCGCTTGCAGCAGATCGCTGTCGACGAAGTTGCCGCTGATCGGCAGCGTCGCCGCACTGACTTCCCATTCGACTTCGGTCGGCAAGCGCGCACCGGCCCAGCGCGCGTAGGCGTCGGCTTCGTAATAGCTGACATGGCACACCGGCGCCGACTCGGCCAGCGGCTGTATGCCGGCCAGCGTGAACGATGCGCTCAGGTCTTCGTTCCAGTACAGCGGACGCTGCCAGTCGCGCGTCTGCACGATTGCCCAGCCGTCGGATAACCAAAATTCAGCGCGGCGATAGCCGCCGTCGCGGATGAACGCGCGGTATTCGGCATTGCTGACCGGTCGATCGGCGATGCGATGCGGCTGCAGCCATTGCGTATGCCGCGGACTCTCGTTGTCGAATGCGAAACCGTCACCGTCGTGACCGATGTCGATGCGGCCTTCGGCGACGTCGTGAAAGCGCAGCGGCTGCGCTGCAGTGGCATGCGGCGCGATCAGATCGCTGCGATACGCCGGCTGCAGCGGATTCTGGAACAGCAGGTGCTTGACGTCAGTCAGCAACAGTTCCTGATGCTGGCGCTCGTGATGCAGACCGAGTTCGATCAGCGCCAGCGCTTCGTCATTGACCTTTCCGGATGACAGCCAGTCGCCGAGTGCGGCATCGACCTGCGCGCGATACGCCAGCACGCTATCGAGCGAAGGCCGTGTCAACAGCCCGCGCAAAGGCCGCGGATGACGCGGGCCGAGCGCCTCGTAATAAGAATTGAACAGCAGGCCGTAGCGCTCGTCGAACACGCGATAGCCGGGAACGTAGCGGCGCAGCAAAAAGGTTTCGAAGAACCAGGTCGTATGCGCCAGATGCCATTTGACCGGCGAGGCATCGGGCATCGACTGCGCGCCGCAGTCCTCCGGCGACAGCGGTTTGGCCAGCCGCCGGCTGAGACTGCGCACTTGCACCACGCGCGCGGATAAACGCTGCGCGCTGACCGTCGAGGAATGGCTGCGCGCTGCAGTGCTGAACGTCACGTTACCTCCGGTTGCGCGGATGCGACGGCGGATTGGAGACAAAATACTACGAGCGCGCCGACGCGGAATGTGCTTATGACCTTGCAGTGCGCTCAGTGTTCCATGCCCGCCGCCGGTATGGCGACCGAGCAATGTAATGCGGCTAGGCGAACATGCTCAGGTTTTCGCCAGCAGCCCGAGCCGGATCAGGCTTTCGGTGGTGGCGACGATGGCATCCTCGTTTGAACGCGGCGCCCAGCCCAGCAGGCGCTTGGCCTTTGCGTGGGTGGCGTTCTTGAACTTGCCGAGTTCGGGCAGCAGCTGCTTCACCGCCGGATCGCGCAGCGCGGCGAGGCGCAGCAGCCAGTTGGGCAGTTGCCGGGTCGGCACTTTTTCGGCCGATGCGCCCATGCGGGCTTTCAGCGCCTTGGCGATATCGACCATTAGCATGAAGTCGCCGGCGACGGCCAGGAAGCGTTCGCCCTTGGCGGCGGGATCGGTCATCGCGCGGAGGTGCAGCTCGGCGACATCGCGCACATCGACAATGCCGAAATAGATCCGCGGGCAGCCGGCGATGGCGCCGCTCATTAGGCGCTCCACCAGCAGGATCGAGGTCGAATAATCCGGCCCCAGCACCGGGCCGAACACGCCTACCGGATTGACAGCGGACAGTTCGAGACCGCCGCCCTCCCTGGCAATGAAATCCCAGGCCGCGCGCTCGGCCAAGCTCTTCGACTTCGCGTAAGGACTGACGCCGGGACGGCTCGGGTCGGTCCAGTCCGTCTCGTTGAACGGTGCCTGCTGCGGCTTGTGGCCATAGCCGATCGCCGCATAGGAAGAGGTCAGCACCAGCCGCTTGACGCCGGCGTCGCGTGCGGCGCGCAGCACGCGCAGCGCGCCTTCGCGCGCGGGCACGATCAGCTCGTCCTCGTTCTTGGGGACGCCCGCAGGAAAAGGCGAGGCCACATGCAGCACGTAGTCGCAGCCGGCGACGGCGTCCGGCCAGCCCGCATCCTGTTCCAGATCGGCGGCGAAGAACGACAAGCGCTCGCCCGGCTCCGCGCCGCCTTGCTTCAGCAGGGCGCGCACATCGTGCTCGCGCTTCAGGCTCCGAACCGTGGTGCGCACCTGGTGGCCCGCGGCCAGAAGTTGCAGAATGCAGTGGCTGCCGATGAAGCCCGATCCGCCAGTCACCAGAACTGTGCTCATTGCCGCCTCGTTATTATTGTTGAGGATGGGAACATTAAATGCCCGACTCCGCAAAAGCTACATCATCGGCACGATGCGGATTCTTCAAAGCAAGCGACCGCCACTATTGCAGCAGCCACATCACTATTGCGAAACGATATAGCGCTGCCATTGCAGCAGCGAGACGTGGTCGATCGCTCAATTGCAGCGGATTAAACGTCGGTTGATCTTTGGCTGATCGCTGCGACGCAGGTCA
>JAQGNU010000101.1 GCA_028291645.1 Nevskia sp.
TCGGCGGGTTGGTGACCTGCGCGAACTGCTGGCGGAAGTAGTCGTAGAGCGAACGCACTTTCGTCGACAGCACCGCGAACGGCGTGTCGTCGCCCATCGAGCCAATGGTTTCCTGGCCGCTCTCGCCGAGCACGCGCAGGATTTCGCCGCGTTCCTCGTTGGTGATCTGGAACAGCTTCTGGAACACCGCCACGCTTTCCGGATGCAGCTTGTCGAGCGTGCTGGGATCGTCCTGCAGCGAGGATTCAAGGCGCAGGATGTTGCGCTTGAGCCACTGCTTGTACGGCTGGCGCGCGGCCAGCATGCGGTCGATCTCGACCGGCCGCATCAACGTGCCGGATTCGGTATCGATCGCCAGCATCTGGCCGGGCCGCAGACGGCCCTTCTCGACCACGTCTTCCGGCGCGACATCGTTGACGCCGATTTCGGACGCCAGCGTGATGGTGCGGTCGCGGCCGATGACGTAGCGCGTCGGCCTTAGGCCGTTGCGATCGGTCGCGCAGACCGCATAGCGGCCATCGGTCAGCACGATGCCGGCGGGACCATCCCAGGGCTCCATCTGCAGCGAGTTGTATTCGTAGAACGCGCGCACGTCGGCGTCGATGTTCTCGACGTTCTGCCAGGCCGGCGGCACCAGCGCGCGCATCGCCGCGAACAGATCCTGGCCGCCGGCCAGCATCACTTCCAGCATGTTGTCGAGACTTTGCGAATCCGAGCCGCTCATCGAAACGAGGGGTGCGATCTCTTCGATATCCGGCAGGTCTTCGCACTGGAACTTGTAGCGGCGCGCCTGCGCCCACATGCGGTTGCCCGAGATCGTGTTGATCTCGCCGTTGTGCGCAAGGAAGCGGAACGGATGCGCCAAGCGCCACTGCGGCAGCGTGTTGGTCGAGAAGCGCTGGTGGAATACGCAGATCGAGGATTCGAGGCGCGGATCGGACAAGTCGGTGTAGAACACCGGCAGGTACTCCGGCATCACCAGACCCTTGTAGACGATCACGCGGCACGACAGCGAGGTGACGTAGAAATCCTGGTCGCCTGCCGCGGCCAGGACCTTTTCGGCACGGCGCCGTGCCTTGAAGAGCTTCAGCTCGAACGAGAACTTGTGCGTGCCGGTGCTCGGCGCGACGAACAGCTGCTCCATCTTCGGCAGCGTCTTCAAGGCCTCCTCGCCACAGGCTTGCGAATCGGTCGGCAGCTCGCGCCAGCCGATCACGCGCAGGCCGTGAAAACCGCAGGCTTCTTCGAGCGCCGCGCGCGCGCGCGCGGCCTGTGCTGCATCCTGCGACAGGAAGATGTTGCCGACCGCGTAGTTCTCGCCCAGCTTGAAACCGAGTTCCGCCGCCTTGGCGCGCAGGAAACGATCCGGCTTCTTCATCAGCAGGCCGCAGCCGTCGCCGGTCTTGCCGTCGGCGGCAATGGCGCCGCGATGGGTCATGCGTTCCAGCGCGGTAATCGCGCGTTTGACCAAGTCGTGGCTGGCCTTGTCGTCCATCTGGGCGATCAGGCCAAAGCCGCAGCTGTCCTTCTCGAACGCGGGGTCGTAGAGACCGGGCTGTGCTGGAAAACTCATGACGCTTGCCTCGTTGCGGCGGCGCGCCACCCTGCCGCTGGTTGCGGCTGTTTAGACGAACGAAGGGCAGGAATGCGCGCGGGGACGTAGGAGTCTGCACTGCGGGCTCGACTGCAGTGCAACATTGGAATTATAAAGAGGTGCCGCGATCCGTCAATTCGGCGTTTTCCCTTCGCCAGCCCATTTGCCGCGCCTGGCGCGGCCGGAGATGCCGCCAATGCCCCGGATCACGGCGGAGCGGCGGAGCAGGAGCCCCCGCGTCAGCGGGAATGCGGCCCGGCGAGTCTGCGCAGACGCCGCGTCTCGAAACCGCCGTTCAGCGCAGACGTCGCGGATCGAACAGCCGCTCGTGCTCGTCGATGGCGTAGCGGTCGGTCATGCCGGCGATGTAGTCGGCCACCACCCGCGCACGGCCGCCGTCGCCAGTGTGCTGCTCGGCGGCCTGCGCGTGCAGGAACAGTTCCGGCGGCATCAGCCTGGGATCGGCGAACAGCGCTTCGAACAAGGCGCGCACCACGGCTTGCGCCTTGTAGGTCATCCGGTAAACCTGGTGATGCTGATACAGGCGCTCGCGCAGGAAGTGTTTCAGTTCGAGGTTTTCGCGCTGCATCGCCGCGCTGAAACCGATCAGAGGTTTCGGCTGCGCGCGCACCTCATCGACCGTTTTCGGCGCCAGCGCCTGCAGCTGCCGGCGGCTGTGGTCGGTCAGATCGCTGACCTGCGCATTGATCATCCGGCGAATGGTTTCGTGACGCAGCTGCTTCGGCGTCAGCTGCTGGTAGCGCTCGATGACTTCGTCGTGATGGCGCGCAAACAAAGGCACTTCGCGTAAGCCTTCGATCGTCAGCAGATGTGCACGCAGACCATCGTCGACGTCGTGATTGTTGTAAGCGATCTCGTCGGCAACGTTGGCGAGCTGCGCTTCCAGGCTCGGCTGCTGGCGTTTGAGGAAACGCTCGCCGACATCGCCGAGTTCGCGCGCACGCCGTTCGGAGCAGTGCTTGAGAATGCCTTCACGCGTTTCGAACGTCAGGTTCAGACCGCGGAAATCGGCGTACTTGTCTTCCAGTTGGTCGACCACGCGCAGAGATTGCGCGTTGTGCTCGAAGCCTTCGCCCGCAGGATCGTGCCTGCGCATGCAGGCATTCAGCGCGTCCTGGCCGGCGTGGCCGAACGGCGTGTGGCCGAGATCGTGCGCCAGCGCGATGGCTTCGGCGAGATCTTCGTTCAGCGCCAGTGCGCGCGCGATGCTGCGTGCGATCTGTGCGACTTCGAGCGAATGCGTCAGCCGGGTGCGGAACAGGTCGCCTTCATGATTGACGAAAACCTGCGTCTTGTATTCGAGCCGGCGAAACGCGGCCGAATGCACGATGCGATCGCGATCGCGCTGATATTCGCTGCGGCCTGCGGCTGCGTTCTCTGCGTAGCGCCGGCCGCGCGTGCGCTCCGCTGCACAGGCGTAGTCGGCCAAGTCTTTAGCGAAACCCTGCATCAGCTGGCGGCATGCGCGCAGAACTGGGCGAGGGTCGCGTCGAGCGCAGCCGGATCGAAATCCGCGGTCACCAGCGATTCGCCGATCGCGCGCAACAGCACCAGCCGCAGCCGGCCGCCGGCGACTTTCTTGTCGTGCGCCATCAACCGCAGGAAATCGGCCGGCTGCATGCCGGCCGGCGGATGTACCGACAAGCCGGCGCGCTCGACCAGCGTGGTACAACGCGCGGCATCGGCCTGCGGCAACCAGCCGAGCTTGGCCGACAGATCGGCCGCCATGCACAAACCCAAGCCCACCGCTTCGCCATGCAGCCAGCGCTCGTAGCCGGTGTAGGTTTCCACCGCGTGCGCAAAGGTGTGGCCGAGATTCAACAGCGCACGCGGACCGGATTCGCGTTCGTCTTCGGCGACGATGCGCGCCTTCAGGCGGCAGCAGCGCTCGATCACTTCGGCCAGCGTTGCCGGATCCAGTGCCAGCATGCGGTCGAGTTCGCGCTCGAGCTTGCCGAACAGCGGGGCGTCGCCGAGCAGGCCGCATTTGATGACTTCGGCGAGGCCGGCGGCGAGTTCACGCGGCGGCAGCGTCTTCAGCGTATCGGTGTCGGCCAGCACCATCTGCGGCTGGTGAAACGCGCCGATCAGATTCTTGCCCTGCGCATGATTGACGCCGGTCTTGCCGCCGACGCTGGAATCGACCTGCGCCAGCAGCGTCGTCGGCAGCTGCACGAAATCGACGCCGCGTTGATAGATCGCTGCCGCGAAGCCGGCCAGATCGCCGACCACACCGCCGCCGAGCGCCAGCACCACGCCATCGCGCGGCAAGCGAGTTTTCAGCAGCCAGTCGAGCACTGTTTCCAGCGTGGTCCAGCTCTTTTGCGTTTCGCCGGCCGGCAGCACCAGTGCTTCCTCGGCCGCAATACCGGCGGCGGTCAGCACTTTCTGCAGATACAGCGGGGCGACGTTCTGGTCGGTGATGACGCGCAGCAGACGCCCGCGCAGTGCGGCAAAATTGGCCGGATCGCTCAGCAGCCCCGGCGCGATGTGCAGCGGATAGCTGCGCGCACCCAGGCGCACCTGCAGTTCGCGCGCGACGGCCTCGGCGCGCAGACGGCGCGAAGACGCGCCGCTCTTCGTCAGCGCACGCTTGGACGGCGCCGACGGTGGCACGGTCGGCGTTTCAGCCTGGGTGGGCGGGGGAGTCGATTTCACAGATCAGGAGTCGCTTCGGGGCTAGTTTTGAGGTTCAGCGTCGCACGGGCGGCGGCGCGGGCGCAACGCCTGTGACTTGCCGTTCAGGATGAGACGGTACTGCCGCCGAGGTGTTCCTCGATTGCACGCGCCAGCAGGCGCGCATTGCGGCCATCGGTCTCGATCACCAGATCGGCGATTTCCCGGTACAGCGGATCGCGCACTGCAAGCAGACCTTGCAGCACTTCGCGGCGATCGCCGCCCTGCAGCAGCAGCGGCCGGTGATCGCTGCGTTCAGTGCGTGCGATCTGCTGTTCGATGCCGGCGTACAGGTAGACGACAAAACCGCGTGCGGACAAATGCTGGCGATTGATCGGATCGAGCACCGCGCCGCCACCGGTGGCGAGCACCAGATTCTGGCGCTGGGTGACATCGGCGATTGCCAGGCTTTCGCGCCGGCGGAAGCCGGCTTCGCCTTCTTTCTCGAAGATGAAGGCGATATCGACGCCGGTGCGCTGCTCGACCTCGTGGTCGCTGTCGATGAAACTCATCGCGCGCGCGTCGGCCAGCCGGCGACCGATGGTGGTCTTGCCGGCGCCCATCGGACCGATCAGGAAGATGTTGCTCTTGATCACGGGTTCGTCTTTGCGGCGCAACGCGAGTTATCGAAGCGGCCAGCCATCGCCTGCAAAAGGACTGCGCGAGCGGTGACGGCGATGCGCGATCTTAACCCGCAGTCTGGCCGCTTCGATAACGCAGAGCACGAGTTGGCTATCGATCGAGCGTTGCCGCCCTGCGGGCCGCAACTCGGCAGATGGCGAGCGCCGCCGTCAACCCAGCTGTTTACTGGCCGATGTTAAGGCTCTCGTTGAGAATCTTCGGCGTGATGAAGACCAGCAACTCGCTCTTGTTGTTCGTATGGTTGGTGGTGCGGAACAGCACGCCCAGATACGGAATGTCGCCGAGCAGCGGCACCTTGGTCACCGAATCGGTCAGGGTCTGCTCGTAGATGCCGCCGAGCACGACGGTCTGACCATTGTCGACCAGCACCTGGGTGTTGACCTTGCGCGTGTCGATCGACGGCGCGACGCCGCCGCCGCCGGTGTTGACGTCCTGGCCGCGGGTGTCGTTGCTGACTTCCAGATCCATGATGACGCGATCGTCCGGCGTGATCTGTGGCGTCACGTTGAGACTCAGCACGGCTTTCTTGAACGCGATCGAGGTGCCGCCCACCGTGCCGCCGGCATTCTGCTGGTAGGGAATTTCGACGCCCTGTTCGATCGAGGCCTGCTTGGCGTTGGCGGTGATCACGTGCGGGCTCGATACCACCTGGCCGCGACCTTCGGATTGCAGCGCCTGCAATTCCAGATCGACCAGGAAGTTCTTGGTCAGGATCGCCAGGCCGATCGAACCGGCCGCGCCGGTGATCGGCAGGTTGATGTTGTAGCGCTCGCCGTTGGCATTGCTGTTGACCGGCACGCTGCCCGTGCGGCCCTGGTTCAGATAGCCGTTGACCGCGGTATTGGTCGCCGTGTTGGTGCCCGAGGTGGTGATCAGATTACCGTTCTTCGAGGTGCCGGCGCCGGTGACGCCGAACTGCACGCCGAGCTGGCGGTTGTAGTTGTCGTTGGCGACGACGATGCGCGATTCGATCAGCACCTGCCGCACCGGGATGTCGAGGCGCTGCACCAGCGCGCGGATTTCGGCGAGCTTGTCGCGCGTCTCCAGCACCAGCAAGGTGTTGGTACGCTCGTCGACGGTGACGTTGCCGCGCTCCGACAGCAGCGTGTTGTCCTTCGACTTCATCAGCGCGGCGAGATCGCTGGCCTTGGCGTAATTGACCTGGATCAGTTCCGAACGCAGCGGCGCCAGCTGCACTTTCTGCTTCTCGGATTCGAGTTCGATTTTCTCGCGTTGTGCCAATTCTTCCAGCGGCGCCACCAACATCACATTGCCCTGCTGCCGCATGCCGAGACCCTTGGTGCGCAGGATGATGTCGAGCGCCTGATCCCAGGGCACGTTCTGCAGGCGCATCGCGATCTGGCCGTTGACGCTATCGCTGACCACCATGTTGCTGCCGGCGACGTCGGCGATGATCTGCAGCAGCGAGCGGATATCGACGCTCTGGAACGACAGCGAGATGCGCTCGCCGGTGTACAGCGGCTGCTCGCGCTTGCGCTGGTCGAGTTTTTCCTGCGACAGCGGCTGCAGTTCCAGCACGAACTGGTTGCCGGTCTGGTAGCCGGTCTGTTCGAAGTCGCCGCCGTTGATCGGCGTCACCACGATATCGGTGTTGGCGCCGTCGTGCACCGCGTCGACGAACTTCGCCGGCGTGGCGAAATCGAGCACGTCGAGACGCTTGGCCAGCCGTTCCGGCAGCGTGGTGTTCTTGAAGCGCGCGATGATCTTGCCGCCTTCCTCGCGCACGTCGACCGGCGTATGCGGATCGTTCAGCGTCACCAGCACGCGGCCTTCGCCTTTTTCGCCGCGGCGGAAATCGATGTCGGCGATGGTCGGCGCCACCGTTGCCGGCTGCACGCGCGGCGCAGTGCCCGCGGTCTGCGGTATCGCACCGCTCAGCGCGCCGCTGGCACCGGCGAGTTCGACGTAAACCTTGTTGCCGTCGACACGCGTCGTGTACGGCGTCATGTCGGACAGTTCGACCACCACGCGCGTGCGCCCCTGCGCTTCGGCGGCGCCGACCGCGCGCACTTTGCCGACGTTGATCTTGCGATAGCGCTCGGCCAGCGCCAGGTGCGTCTCCGGCAGATCCACCGACAGACGCGCCGGCTTGTCGATCGAAAACACCACCGGCTGTGGCGCGATGTCCGACAGCGTCAGCGTCAGCAGCACGCGATCGCCGTCGAGTGCGACGAAATCCACCGCCTGCAGCGAGCGCACCTGTTCGGCGTGTGCGCCACTCACCGCGAGCGCCAGCAAGGCCAGCGCTATCGTGGCAGCCGGACGCGGCATGCGTCGCAGCACGCTCGTGCCCCACTTTCCAAGAAACCGACTGAACCTCATCGCACGTCCCCTCACAGTCCCTTATTCGGCGGCCAGCGTGGCTGGCCGCTCGGTAAATCCGCCGAAACCGTCCGCGACGATTTCGTTCAATCTCACTTCGCCTTCGGTGATCTTGGTGATCGTGCCGAAATTCTGCCCGATGTGATTGCCGATGGTGACGCGGTGAATGACGCTGTCCGGCGCTTTCACCATCGCATAAATGCGATTCTCGTAGGTGACGATGCCGACCAGCTTGAGCGCATCGAGCGGAAACTCTTCGAGCGCTTCCTTGTTGCGGTTCAGGTCCGGCCGCAGCGTATTGCCCTGGCCGCGGTCACGCGCCGGCTGCGTCGGCACGAACGGGTCGCGGCGATCACCGGCGACGTAGGCAAACGCCTGGTACTGCTTGATCTGCGGAATCGGCTCGATCTGCGTGGTCTTGCGCGCCTTGACCTCGTTGACGTACTGCTCGAGATCGCTCATGCCGGGCGCACAGGCGCTCAGCAGTGCAGCCACGCCGAGCAGGGCCGCGGTCGATCGCATCGATCGCAGACTCACTTGGCCGCCCCGGCCGGCTTGGCCGCGATTTCGTTGGCGTCGAGATAGCGATAGGTTTTCGCCAGCGCCGTCATCCGCAAGCCACTCTTGGTCGGCACGTCACCCGGCTTCGGCGCGTTGATCGGTTTGATCTCGACCTCGTCGATGACGACGATGCGCGGCAGCGCGGCGACACCGCTGATGAATGCGCCCATCTGGTGATAGTCGCCGGTGACGACGATCTTGTTCGGAATCTCGGCGTAGAAGTCTTTCGGAATTTCCGGCTGCGGCTGGAACAGTTCTTCTTCGAGACTGCTGGCGACGCGCGTCTGCGAGATGTCGTTGAGCAGGTTGGCGACTTCGCTCTTCGACGGCAGCTGCTTCAGCATGTCACCGAAGTTGCGTTCCATCTCCGCCAGCTGTGCTTTGTAGGCATCGAGTGCGGCGACCTTCTTCTGCTTGCGTTCGAAGTCGGCGCGCAAGCTGAGTTCCTTGTCCTGCTCGACGCCGAGTTCCGCGTACTTCGGCTTGATCCAGGTATAGGTGCCGACTGCGAAGATGAAGATCGCCGCCATCACCGCGGCCGCGATATGCGCCCAGCCCGGCCAGGCGCCGGGATTCTTCAGGTCGAGCGCCTGCAGCTCGTCGATCAGTTCGCGTACGGTCATGGCGCGCCGCTGCCGACCACGCCGCCGCCGGTATCGGCCGCTTGCTTGGTGAGATTGGTGACCTGCAGCGTGAATTCGCTGCTGCGCAGCTTGCTCTTGTCGCTGGTCTTGATCACCACCAGCTTCGGATCCTTGAACCAGGGCGAGGCGTCGAGATTCTTCAGGTAGGACGAGATGCGGCCGTTGGATTCGGCGATGCCGTCGATGGTGACATTCTGCGCGGCCTGTTTGACCGACGTCAGATAAACACCGTCCGGCAGCGTGTTGATGATCTCGTCGAAGAAATGCACGGTCGCCGAACGGCTCTGCTGCAGCTGCTCGATCACGCGCATGCGTGCCAGCAGGTTCTGCTTGACCTTCTCCAGCTCCTGGATTTCCTTGATCTGCTTGTCGAGTTCGGCGATCTGCTGCGTCAGATACTGATTGCGTGCCTGCTGATGATCGACTGCCGCGTTCATCGACAAATAAGCGATCACCACCACCGCCAGGCTGCCCGCCGCCGCCAGACCGAGAATCGCCAGGAAGCGCTGCTTGCGCTGGCGGCGGCGTTCGGCGCGCCAGTCGAGCAGATTGATCCGTATGGTCACGCCTCGACCTCGTCGAACGCGCGCAGCGCGAGGCCGGCAGCGATCAGCATTGCAGCTTCATCCTGCATCAGCTGCGAAGGCTTGGCGCGTGCGGCGACACCCATCTGCGCGAACGGCCGCGCCACCGAGGTCGGCAGCTTGAGCCGCTCCTGCACCGCGGCATCGACGCCCGCAATATGCGCGCAGCCGCCGGCCAGGATCATCGCGTCGATACTGCGATGCTGCGACGCCGCGGAGAAGAAGAATTGCAGCGCGCGATCGATCTGCAGCGCCAGGTCGGTGATGAAACCCGCCAGCACCTCGCTCTGATAAGTCTCCGGTAGTCCGCCGAAACGCTTGGCGCGGCCGGCTTCCTCGTAGGACATGCCGTAGAACCGCATGATGTCTTCGGTCAGCTGGCGCCCGCCGAAGGCCTGTTCGCGGGTGTAGATCGGCTGACGATCGTGCAGCACCAGCAGCGAGGTCATCGAAGCACCGAGGTCGACCAGCGCGATGGTCTTGCCAGCGCCCTGATCCGGCATCTGGTGATACAGCAGCGGACAGGCGTTCTCCAGCGCGTAGGCTTCGATATCCACCACTTGCGGAATCAGCCCGGCGATTTCGAGCGCCGCGATGCGCTGCTCGATCAGTTCCTTGCGGCAGGCGACCAGCTGCACATCGACGCTGGTCGGATCCTTGCCGGAGACGCCGATCACCTGAAAGTCCAGATTGACTTCGTCCAGCGAGTACGGAATGTACTGGTCGGCTTCGGCCTTGATTTGATCTTCCATGTCGTTGTCCTTGAGGGACGCTGGCATGCTGATGGTTTTGGTGATGACGGAGGCGCCGGCCACCGCGATCGCGGCATTGCGGGTGCGGGTGCCCGAGCGATTCAGCGCGCGCGCGATCGCCTCGCCGACAATTTTCGGATCGGTGATCTGCTTGTCATTGACGACGTTGGCCGGCAGCGGTTCGACCGCGTACGCCTCAACGCTATAGCGCTCGCCACGACGCGCCAATTCCAGCAGCTTGACCGCGCTGGAAGAAATATCCAGCCCGATCAACTCGCGGCTGCCGCCGCCCAACAGCGACTGCAAGAAGGACATACGCCCTCGCACACCCCAGATGTTGAAGCCCCCCAAGTCCGACGTGTAGCGGACTTTCATAAACCTCCGCGCCGACGCTGACGCGCGAAGATTCTCCGTTGCCAAATGACTGTGCCCCGATCAGGCCTTAATATAGCGGAAGATTTTTACGACGCAACAGCAACTAACGTCGCCAAGTATCTGATAGGAGTCCCAATCTACATGATAAGTGGACCCTAGGCGCTGGGCCGACGACAGCATCTCCTGACTT
>JAQGNU010000171.1 GCA_028291645.1 Nevskia sp.
TCGGAAAAAAAGACGAAGAACCAACCGACCGGCATCGGAAACGGGCAGCGTTCGAGCGATCTCGATTCGAGCAGCTGCGCGAGATTGATTTCGGCTTTGGCCTTGGCGGGTTTGTTGATGACTTCGATCTGATCGTGGCTGTTTGGCATGGCGTTGTCCTTAGGTTACGGCGCTAGTAGAGCGCGATTCAGGCCCTGAAGCCCCCTGCGAATGGATGATCACCCAGCATGCCCACACTCTCGAATCGAACGCGCGCAACAGTCGGTTTTCAGTTCGGGGAACCGAGGTCGCCGCGGTGAATGGCGGTTGCTTTTCGAGTCCTGGGGTAGACGTCGTCAGTGCAGACAGACCCTTCCGGGCAGTCAAAAAAATGCGTGAAAGTTAGGCAATTGATGGTCGGGGCGACAGGAATTGAACCTGCGACCTCTTGCTCCCGAAGCAAGCGCTCTACCAAGCTGAGCTACGCCCCGAAACCTGCTGATTAGCTTGCGCGTTCGACGGCGAAGCGGGCCAGGTTTTGCAATGCTTTTTTGTGTGGCGAATCGGGAAGATCGCTAAGCGCTGCAAGCGCCGAATCGCGGTAGCGTTCGGCGAGGGCGCGAGTGTACGGGATCGCGCCGGTGGCTTCAACGGCGCCGAGCACTTCTTGCAGGCGGTCGAGGCGGCCTTCGACGATGGCGTCGCGAATTAGGGTGCTTTGTGCGGGAGTGCCATGGCTCAGCGCGTAGATCAGTGGCAGCGTCGGCTTGCCCTCGGCCAGATCGGTGCCGAGGTTTTTGCCGCTTTCCTCGGGATTGGCCAGATAATCCAGCAGATCGTCGGAAAGCTGATAAGCCATGCCAAGCGCGTGGCCGAAGGCGCGCATCGAAGCTTGCCGTGTCGGGTTGGTCTCGGCGGCGATGGCGCCGACCACCATCGCAGCTTCAAACAGGCGTGCGGTCTTCAGTTCGATCACGCGCAGGTAGCGCGCTTCGGTGACGTTCGGATCGTTGCAGTTCATCAACTGCAGCACTTCGCCTTCGGCGATGGCGTTGGTGGTGTCGGCCATCACCTGCATCACCGGCATGCGATCGGCTTCGACCATCAGCTGGAAGCTGCGCGAATAGAGGAAATCGCCCGACAGCACGGCGCCGGCATTGCCCCAGACCGCGTTTGCGGTGCTGCGACCGCGGCGGCGATCGGAGCGATCGACGACGTCGTCGTGCAGCAGCGTGGCGGTATGAATGAATTCGATCACGCAGGCCAGCAGGCAAGGCAGATCGCCGCCGCCGCCGAGCGCGCCGGCGCTCAGCAGGACCAGCGCCGGGCGCAGGCGTTTGCCGCCAGCACCGACGATATAGCCGCCGATCTCGTTGATGAGTGTTACTTCGGAAGACAGCCGGGCGCGGATCAACGCGTCGACGCGGCCCATATCTCCCGCGACCGGGGCGAGAACGGATTTAAGGTCCATGAATTCGGGAGAAAGCGAGGGCGGCATTCTAGGGTGCGGTGCGATGATCGTCTACGGCAGTACGAACCGGCGACGTTTGGGCGATGGCGGAGCCGGAACCGCGCCAGCAACGCGGGCTTGTGCCGGTTTGACCGGATTATGGGCGGCCCCTACAATATGCGGCTTGTCATCGGCCGGGCAGGGTCGAACGGACGCAAGTCCGCTCTTCAATGGCCTGGTTACAAATCTAAAAATATTGTTTCACCAATTTTGGAGTTCACGATGTACGCAGTCATCAAGACAGGCGGTAAGCAGTATCGAGTGGCGCCGGGCGAATCCCTCAAGGTCGAGAGCCTGGTTGCCGAAGTGGGTGCTTCGATCAGCTTCGATCAAGTGCTGATGATTGGCAATGGCGAAACTGTCAGCGTGGGCGCTCCGCTGGTTGCTGGCGCCAGCGTCACCGCGGAAGTGGTGGCACACGGCCGCGGCGACAAGATTCGCATCATCAAGCATCGCCGCCGCAAGCACTACCACAAAGAGCAGGGCCATCGCCAGAATTACACGGCGGTGAAGATTACCGAAATCGTTGGCGTCTAACGCCGCGCGCAGGAGCTAGACCTCATGGCACATAAGAAAGCTGGTGGCAGTACCCGTAACGGCCGCGACTCGGAAGCCAAGCGGCTTGGCGTCAAGCGTTTCGGCGGCGAGCAGGTGATTGCCGGCAACATCATCATCCGTCAGCGCGGCACGCGCTATCACGCGGGCGTCAACGCCGGTCTCGGCACCGACCATACGATTTTCGCGAAGAGCGATGGCCGCGTCGAATTCCGCACCCGCGGTCCGAAGGGTCGTACCTTCATCGACATCGTCGCGGACAACGCGGCAGCCTGAACCTCACTCATGGCTGTACGATAAGGCCCCGCTGGACGGGGCTTTATTTTTGGCCGTGACTGCGCAGGGTTCAACGCCATGCTGATCGAATCCCGAATTCTCACCACGCTTGTGTTCCATCCTGCACTTGCGCGCAGGTGGACTGTCGGCGGTTGCGCCACCATCGTCTTTATCGAGCATCCATGAAGTTCGTCGACGAAGCCAGTATTCGCGTGGAAGCCGGTGACGGCGGCAATGGCTGCGTCAGTTTCCGGCGTGAGCGCGCAGTTCCGTTCGGCGGTCCGGACGGCGGCGATGGCGGCGATGGCGGCAGTATTGTTGCGGTCGCCGATATCAACCTGAACACGCTGGCGGATTTCCGCTTCACCCGCGTATTCCGCGCCACCCGCGGCGAGAACGGCACCGGCTCCAACTGCCGCGGCCGCAGTGCCGACGATCTGCTGGTGCCGATGCCGCTCGGCACCCGCATCATCGATGTCGAAACCCAGGAACTGATCGGCGAGCTGACCCGCGCAGACGAGCGTATCAAGCTCGCTGGCGGCGGCTTCCATGGCCTCGGCAATACGCGTTTCAAGAGCAGCATCAATCGGGCGCCGCGCAAGGCCACTGCCGGTTCGCTCGGCGAGCGCCGCGATATTCATCTGGAGCTGAGCCTGCTGGCCGACGTCGGCCTGCTCGGCATGCCGAACGCCGGCAAATCGACGCTGCTCAGCGCAGTTTCGGCGGCGCGTCCGAAGATCGCGGACTATCCGTTCACGACGCTGTATCCGCAGCCGGGCGTGGTTTCGGTCGGTCTGAACAAGAGTTTCGTGATGGTCGATATTCCGGGCCTGATCGCCGGCGCGGCCGAAGGCGCCGGGCTCGGCATCCGCTTTCTGAAACATGTGCAGCGCACGCGCCTGCTGCTGCATCTGGTGGACATTCTGCCGACCGATGGTGCCGACATCGCCGACAATGTGCGTGCGATCAATGCGGAACTGGCCGAATTCAGCGAGGAACTGGCGAGCCGCGAGCAGTGGCTGCTGTTCACCAAGCGCGACATCATGCCGGCAGCGGAAGCCGACGCGATCTGTGCGAAGGCGCTGAAGAAATTGAAGTGGAAGGGCAAGAGTTACCGTATTTCGGCAGTGCGACGCGACGGCCTCGAGCAGTTATGCCGTGACGCGATGGCCTGGGTCGAGGCGCATGCGCCGCCGCGCACGGTGGACGTCGCGGAAGAAGCGATTGTCGCAACGGCTCCAGCCGATAAAACCGTAGATAAAAATGGATCGCGAAAAGCTTAAGGCCAGCCGTCGGTGGGTGGTCAAGATTGGCAGCGCGCTGGTGACGGCACGCGGTCGCGGCTTGGATCACGCTGCGATTGCCGGCTGGTGCGCGCAGATCGCCAGCTTGCGTGCAGACGGCCACCAGATCGTGCTGGTGTCGTCGGGCGCGGTCGCCGAGGGCATGGCGCGGCTCGGCCTGAACAAGCGACCGGCGACCATCCACGGTCTGCAGGCGGCTGCGGCAGTCGGTCAGATGGGGCTGGTACGCGCCTACGAGTCGGCGTTCGCGCAGCACGGTATCCACGCCGCGCAGATTCTACTGACGCACGAAGACGTTTCCGATCGCGGCCGTTATCTGAATGCGCGCGGCACGCTGAAGCAGTTATTGGAGTGGGGCGTGGTGCCGGTGGTCAACGAGAACGATACCGTTGCCACCGATGAAATCCGTCTCGGCGACAACGACACGCTGGCTGCATTGACGGTGAACCTGCTCGAAGCGGAATTGCTGGTGATCCTGACCGATCAGGATGGCCTATTCGATGCCGATCCTCGAGTCAGTCCGGCGGCAAGCCTGGTGCGCGAAGCCGAACTCTCCGACACGCGCTTGCTCGACATGGCGCAGCCCAGCAAAGGCGATTTCGGCAGCGGCGGCATGCGCACCAAACTGACTGCTGCGCTGTGGGCCGCGCGCTCCGGCGCCGCCACGGTGATCGCGCCAGGGCGCGCCGCCGGTATTCTGCAAAGCATCGCCAGCGGCGACGCGGTCGGTACGCTGCTGAAGCCGGTGCAGAACGTAATGGCGGCGCGCAAGCGCTGGATTGCCGGCCAGTTGCAGGTGCGCGGCAAACTGCAGCTCGACGACGGTGCGGTGCGGGTCTTGCGCGAGCAAGGTCGCAGTCTGCTGCCGGTCGGTGTGCGGCGCGCTGAAGGGCGTTTCGACCGGGGCGACTTGGTCGCTTGTGTCGATGCCCAGGGCCGCGAGGTCGCGCGCGGTCTGGCCAACTACAGTGCCGCAGAGGCTGCACGCCTGCTGGGCGCCCCCAGCACCGAGATCGCTGCACGCCTGGGCTATCCAGGCGAACCGGAACTGATTCATCGCGACAATCTGGTGCTGGCGACCTGAAAACGTCATCCGCACGGAATATTTCTGCCGTGCCCAGCGTTTTGTAAACCTTGCCCGGCGCCGCCTCATCAAAGGGCAAAGCCGGCCGCGGCCGGCCTGCATCCAAAGCATGGTTTGACGGCATCCAATTGGCGTCATGGAAAATACGGGAGAATTGACCGGTGAGCTCGGGTTGGCGCCACCGGTATCCAATCGCATGAATTCAGTAAATCTAGAGCATTCGCCAGCACGTCCCTGGCGCTTTACCCGTCCCGCGATCGTCGTGGTGACGATTACGCTGATCGCTAGCGTCTGGCTGTTGTCGCGGCATGGCGCGGGGCCGGCGGCGGCACCCAAGTCCGACGCCGTCGCGCCGGTCGAGCTGGCGGCGGCCGACGTTGCCGAAGTGCAGCTGAAAGCGCTGAATCGCGAGCTGCCGGTGTCCGGTTCGCTGTCGCCGTTGTGGCAGACGACATTGAAGTCGAAAGTCGCCGGCGAAGTGCTCGACATGAGTGTGCGCGAGGGCCAGGCGGTGCATCGCGGCGACGTGCTTGCGCACATCGATGTGCGCAATGCCAGCGCGCAGCGCGATTCGCAAGCCGCGACGCTCGAAAAGGCGCGTGCCGATCTGGCGCTGGCCAAACTGAACCGCGACAACAGCAAGGCGCTGTTGGCCGAACACTTTATTTCGCAGAACGCCTACGACTCTGCCAGCAGCACCTACGAAGCCAGTGCCGCCAGCGAGAGACTTGCGGCCGCGCAGCTGCGGCTGGCGCAGATTGCGCTGGAAGATGCGGTGGTGCGCGCGCCGTTCGACGGCGTCATCGCGCAGCGGCTGGCACAGCCGGGCGAGAAGGTCTCGCAGGACTCGCCGATTCTGGCGCTGGTCGATCTGACCAAGATGGAACTGCAGGCCTCGGCGCCGGCTTCCGAAGTGCCGGGCATCAAGGTCGGGCAGATCGCGCGTTTCCGCGTCGACGGCTTTGGCGATCGGCTGTTTGAAGGCCGCGTCGAACGCATCAATCCGATCACCGATGCGGGTTCGCGCTCGATTACGGTTTATCTGGCAGTCGAGAATCCGGACAGCGCACTGAAAGGCGGCATGTTCGCGCAGGGCAATCTGATTCTGGATCACGGCGATCCGCTGCCGGCGGTGCCGACCGCGGCGCTGCATAACGAAGCCGGCCTGCCGTACGTCTTCGTGCTGGATAAAGAACTGGTGGCGAAGCGCATGGTGACGCCGGGCCTCGGCTCCAACACCGAAGGCTGGACCGAAATCCGCGATGGCGTCGTCGCCGGTGAACGCATCATCACCGCGCGGATGGAGACGCTGAAAGCGGGCGATCGCGTGGTGCTGAAGGACGACGCTGCGAGTGCGACCGCAGGCGTCAGCCCTAGCGGCCACTAGCGCCAGCACGAAGGAGCAAGGCCGATGTGGATCACCAAGACCAGCATCAATCAGCCGGTATTCGCCACGATGGTGATGCTGGCGCTCGTCGTGCTCGGCATTTTTTCGTACCAGCGCCTGCCGGTGGAGCAGATGCCGGATGTCGCCAATCCGCAGCTGTCGGTGTCGATCGAGTATCCGGGTGCGTCGCCGGAAGCGATCGAGAACGATGTCGTCAAACCGATGGAAAACGTCATCAATACGGTCGATGGCGTCAAGCGCATTTACTCGACGATGCGCGAGGGCACCGGCTTCATCAACATCGAATTCCGGCTCGACGTCGATGTCGCTGTCGCCGCACAGGAAGTGCGCGACAAGATCGCGCTGGTGCGGCCGACGTTTCCGCGCGAAGTCAAAGATCCGCAGGTCTCGCGCGCCAACAACGATCCGAATCAGCAGCCGGTCGTGAACCTGGCGGTGTACTCGACCACGCGCAGCTTGCGTGAAGTCTCCAACATCGTCGATCAGGTCATCGTCAAACGGCTGCAGAACGCGCCCGGTGTCGGCAACATCGTCACCAAGGGCGCGGTGGTGCGTCAGGTGCAGGTCTACCTGAAGCCGGAGCAGATGCAGAACTACGGCATTGGTGTCGATCAGGTGGTTGCCGCGATTCAGGATGCGAATCAGGATCTGCCGGCCGGCAGCATCACCACCGGTAGCCAGGAACAGCTGGTGCGCGTCGAAGGCCGGATCAAGAATCCGCAGGCGTTCGGCCGCATCATCGTCGCCACGCGCGGCGGCCCGGTTTATCTGCAGCAGGGTGGTGTGCCGATCTATCTCGACCAGCTCGCCGATGTTGTCGACGGCGAGGCCGAGCCGACCTCGATCGCGCGCGCCGACGGTCAACCAGCGGTGTCGCTGACCCTGTTCAAGGTGCAGAACACCAACCTCGTCACCACGGGCGAGGGCATCCAGGCCGCGATCGACGAATTGGGCAAGCGCCTGCCCGAAGACATCAAGATCAAGACCGTCAACAACAACGCCGAATGGGTCAAGGATTCGCTGTCGCGGGTCAAGCAGACCATCGCCGAAGGCGCCTTGCTGACGGTGTTCATCGTCTTCCTGTTCCTGCATTCCTGGCGCTCGACCATCATCACCGGTCTGACGCTGCCGATCTCGGTGATCGCGACGTTCATCGCGCTGCATGTGTTCGGCTTCACCATCAACTTCATTTCGCTGCTGGCGCTGAGCCTGTGTATCGGTCTGCTGATCGACGACGCCATCGTCGTGCGCGAAAACATCGTGCGCCATCTGCATCTGGGCA
>JAQGNU010000186.1 GCA_028291645.1 Nevskia sp.
GTACGCGGCATCGCTCAGCGTCTGTTCGGCGACGCGCGTGAAACCGAGACCGTCGTGGTAGAACTTCTCGGTGCGCTGCAGATCGGCGACCGTCAGCGAAATCCGCGTCAGCCGTTCAACACCGGCGGCAGCGGCCGTCGAGATGCAGGCGCACGCCAGCAGCGCCGTGATGCAGATGCGGAAAGTGGTTCGACGCAGGCGCATCAGTCGTTGCCGACTTTATCGGCGCCGCTCGCCAGCGGCGCGCGCATCACCGCGCTGAGCGGTGCAGTGCGTGCGCCGAGCACCACGTACATCAGCCCGCCGGCCAGGCCGAAGTTCTTCAGGAAGTCCCAGAAGTGCGACAAGGCTTGTTCGCCGCTGCCGTCGATGAGACCGGGAAAATTCCAGAACGGGTGATACAGCACCGCGGTGACGACGCAGAAGCCGGCGAGCACGAACGCGGCGAGGCGGTCGTAACGCTGCAGCAGGATGCACAAGGGGCAGACCAGTTCAATGATCATCGCCAGTACCAGCAGTACCGCGCCACCGGGCAGGAACGAGGAAGTCGCCTGTTCCATCGCGGCGTTCCAGTGAATCATCTTGTCGAGCGCGCTGAACGGAAACAGCACGACCAGGAACAGGCGCGCCATCAACGGCGTTAGGCGATCGAGAAAATTCATCTGGCAACTCCTAGGTGGCGCAATGCCGATACATGTTTCCTTGGGCAATGAAGTGCCGGCAAGATTCAGCCCGCTTTCGCAGTGGTTCGACGCGTACTCTTTTTTGCCGTCGGTCTGGCTGAACCTGCCTTGCCGGTTTTCGCAGGACCGACCTGCCGGTCGAAGCGCGGCATAGAAGTGGCGACGATGGCCTCCACTTGCTGCTGCAACTCGCGGAAGTCTGCCAGCATCGCCGCACCGCGCGCGGTGACTTCGGCGCCGCCACCGCCGCTGCCGCCCTTGGCCGAGTCGACCAGCGGCGAGGTAAAGCAGCGGTTCATCGTATCTACCAGCAGCCAGGCCCGGCGATACGACATGCCCATCGCCTTGGCGGCGGCCGAAATCGAACCCTCGCTGCGGATCGCGTCCAACAGGTCGGCCTTGCCGGGTCCGAATGCAGTCTCTTCGCCGAGCTTTAAGCGGATGCGGATCTGGTGGTTCAGCGGCATCGGTCGAACCTCACGAAATGGTGATGCGGCTAGCGTAGCAACTGGCGTGACGGCGTGACCATTCGATTGCGTATCAAGTTAAGGCGGATGTGCCTGCCTTCAGGTGGAGTGAGAGAAGCTCCAGGTCGGTGCGGCAGCATGCGCAGTTGTGGTGGGTTAGCCGCGTAGGCGGCGTCCTGCGGGATTCCCTTTCGGTCATAACTTACCGGCCGCTACAATCCGGGCCATGAAATTCAGTTGGGATGCACGCAAAGCACGGAGCAACCTCCGAAAGCACAAGGTCTCATTCGACGAGGCCACCACGGTTTTTGGCGATTCGCTGAGCGGCACCATCCCAGACCCGGATCACTCCGAGGGCGAGCATCGCTTCGTCACGATCGGCGTATCATCTTCCGGTCGACTTTTGGTGATTTGCCACAGCGAAGAAGGCGACACAGTCAGGTTGATCAACGCCCGAGAGGCGACAGCACATGAAAGAAACCGCTATCAAAGCTAAGAAGCCTCAAGACGTGATGCGTCCGGAATATGACTTCTCCAAGGCCGTTCGTGGGAAGTACCACAAGGCATTTCAAGAAAGCAGCAATGTGGTGGTTCTTGAACCAGACGTTGCGGCCCGATTCAAAAACTCCCGAGCCGTAAATGAGGCGCTTCGTGCCATTTTGCGGGTTGCTGACCAAGCATAAGTCTGACAAGGCGAATCACTATTTGTCTTCAACGTGCCAGGCTGGACCTGCGTAAGCCGACGGTTGCGCCGGCGAACCGCGACCAGTCACCGCGCTGTTTGGTCGAAAATCGCCTGGATATTCCGAGTCTCAGGCATAGCGATGAAAGCCCCAGGCCACGGCCACGCTGATCGCCGCACGCGCGATGGCGACCAACCTATCCTGCGGCAGCATGCGCAGATCGCATTCGGTTTCGCCGAGTCCCTGCGCGCGCAGTTTCGCTTCCGCGCCGGGACGCCACTGCCGCGTGTAGATCAGTCCGAGCGTGAACGAGCAGAACGCGAAGTACAGCGCTGCGCTGATGCCGAACACCAGCAGGCACAGCAAGCACAGGCCCCAGGTCAGCGCGCGGCTTAACAGTAGATCGGCCATCGCGTCTTCGCTGAGTTTGCGCGCGTGGCCCTAGTGCGCGGACTTCTTCTTCGCGCGCCAGCGCCAGTGCAGGCTGATCAGGCTCGGCAGTAGCACCAGCGCGCAGACCAGCGTCATGCCCAAGCCTACGGTCAGCAGCAGGCCCATGCCGACCATGCCCGGATGTTTCGCCAGCATCAGGTTGCCGAAGTTGGCCATCGTGATCAGCGCGCCGAACAGCACCGCGCGCGCGGTGCTGGTCTGCAGCAGGTTCTCGTCGGCCGATTGCGCTGCGCGTCCGCGCTGCACCAGGTAGACGCCGTAGTCGACGCCGACGCCGAGCACCAGCGGCAGTGCGATGACGTTGGCGAAGTTGAACGGCATCTGCGCCAGCACTAGGCCGCCGACGGTGTAGATGCCGGCGAGCAACAAAGGTACCAGCACCAGCAGCGTATCGATCACGCTGCGCAGCAGGATCACCAGCAACAGCGCGATGGCGATGAACGAATAGGCGAAGGCCTGGCGGAACGAATCGACCACCGCATTGGCGGATTCGATGTAGCCCACCGGCGGGCCCGATACGCTCGGCTCGGCGGCGCGCACGCCGTCGACGAAGCGTTGTGTGGCCTGCGGCGTGTCGAGTATTTCCTTCGGCCAGATTTCGACGCGGTAGCGGCCGTCGGCGGTTTTCCATTGGCTCGTCAGCGCCGGCGGCAGATCGGCCTCGGTGACCGGCGTCGCCGCCAGCGCGGTGGTGAGATCTTGCAAATGTGGCGGCAGGCTGCCGAGCAGCGCTTCGCGCAGACGCTGCCATTGCTGGTTCTGTGCCGCGCTATCGAGTTTGGCCTGCGCGGCATCGAACTGGTTCAGTGCATCGAGCAGCGCCTGCGCGGCCTTGCCCTGCGCATTCGTGTTGGCGGCGATGAACGCGGGCAGATCACTGCGCAACTGCGCGGTGGCGGCGAGATCGTCCGGCGTCGCTGGTCCGGTCGGCAGCGTCGCCGGCGCGCTGAGGCCGAGATCGAGCTGCAGGTCGGACAGGATCTGCAGTTTCTGCGGCTGATTCTCCGGCACGAAGTTGGGCAGGCCGAGTGCGCGCGATGCGACCGGCGGCGCGCCGAGCTTCTGCGCCATCGCCAGCGCCGCAGCCGCGTTCGGCGTCAGCACCGACAGCGTCAGCGTCGGCACGCTCGGGTCTTGCAGCAGCTCGCGATAGGTCGACACCGCTTCCGATTTCGGATCGCGCAGATTCAGCGGGTCGTAGTCGAAGCGCGACTGCGGCGCCAGCGCCAAGGCGCCGAGCGCCAGCAGGATGGCGACGATCCAGATCGGGCGTGCATAACGATAGGGCCAGTTCAGCGCGCGGCCGAGTGCGCCGGTGGCGCGCGTGGTGAGCTTGGCGCGCGCAGTGTTCGGCGGCAGCAGCGTGATCAGCGCCGGCAGGATGGTCAGGCTCACGATCAGACTGATGAACATGCCGACGCCCGAGATCAAACCGAGTTCGGCGATGCCGGTGAACGCAGTCGGCACGAACGCGAAGAACGCCAGCGACACCGTTGCCGCACACACCGCCATGAAGCCGCCGACGTCGGATGCGGCACGCGACAGCGCTTCGCGTTGCGGCAGGCCATCACCCAAACGCTCGCGGAACTGCATGCACAGGTACAGCGCGTAGTCGATGCCCAGGCCGACGTAGAGCACGCCGAACGCGATCGAGATGATGTTGAGATGGCCGACTGCGGCGGCAGCGAAGGCCGCAGTGCAGATCAGGCCATAGACCAGCGTCAGCACCGCGGCCAGCATCAAGCGCAAGCTGCGCAGCGCGAAATACAGCAGCACGGCGACCATCACCAGCGCCACGCTCAGCGCCAGCACGCCGCCGTGGAACGCCGTCAGCAGTTCCTCATGTTCCATCGCCACGCTGCCGGTCAGGCGCAGCTTCACGCCGTGCGCGGCATCGAGCTGCAGTGCCTTCGCAGCGGCGCGCAGCGCGGCCAGCGAGTCGGCGGCGGGCAGCATCTGGCCGTAGTCGAAATGCGGCTCGACCTGGATGAAGCGCCGCAGTGGATTGCCTTGGCGCGGCGTATCGCCGAGCAGGGTCTGCCAGGACAGCGCAGTGTCCTTGCCGGCAGCGACCGTGGCGGTGACCTCGGCGATCTTGTCGAGCGGCGCCGACAGATCGAAGTCGGGTGCACCGGCCGGCGCGGTGATCGCGCGATCCAGCAGCGTGAACAGGCCGTGCGGACTCGGGTCGTGATTCAGCGCGCCGAGGAAGGGTTGCGCGCGGGTCAGGCTGTCGGCCAGTTTCTGCAGCGCATCGGTATCCAGATAGAGCAGGCCGCTGCGGCGGAAATAGGGATCGGTTTCGGCGGCGAACACCTGCGGGAACAGTTGTGGATCGGCCTGCAGCTTCGCCACCAGCCGCGCCTGTGCGGCGTCGGCGATCTCGGCGCTGCTGCCGTCGATCACCACCACCAGATCGCCGCGCCCGGGAAACAGCCGGTTCATCTCCAGCTCGGCCTTGCGCCACGGCAGTTCGGCCGACAGCATGTTCTGGTTATTGGTATCGACGCTCAAGTGCGTCATCACGTAGTGCAGCAATCCGGCGCCGATCAGCAGCGCCAGCAGCAGAATCGCCAGCGCGTGGCGCTGCACCCGGGCGACCCAGGCCGCGGCCAGGCGTGCGGCAAACCCGGAGGGCTGATCTGTGGCTGAAATCATGCGGTGCGGAACTCTCGCTGGAAAATGGGCGCCAGTCTCCGGCCTGTGCTGCGCGCTGCGCAAGCGCCGGATCGATGCAGGCCGCTCAGGGTTTGTTCAGGGGCGGTTCAAGGTGGCGTGTTAATATTTTGTCATCAAAAGCTGGGCCGCCTCGATCTCTGGCGGCGGCCGGTCACGCTATAAAACCCTGTAGCAATCCTGGAGATCCCTGGGAAATGTCGCGTTTGCGTTGGTGTTGCCTGCTGTCCCTGATGTTTGCTGCGGCAGTCCACGCCGACGACAAGTCTGTCGACTCGAAGGCGGCCGACGTCGTCACCGCGCTGCATGCAACGCTGCTCGACAACATGAAACGCGGTGCCGCACTCGGTTGCAGCGGTCGCGTGCAGCACATGGCGACCGCGATCGACGCCGATTTCGATCTGCCGTTTATCGGCCAGCGCGTGCTGCGCCGGCACTGGGACGAAATCTCCGCGGACCAGCGCAAGCAGTTCATGGACGCCTTCCGCAAACTGGTGCTGTCGACCTACGCCAGCCAGTTCAAGCGCTTCGGCGGCGAATCCTTCACCACGCTGGATGCGCAGGCGGTGGCGAGCGGCGAGAGCATCGTGCATGCGCGGCTCACCACCGGCAGCGGCGGCACGGTCTCGTTCGACTACGTGCTGCATCCGGTTACCGGCAGCGATGGCAGCAGCTGGCGCGTGATCAACGTCATCGCCGACGGCGTCAGCGATCTGGCGCTGCGCTCGTCGCAGTACGATCAGATTTACAAGGAGCGCGGGTTCGACGGCCTGTTGGCCTGGATTCGCGAGCAGGACAAGAAGACGCTGGCTGACTGCTCGTAAGGCCGGTCACAGGCCTGCAGTAAGCGCACCGCTCCGCAGAGGGTCGGGCGCTCAACCTGGGGTTGCACCGACGGAGAGTGCATGAGCAACTGGAGGAAGCGCCGGGTGGCCTGGTCCGCCCGCAGCGCGTCGCTGTTGATCGGGCTGCTGAGTGCGTTCTCAAGCGCAGCGCAGGCGGATGATGCCGCGCCGGCCACGCTGCCGCGACAGGAACTGCGCGAAGTCATCGTCACCGCGCAGAAGCGCGAGCAGACGCTGGAACAAGTGCCCGCTTCGGTGACCTCGCTCGACGGCGACTTCATCCGCGCGATCGGTGCGCGCGATTTCGTCGAACTGCAGAACTACTCGGCCAACACCAATATCGAGGCCTCGTCGAGCTCCGGCCAGCTGCTGATCCGCGGACTCGGCACGCTCAACGACGTGCCCGGCCTCGATCCTTCGGTCGGCACCGTGATCGACGGCGTGCCGTACAGCTATTCCAACTATCTCAGCGCGTTCTTCACCGACCTCGCGCATTTCGAAGTGCTGCGCGGCCCGCAGGGCACGCTGTTCGGCAAGAACACCAGCGCCGGCCTGCTCAACATCAGCAGCAATGCGCCGGACCCGCACGAGCGCCTGTTCAAATGGGATGTGACTGCGCGCAGCTACGGCTCGCGCTCGTTCCAGCCGGTGATCAACCTGCCGCTCGGCGGCGGCTTCGCGGTGCGCGCGTCCGGCAACTTCGATCACGGCGATCACGGCACGCTGTACAACACCGATCTCGACCGTGCCGAAAATGCGCCGCAGCAGGATACCGGCCGCGTGCGCCTGCATTACGACGCACCGGATGGCTGGACCATGGACCTCGGTGCGTTCTGGTCGCAGCAGCAGAATCATTTCAACCTGTACCAGCTGGTCGACGTATCGCCGAGCATGGCGGCACTGGCCAAGCACTACGATCCGAAATTCGAGAGCAAGCTCGACAGCCAGAATTCGGAAGACGTGCCATCGCAGGAGAAGTCGATCGTGCGCGGCGTCAATCTGACTTTCGGCGGCGATCTCGGCCAGCCGCTCGGCATGAATTCGCTGAAGATCACGTCGATCAGCGGCTACGCCGAGAACATCATCACCGCGCGCGATCTCGACGGCGATTTCAGCCCGATTCCGTTCATCCGCGATTCGCTGGTCGATCCACAGCCGGAGCGGCAGGTGACGCAGGAACTGCGCGTCACCGGTGTGGCGCCGGACATGTTCGGTCTCGGCGGCGAAGTCAACTTCGTCACCGGCGTCTATTACGACAACTACACGCTGAAGACCTCGGACAATTTCCAGATCGAAGATCTCGGCGCAGCGCTGTCGTACCTGCTCGCGTCGCAAGCGCACAACCAGGCAATCGGTGTGATCGGCGGTCCGCTGGCGGATACCATCGACACGGTGATCGGTCTGCTGCGCGGCGTCACCGGCAATCCCGATCTGCTGCAGCAGTCGGCCAAGACCGGCCTTAACCAGCGCACCAAGGACTACGCCTATTTCGGTCAGTTCGAATGGTCGATCTTGCAGGATTGGTACCTGATCGGCGGCGTGCGCTATGGCTTCGAAGATCGAACTGCCGATGCACACAGCCAGTCGCCCAGCGTGATCATCAAGGCGGTCGCCAAGCAGCAGGATTTCAGCGAGGAGCTGCACCGCAGCGAGAGCGACTTCTCGCCGAAGGCCGGATTCAAGTGGCAGCCGAACAAGCGCACCGAGGCGTACTTCACCTGGGCGCGCGGTTACAAGAGCGGCGGCTTCAACGGCTTTCCGCTGAATACGCAAAGCATCGAATACGGCCCGGAGAACGCCAGCAGTTTCGAACTCGGCTTGAAGTGGCGCGGACGCCTGCTGGACGGTCCGATCCGGGTCTCGACCTCAGGCTTTTACACCGACCTCAAGAACCTGCAGGTGTCGACGTTCCAGGGCACCGAGCCGGTGGTCGTCAATGCCGCGGCCGCGCGTTCGCGCGGCGTCGAGAACGATGTGCTGTGGCTGCTGCCGGTGCGCGGACTGTCGTTCTTCAGCTCGGTCGGATTTGCCGATGCGCGCTATTCGTCTTATCCCGATGGTCCGGTGCCCGGCGATTACGTGCAGCCGCGCAACGCCGTCGGTAACCAAAACTGCGGACCGCCCAATCCCAACGCAGCGTCCGGCACCACCAAATCCTGTTCAGAGCGCAATCTCACCGGCCAGCGTCTGCCGTTCGCACCGCGCATCACCGCATCGATGGTGCCGGCGTATACCGCGCATCTGCCGTATGCCCTCAGTACGACTTTCGCGGTCGACGTGCTGTATCAAGGCAGCCGCTATCTCAATTCGGAAGACGATGCGCGCGAACTGCAGCCGGCGACGACACAGTTGAATACGCGTCTGGTGCTGGCCGACGATGCGCGCGGCGATTGGGCGCTGACGCTGGCGGCGAACAATCTGACGCGCGAAGTGATCCAGGACCAGATCATCGATCAGCCACTGGCGCCGGGTAACTTCGGCGCGATCCGCATCGATCGCGGCCGTTACTACACGGCGAATCTGAGCGTCAGTTTTCACTAACCGCGATCCTTGAAAAGCCCCTCTCTCCCGCGTGCGAGGAGCGGAGACTGCGGGCGCTCAGTCGGCGCGATGCTTCTTCTGGATGAACTCGATCTTGTAGCCGTCCGGATCCTCGACGAAGGCGATCACCGTGGTGCCGTGCTTCATCGGCCCGGCTTCGCGCGTGACCTTGCCGCCGCGCTGCTTGACGCGCTCGCAGGCCGCATAGGCATCTTCGACTTCCAGCGCGATGTGGCCGTAGGCGCTGCCCAACTCGTAAGCCGCGGTATCCCAGTTATGGGTCAACTCGATCTCGGCGCCGCCGACCTGCTCGCCATCGACGCGCGCATCGAAGCCGACGAAGGCCAGCGTGAACTTGCCGTCCGGGTAGTCTTTGCGCGTCAGCAGTTTCATGTCGAGCACTTCGGTATAGAAGCGCAGGCTGCGCTCGAGGTCGCCGACGCGAAGCATCGTATGGAGAATGCGCATGAGCCAAAGTCCTATCGAATAATGCGCAATGCCGGCACCAGCCGCAGGTGCCCGCGCTGCGAGAAGTCTGATTCTAATCGTTGCCGACGCAGCAGTGGCGCCGCCGTTAGGGGTGCGCCGTTGCAGGTTCTCGCAGCCCCGCGGCGCCGGCTGACGCACGTTTGCAACAGAGTCCACTGAAGCTAGTGCAGCCAAGTATTGCCACACGCAGGGGTTTTTCGGCTACATTTAGGAAATGATCCCATCGATCCTCAAACTCGATGCAGGCGGAATGCCGGTTGGTTGGATACGCTGGCAAACCGCTGCAACGCTGTACGCCCGCCAACGCGTCTGTTGGGAAACGGGTGAGGAGAGTTTTGCCATTCAGGGCGGCATCAGCTCGATCACCGGGCAACGTTCGCAGCTGCGCATCGGTTCGATCATCGCCGTCGCCGACCGTTCGCGCCGCTACACCGGCAACTGTCCGCTGCTGACCAACCGCACGCTGTTCCAGCGCGATCACAACCTCTGCATGTACTGCGGCCAGCAGTTCGCCGTTAGCGAATTAACGCGCGATCACGTCATTCCGGCGTCGCGCGGCGGCGCCAGCGTCTGGGAAAACTGCGTCACCGCCTGCCGCCACTGCAATCAGCGCAAGGACGACCGCACGCCGGAAGAAGCGCGCATGAAGCTGCTGGCGGTGCCGTACATTCCGAATCTCGCGGAATATCTGATCCTCAGCAACCGTCGCATCCTTGCCGATCAGATGGAGTTCCTGCTGACCTTCGCGCGCAAGAAAGCGGCCTGACCGCGGTCGCTGCGCCGCAGGCTTTCGGCGGCGGTTATGCTTAGCCGATGTTCACCACACCCGTCCTGATCGCGATTGCTGCCGCGCTGTTATTGGCGCTGCTGGTGCTGCTGACCCTGCTCGCCGTGCGCAAGCTCGGCCAAGGTCTCGGCAGCGATGCCATCGCCACGCTGGAGCGCAATCTGCGCGACGAAGGCGCGCGTGCGCGTGCGGAAGCGCTCGAACAAAGCCGTCAGCAGCGCGTAGAGCTGTCCGCGTCGCTGCTGCAGTTCGGGCAGACGCTCGCCACCCAGCAGGATCAACTCGGCCGCGCGCTCGCGGCACAATTGGAAACTTTCGGCCGCCAGCTCGAAGCACTCAGCCAGCGGATCGACGAACGTCAGCTAGGCATGCAGAAGGATGCACGCGACGGTCGGGTTGAACAGGACGCTACGCTGCAACGGTTCGGTGAAGCACTGGTGCTGCGGCTCACCGCGATCGGCGAGACCAGCACGCAGCGCCTCGCAGAATTGCGCAGCACCGTCGACGAACGCCTCAAGGAGCTGCAGGCCGACAACGCCGTCAAGCTCGAAGAGATGCGCAAGACCGTCGACGAGAAGCTGCACAACACGCTGGAAGAGCGTCTCGGCCAATCGTTCAAGCTGGTCAGCGAACGGCTCGAACTGGTGCAGCGCGGCTTGGGCGAAATGCAGTCGCTGGCCGCCGGCGTCGGCGATCTCAAGCGCGTGCTGACCAACGTCTAGACGCGCGGCACCTGGGGCGAAGTGCAGCTCGGCAATCTGCTCGAACAGATTCTCGTCGCCGAGCAGTACGCCGCCAATGTCGCCACCCGCAAGGGCAGCAACGACAAGGTCGAGTACGCGATCCGTCTGCCGGGCCAGGATGCCGGCGAGAGCGTCTGGCTGCCGATCGACGCCAAGTTTCCGCGCGAGGACTACGAGCGTCTGATCGATGCGCAGGAGCGCGCCGACGTGGCCGGCGTCGACGAAGCCGGGCGTCAACTCGAGAACCGCATCAAGCTGGAAGCGCGCTCGATCCGCGACAAGTACATCGACCCGCCGCACACCACCGATTTCGCGCTGCTGTTCCTGCCGACCGAAGGGCTCTACGCCGAAGTCATCCGCCGCCCCGGCCTCGGCGAGCTATTGCAGCGCGAATACCGCGTCACCATCGCCGGCCCAACCACGCTGACCGCGCTGCTCAACAGCCTGCAGATGGG
>JAQGNU010000212.1 GCA_028291645.1 Nevskia sp.
TATCGAGCGCCGCTTCAGTGCATCGCGTGAATCAGCCACCACCTCCAGAACCAAGCATTTGCTGACATCTGCGACCTTTTTTCGGCCGGCCGCGGGGCTGTCGCAATCGACCCTAGCCGGCGTGACCGCAACGCTTGATGCGAAGCATCCGCGTTGTTGCATCGACCAAGGCATGAGTACAGATCTACATCGGGCTTGCGCGTTGCAATGTTTCAGCTAAGCTGCACAAGGGTTGTTCCAATCGAGCGGAAAGGGAGAGTGAAGATGGCAGCTGCAAAGAAGAAGAAAGCGGTAAAGAAGGTGGCGAAGAAAGTGACCAAGGCAGCAAAGAAGGCGACCAAGGCCGTCAAGAAAGTTGCCAAGAAGCTTGCTAAGAAAGCGCCGAAGAAAGTCGCCAAGAAAGCAGTAAAGAAGGCGGCCAAGAAAGTCGCGAAAAAAGTTGCCAAAAAAGCAGTTGCCAAGAAAGCGGCGAAGAAAGTCGCGAAGAAGGCCGTTGCTAAGAAGAAGGCGCCGAAGAAAAAGATCGCCGCCGTGATCAAAGAAAAAGTCGAAGCCGTCGTGCAGGAAGTCGCACAGGTCGTCGACACGGCCAAGAGCGGACTCGGGATTTAGCGATTGCCCGGTGCGGCGTGGCCCGGTCTGGACACGCCGCCCTTTGCGTTGCTGATTGCGCCTGCGGATCGCTAGCGCACAGTTTTGGTACTCAGCTGGCGAATTGCCGGTGGTCCACCATCAGGCAACGGTCCTGCACGACGTCGATGCCGGCCTCACTCAGCTTCCGAGCCACGGCATCGTTGCGTATCCCCAACTGGAACCACACGGCCTTGGGTCGCTTGGCGAGAATATCGTCCAGATGCTGGTCAATGTCGGGGCCGCGCCGGAATACATCGACCAGATCGACCGTGCCGGGAATATCGAGCAGTCGCCGATACACCGGCTGGCCGAGGATCTCGCGCGCATCCGGGTAGTAGACCGGTACCGGAATCACTTCGAAGCCCGCGCGTACCAGATATTGCGGTACGTAGAACGCCGGCTGATCGACCTGCGCCTCGGTTTTGATGCCGAGCACGGCAATGCGCTGCGTGCCCATGAGCAAGGCACGAATCTGGTCGGGACTGCTCAGTTCCATGTTTGGCTATACATCAATCAAATCGGACTCGGCGCCGCAGTCGGCAAGGTGCGGCGGCGGTGGCGCCGCGTCGACAGGCGCTCCAGCGCGAGGTAGACCACCGGCGTCGTGAACAAAGTCATCATCTGCGACAGCAGCAGGCCGCCGACGATGGCGATGCCCAGCGGCTGCCGCAGTTCCGAACCGGTGCCCATACCCACCGCCAGCGGCACCGCGCCGAACAGCGCCGCCAGCGTGGTCATCATGATCGGCCGGAAACGCACCAGGCAGGCCTGGTAGATGGCGTCGCGCGGACTCAGGCCGCCGGTACGTTCGGCAGCGAGCGCGAAGTCGATCATCATGATGGCGTTCTTCTTGACGATGCCGATCAGCAGGATGATGCCGATGATGGCAACGATCGACAGTTCGGTGCCGGTCGCCAGCAGCGCCAGCAGCGCACCGATGCCGGCCGAGGGCAGCGTCGACAGGATCGTCAGCGGGTGGATCAGGCTTTCGTACAGCATGCCGAGCACGATGTAGACCGCCAGCAGCGCGGTCAGGATCAGGATCGGCAGCGTGCTGACCGACTGCTGGAACAGTTGCGCATTGCCGGCGAAGCTGCCGCGGATATTGCCGGGCATATGCAGATTCAGCATCGCCTGGTCGATCACGTCGGTGGCCTGCCCCAGCGAGATGTCCGGCGCCAGGTTGAAGGTGATGTTGACCACCGGGAATTGCCCCTGGTGGCTGATCGACAGCGGCGCGGTGCCGGCTTCGAAATGCGCGATCGCCGACAGCGGCACGCTCTGGCCGTTGCTGCCCTTGATGTAGATGTGCGACAGCGTGTCGGGATCCTGCTGCTCGTCCGGCAGCGCTTCGAGCACGACGTGGTACTCGTTGAGCTGCGTGTAGGTGATCAGGATCTGGCTCTGCGCGAACGCATTGCCGAGGGCCTGATCGACCGTCGCCGGCGTCAGACCCAGACGCGAGGCCGCATCGCGGTCCACCACTACATTCATCTGCAGTCCGGATTTTTCCAGGTCGGTGCTGACGTCTTTCAACTCAGCGGCCGTCTTCAGCTTGTCGACCAGCTTCGGCACCCAGGTATATAAATCCTGGATGTCGGAAGACTGCAGCGTATAGGTGTACAGCGACTTACCCGCACGGCCGCCGACGCGCACATCCTGTACCGCCTGCAGATAGACGCCGAGGCCGGTGATGCTGGAGAACTTGGGCCGCAGCCGGTTGATGATCTCGTCGACCGTCGCCTTGCGGCCGGCACTTTTCTCTTTCAGCGAGATGAACATGCTGCCGTTGTTGGCGGAATTGCGGCCGCCGAGGAACGAGCCCATCGACACCACGTCGGGATCGGCCAGGATGATAGCGGCGGCCTGTTGCTGTTTCGCCACCATCGAGGTGAATGAGATGTCCTGCGCGCCCTCGGTGCTGCCGGAGATCATGCCGGTGTCCTGCGCCGGGAAGAAACCCTTCGGAATGGCGATATACAGATAGACCGTCGCCACCACCGTTGCCGCCGTCACCAGCAGCATCAGCCAGGAATGGCGCAAGGACCAGTCGAGCCCGCGCGTATAGCCGCGCAGCATGGCGTTGAGTCCGCGCTCGGCCTGCCGCATCAGCCAGTTCGGACGGCGCGGCGCAGCACCGGCGGCATCGCGTTCGTGCTCCGAGCGCAGGAAGCGGCCGCACAGCGACGGCGTCAGCGTCAGCGAAACGACGCCGGAAACCGCGATCGCCACCGCCAGCGTCACCGAAAACTCGCGGAACAAGCGTCCGATCAGGCCGCCCATGAACAGGATCGGAATGAATACCGCGATCAGCGAGATGCTCATCGACAGCACCGTGAAACCGATCTCGCGACCGCCGAGCAGCGCGGCTTCCATGCGCGTCTTGCCCTGCTCGATGTGACGCACGATGTTTTCGATCACCACGATCGCATCGTCGACGACGAAGCCGACCGCCACCGTCAGCGCCATCAGCGAGAAATTGTCGAGACTGTAGCCGAGCGCCCACATCGCCGCGAACGTGCCGGCCAAAGACAGCGGCACAGTGACGCCGGCAATCAGCGTCGGCGTCCAGCGCCGCAGGAATAGCAGCATCACCATCACCACCAACGCCACCGACAGCAGCAGCGAGAACTGCACGTCGTGCACCGACGAGCGGATCGTCAGCGTACGATCGGTCTGCACCTCCAAGTGCACCGCCTGCGGCAGCCAGGCACTCAGCACCGGCAGCAGCGCCTTGACGCCGTCGACCGTCTTGATGATGTTGGCATCCGACTGCTTGCGCACGATCAGCAGTACCGAGCGCTGCTTGTTGAACCAGCCGGCCTGGAACGCGTTGACCTGCCCCGGCACGATGTTGGCGATCGAGCTGAGCCGTAGCGGCACGCCATTGCGCATGCCGAGCACCAAATCCTGATAGTCCTGGATCGCGCTGAGCTGATCGTTGGCGGTGATCACCATGTTCTGGTTGCCATTGCCGAGCGCGCCCTTCGGCGCGTTCGCGGACAGCCCGGACAAGGCACTGCGGACGTCGTCGATATTCAGCTGCATCGCCGACAAGGCCGCCGAATTGACCTGGATATGCGTCGCCGGCTGCGCACCGCCGGCGATGTCGACCTGGCTGACGCCCTTGACCTGCGAAATGCGCTGCGCCAGCAGCGAATCGGCGTAGTTGTACAGCTCCGACAAGGGATAGCTATCCGAGGTCAGCGCCAGAATCATCACCGGTGCATCGTTCGGATTGGCTTTGCGGTAGGTCGGCGGATTCGGCAGCCCGGCCGGCAGGTCCGCAGACGCGGCATTGATCGCCGCCGCGACATCGCGCGCGGCGGCGTCGATGTTTTTGGTCAGATCGAACTGCATGATGACGGTACTGCTGCCGAGCGAACTCGACGACGTCAGCTCGTTGAGACCGGCGATCTGTCCAAACCGTCGCTCCAAGGGTGCTGCGATGGTCGACGCCATCGTCTCGGGCGAAGCTCCGGGCTGCTGCACCGAGGTGAAGATGGTCGGCACGTCGATCTGCGGCAGCGGCGCCACCGGCAGAAAGTGATAGGCGATCACGCCGAGCAGGAACAGGCCGACCGCCAGCAGCGAGGTGCCGATCGGCCGCAGGATGAACGGGGCGCTGATATTGAACACGACGGCGCCGAGCGTGCTCTAGTGCGTTTGCGGCTGCGGGTCTGGCGTAGGCCCCGCCGTGTGCGTCGCCGGCTGGCGCCAGCGCCGCAGTCGCGCCGCCAGCCGATCCATGTACAGATAGATCACCGGCGTCGTGTACAGCGTCAGCACCTGCGACAGCAGCAGGCCGCCGACGATCGAGATACCGAGCGGCTTACGCAGTTCCGAGCCGGTACCGTTCGACAAGGCCAGCGGTAGGGCACCGAGCAGTGCGGCCATCGTCGTCATCATGATCGGGCGGAAACGCAGCACGGCCGCCTGGAAGATCGATTGCTCCGGCGATAGTCCCTGATGCCGCTCCGCCTCGAGCGCGAAGTCGATCATCATGATCGCGTTCTTCTTGACGATGCCGATCAGCAGGATGATGCCGATCAGCGCGACGATCGACAGATCCTGCCCGGTCAGCAGCAAGGCCACCAGCGCACCGACGCCGGCCGAAGGCAGGGTCGACAGGATCGTGATCGGATGGATGTAGCTCTCGTACAGCACGCCGAGCACGATGTAGATGACCACCAGCGCGGCCAGAATCAGGTAAGGCTCGTTGCCGAGCGACGACTGGAACTCGGCCGCCGAACCGGAATAGCTGGTGGTGATGGTCGATGGCAGACCGATCGCCAGCTTGGCCGCGTCGATCGCCGTCACCGCATCGCTGAGCGATTTTCCCGCGGCCAGATTGAACGATACGGTCGCCGCCGAGAGCTGGCCCTGATGCGTCACCACCAGCGGTCCGGTGATCGTCTCCATATGCACGAAAGTCGACAGCGGCACCATGTTGCTGGAGCCGAGCGTGAAGCTGTTCGATGAACTGCTGGCGGTGCCAGTGGTGGCAGTCGTTGTACTTGAACCCACAGTCGTCGCCGTGCGCGCCGCCTCGGAGTTGGCCGCTGCCGAATTGGCCGCGGCCGCGTTGGAACTGGCGGCCGAACTCAGCGTCGCCGTGTTGGCTTTGACGTAGAGCTTGTCGAGCGTATCCGGCTGCATGCGGAATTCCGGCGCCACTTCCAGAATCACGCGGTACTGGTTCTGCTCGGTATAGATGGTCGACACCTGGCGCTGGCCGAAGGCGTCGTAGAGGGTGTCGTCGATCGCCTGCACCGGCACGCCAAACTGGCTGGCGCGATCGCGATCGATGGTCAGGCTCAGCTGCAGACCCTGCGCCTGCTGGTCGCTGGCGACATCCGCCAGTTCCGGCTGCTGCTGCAAGGCGCCGAGCAGCTTCGGCACCCATTCGTTGAGTTCGATCGGATCGGTGTCCTGCAGCACGTATTGGTACTGCGTGCGGCTGACGCGGCTATCGATCTGCAGATCCTGCACCGGCTGCAGGTAGAGCGAGATGCCCTGCACGTCGGCGGTCGCCTGCTTCAGCCGGTCGATGATTTCCTGCGCCGTCGAACGCTGCTTGCGCGGCTTCAGCACGATGCTCAGGCGACCGGTATTGAGCGTGGTGTTGACGGTACCGGCGCCGACGAAAGCCGACACGCTCTGCACATTCTTGTCCTTGCGCACGACATCGGCCAGCGCCTGGCTGCGCGCCACCATCGCGCTGAACGAAATGCTCTGATCGGCTTCAGTAACGCCGGTGATGACGCCGGTGTCCTGCTGCGGAATCAAGCCCTTCGGAATGATGATGTAGAGAAACACGGTTAGCACCAGCGTCGCCGTCGCCACCAGCAGCGTTGCGAACTGGCGCTGCATCACCCAGCGCAGACTGCTTTCATAGCCGGCCAGGCCGCGGTCGAACACGTGCTCGCTCCAGCGGAACAGACGATTGCTGCGCGTGTCGGCGGCTTCCTGCTCGGGATCTTCGCGCTTCAGCAGCTTGGCGCACATCATCGGCGTCAGGGTCAGCGAGACCACTGCCGACAGGATCACCGCGATCGACAGCACCAGCGCGAACTCGTTGAATAGGCGGCCGACGATCCCCGGCATCAGCAGCAGCGGAATGAACACCGCGATCAGCGAGATCGTCAGCGAGATCACGGTGAAGCCGATCTGGCGCGCACCCAGGCGCGCGGCCTCTTCCGGCTCCTTGCCCTGTTCGATGTAGCGCACGATGTTCTCGATCATCACGATCGCATCGTCGACGACGAAGCCGGTGGCGATGGTCAGCGCCATCAGCGACAAGTTGTCGAGCGAGAAACCGCACAGCGCCATCACGCCGAAGGTGCCGATCAGCGACAGCGGCAGCGCGACGCTGGGGATCACCGTCGCCCACAGCTTGCGCAGGAACAGGAAGATCACCAGCACCACCAGCACCACGGTCAGCATCAGCGTGAACTGCACGTCGCTGACCGACGCGCGGATGGTCTCGGTGCGGTCCGACAGCACGCGCACTTTCACCGATGCCGGAATCGAAGCTTCCAGCTGCGGCAACAAAGCTTTGATCGCGTCGACGGTCTGAATGATGTTGGCGCCGGGCTGGCGCTGGATGTCGAGCAATACCGCCGGCCGACTGCCGATTTTCGGATCGCCGACCCAGGCCGCGAGCTGATCGTTCTCGACGCCGTCGGTGACGACGGCGACATCGCTCAGGCGCACCGGCGCGCCATTTTTGTAAGCGACGATCACCGGCTCGAACTCCGCCGCCGAGCCGATCTGGTCATTCGAACCGATCGTGTACGACTGCGCATTGCCGTTGAAGCTGCCCTTCGGCTGGTTGACGTTGGCCTGACCGATTGCAGTACGGATGTCTTCCAGGCCGAGGCCCAGCCCGGCGATCGCCGAAGGATTGACCTGCACCCGCACCGCCGGCTTCTGGTTGCCCTGGATCGTCACCAGACCGACGCCGGACACCTGCGACAGCTTCTGGCCGAGCACGGTATCGGCGAAGTCGTTGACCTTATCGATCGACAAGGTGTCCGAGCTGACCGATAGCGACAGGATCGGCGTGTCGGCCGGATTGACCTTGTTGTAGACCGGCGGATACGGCAGGTTCGACGGCAAAGTACCCTTTGCTGCATTGATCGCCGCCTGCACGTCCTGCGCAGCGCTGTCGATGTTGCGGTCGAGGCCGAACTGCAGCGTGATGTTGGAGACGCCGTAGGAACTGTCCGAAATCATCGCGCTGATGCCGGCGATCTGACCGAACTGGCGCTCCAAGGGTGTCGTCACCAGCGAGCCCATCACATCGGGGCTGGCGCCCGGATATTGCGTGGTCACCTGGATCGTCGGGAAGTCCACCGCCGGCAGTGCCGAAATCGCCAGGAATTTATAGCCCAGCATGCCGAGCAGCAACACCGCCACCATCAGCAGCGAGGTCGCGATCGGCCGATCAATGAACGGTTCGGAGACGCTCATGCGCCCGGACTATCCGCTGCTTGGAATGGCATCAGCCGGCTACGCACGTCACGGATGCGGCGCGGCCGGCGTCGCAGACTTCGGCGCCTGCGAATCGGCATCCGGATTGGCATTGGTGGCATGTTTGTGCTTCTGCGGCGTCGCCGTGCTGGCCGCGCTCGGATCGTCGCTCGTCGCTTTCTTGCTCTCCGGCGGCGCTGCGGCTGCATCGGTCGAAATAGTGATCTTCGAACCCGGCTGCAAGCGATACTGACCATCGGTGACGACCTGCTCGCCGGCTTTGAGACCATCGCCGATCAGTGCGAGGCCATCTTCCGATTGCGCCACCGTGAGGCTGCGCATCTCGACGGTCTGATCCGGCTTGACGACGTAGACGAACGAGCCATTGGGGCCGCGCTGCACTGCCGGCGCCGGAATCGTCAGACCATCCTTTTGCGTACGCACCAGCAATCGCACGTTGACGAACTGGCCCGGCCATAGCGTCTTGTCGCCGTTGGTGAACGTTGCTTTGAGCTTGATCGTGCCGGTGGTCTGGTCGATCTGGTTGTCGAACGCCAGCAGCTCGCCGCGTGCCAGCTCGGACTTGTTGTCGCGATTGATCGCCACCACCACTAGCTTCTGCGTATCGGCTTTGCGGATTTCGGCGAGCGCCTGCTCCGGCAGCGTGAAGCTGACCGAAATCGGCTTGATCTGGGTGATGACGACGATGCCGGTGGAACTGCCGCCCTGCACCAGATTGCCGACGTCGACCTGACGAATGCCGACGACACCGTCGAACGGCGCATGGATCGTGCAGTACGACAACTGCACGCGCGCATTCTCGATCGCCGCTTCGTCGGATTGCACGGTCGCCTGGTCGGCGCCGACGGCGGCGAACTGCTGATCGACCTGCTGCTTGGACACGAAACCATCCGGCAACAGATCCTGGTAACGCGTCAGATCGAGCTTGGCGCTGACCAAGGTTGCCTGGTCCTGCGCTTTTTTAGCGATCGCCTGATCGAGTTGCGCCTGGTAGCTGCGCGGGTCGATCTGCGCGATCAGATCGCCACGCTTGACCTCGTCGCCTTCCTTGAACGGCACCGCGATCAACTGGCCGGTGACCTGCGGCTGCAACGTCGCGTTGTTGAAGGCCTGCACCGAACCGAGTCCGTCGAGATAGATCGGCACATCCTGGCTTTGGACTGCGACCACCGTCACCGGCACCGGTCCGTCTGCAGCACCGCCGCGACCCTTCTTGCCACCGCCGCCACCCGCGCCTCCGGGCGCGGCCTGCTTGGAGCAGCCTGCGGCGAAAACAACGGCCAGCGCCAGCGCCACGACCAGCGTTCTGCGCATTCGAATTCTCGTTCCCGGTGTTTGGAGTTAAGTGGCCTGCAATATGCCGCAATGCCCCCGTTGGACGCCACCAGCGCCAGAACAGTTCGCGGCCAATCGAAGTAAAGAATTGTTTCAGCAGCGCGGCGAATACACCGCCTACGACGCAATCGCCACCGCAAACAGCAAAAAGGCCCGTCTGCAGCGTCTACAGGCGGGCCTCGGAAACGTTGCAGACGACTTATAACTGCAGCAGCAGCCGCGACGGATCTTCCAGCGCTTCCTTGATCGAACGCAGGAACAGCACGGCTTCGCGGCCATCGATCAGGCGATGATCGTAGGTCAGCGCCAGGTACATCATCGGCCGGATGACGATCTCGCCGCCGACCACGACCGGACGGTCGAAGATGCCGTGCATGCCGAGAATCGCGGCCTGCGGCGGATTCAGGATCGGCGTCGACATCATCGAGCCGAAGGTGCCGCCGTTGGTGATCGAGAACGTGCCGCCGGTGAGATCGTCCATCGTCAGTTTGCCGTTGCGCGCCTTCGCACCCAATTCGCCGATGGTCTTTTCGATTTCGGCAAATGACAGCGCATCCGCATCGCGCAGGATCGGCACCACCAGCCCGCGCTCGGTCGACACCGCAACGCCGACATCGTAGTAGCCGTGATAGACCACATCGCTGCCGTCGATCGAGGCATTCACCGCCGGGTATTTCTTCAGCGATTCAATCGATGCTTTGACGAAGAACGACATGAAGCCGAGCTTGACGCCGTTGGCCTTCTCGAACGGTTCTTTGAACTTGGCGCGAATCTCCGACACCGCCTTCAGATCGACCTCGTTGAACGTGGTCAGCATTGCCGCGGTGGCTTGCGCTTCGACCAGACGCTCGGCGATGCGGGCACGGATGCGCGTCATCGGCACGCGCTGTTCTTCGCGCGATCCGGCGGCCGGTTTCGCAGCGGGCTTCGCTGCAGCGGCTTCGGCCTTCGCCGGTGCCGCAGCAGGCGCCGCTTTCGGTTTATCCGCAAAGGCCTGCACGTCTTCCTTGGTCAGGCGTCCGCCCTTGCCGGTGCCGGTGATCTGCGCGGCCGACAGGCCGAGTTCCGCCAGCAGCTTGCGCACCGCCGGGCTCTGGCCATCGTCGTCGCTTTCGGCTGCGGATTTATCGGCAGACTTCTGCTCCGGCTTGGCAGCAGCGCCGACGACGACATCGCCACCGGCAGGCGCCGAATCCTTCACTTTGGCCACCGGTGCGGCCGCCGCACCTTCCTCGAGCACGCCGATGATGTCGCCGGCCTTGACCGTCGTACCCGGTGCGATGCGCACTTCCGTCAGCACGCCGTCGGCTGTCGCCGGCACTTCCAGCACCACTTTGTCGGTTTCGAGATCGACCAGATTCTGCTCGCGCTTGACTGCATCACCCGCCTTGAAATGCCAGCCCGCGATGGTGGCTTCCGTCACCGATTCCGGCAGGTTGGGGACTTTGATCTGGATACTCATGCGAACTCCGTTCTTATGTTTATTCGATACCGCTGCGATGCAGTGCCCGGCGAGGCGTCTTTAGGCAACGGCTCAGGCGCCGCCGCGAACCGGCAGGCCGCCGTCGAGCGCCGCGCGTACCACTTCTTCCTGTTCATGCTGATGCACCTTGAGGTAACCGACCGCGGTGGTCGAATTGCCTTTGCGGGTGGCGTAGAGCAGATCGTGATCGTCGGCCAGATAGGCCCGCAGACGATGCTTGATCTGATACCAGGCGCCCTGGTTCTCCGGCTCTTCCTGGCACCACAGCACTTCCTTGGCGTTCGGATAGGCGGCGATCTGCGCTTCGTAATTGGCCCTTGGGAATGGATACAGCTGCTCGATGCGGACGATGGCGACGTCAGCCCGCTGCTGCTTGGCGCGCGCTTCGATGAGGTCATAGTAGACGCGGCCGGCGCAGAACACGATGCGCTTGACCTTGGCGGCGTCGAGCTTCTCGGTTTCACCGATCAGCATCTGGAACTGGCCGTTGGTGAGATCGTCGAGATGCGACACCGACAGCTTGTGACGCAGCAGCGATTTCGGCGTCATCACGATCAGCGGCAGACGCAGGGAACGCTTCATCTGCCGGCGGATCATGTGAAAGAATTGCGCCGGCGTCGACGGCACGCAGACCTGCATGTTGTTGCCGGCACACAGTTGCAGGAAGCGCTCCGGACGTCCCGAGGAATGCTCCGGACCCTGGCCTTCGAAACCATGCGGCAGGAACATGGTAAGACCGCACAGGCGGCCCCACTTGGCCTGGCCGGAAGCGATGAACTGATCGATCACCACCTGCGCGCCGTTGACGAAGTCGCCGAACTGCGCTTCCCAGATCACCAGCGAATCCGGATCGGTGGTGCTGTAGCCGTACTCGAAGCCGAGCACACCTTCTTCCGACAACAAGGTGTCATTGACGACGAAGCGATGCTTGTCGGCATCGAGGTGACGCAGCGGCGTGTAGTTGGCGCCGGTCTTGACGTCATGAATGGTGGCATGACGATGGAAGAACGTTCCGCGACGCGTGTCCTGACCGACCAGACGCACCGAGAACCCTTCCTGCACCAGGCCGGCATAGGCCATGGTTTCGGCAAAGCCCCAATCCATTGGCAGATCGCCCGCGGCCATCTTGACGCGGTCTTCGTAGATCTTCAGCACGCGTGGGTGCAGCGTGAAATCGGCCGGCAGCGCATGCATCTGGCCGGCAAGCCGCTGCAGTGTTTCCAGCGTCATCGAAGTGTCGGCCGGCGTATCCCAGCTGTCCTTCTGATAATTCGCCCAGTTGACGGTGTACTGGTTGCCGACCATGCCGAGCGTGGTGCGGGCGATGTTCTCGCCCTGGTCGAGGCCGTCGCGATAGGCACGCGTCAGCAGTTCCGGTTCGTCCTTGCCGATCACGCCCTGCTCGACCAGCTTCTGCGCGTACAGCGCATAGGTCGTCGGCTGCTTGCGGATGGCTTCGTACATCACCGGCTGCGTCGCCGCCGGTTCGTCGGCTTCGTTGTGGCCATGCCGGCGGTAGCAGCACAGATCGACAATGACGTCCTTGTGAAATTCGTTGCGGAAGTCCATCGCCAGCCGGGTCACGAACACCACTGCTTCGGGATCGTCGCCGTTGACGTGGAACACCGGTGCTTCGAGCATCTTGGCGATGTCGGTGCAGTAGCGCGAAGTGCGCGCCTCATGGCCTTCACGCACCTCGATCGGATTCGGCGTGGTGAAGCCGATCTGGTTGTTGACGATGATATGCACGGTGCCGCCGGTGCTGTAGCCCTTCGAGTGCGACAGCTGCAGCGTTTCCATCACCACGCCCTGGCCGGCGAATGCGGCGTCGCCATGAATCAGCACCGGCACTACGCGGTCGCCCTTGTCGTCCTCGCGGCGCACCTGGCGCGCTTTCACCGAACCCTCGACCACCGGGTTGACGATTTCCAGATGCGAAGGATTGAACGCCAGCACCAGATGCAGGCGCTTGCCGATGATCTCGATGTCGGTCGAGAAACCCATGTGGTACTTGACGTCGCCGGAACGGGTCAGGCTTTCCGCGGAATACTTGCCTTCGAATTCCGCGAACAGATCCTTCGGCGATTTGCCGAGCACGTTGACCAGTACGTTGAGACGGCCGCGATGCGCCATGCCGATGACGATGTCTTCGACGCCGCGCGACGCCGCGATGCGCATCAGCTCGTCGAGCAGCGGGATCAGCGAGTCGCCGCCTTCCAACGAGAAGCGCTTCTGGCCGACGTACTTATTGTGCAGATAGCGCTCGATGCCCTCGGCGGCAGCCAGTTGCGTGAGCACATCCTTCTTCTGCTCGTTGCTCAGCCGCGGCTTGAATACCTCGCCTTCGAGCCGCTTCTGGACCCAGCGCTTCTGCGCCGTCTCCGTGATGTACATGTACTCCGCGCCGATCGTATCGGTATAGACCGCTTTGACGATGCGGATGATTTCGCGCAGCGGCAGACGATCGGCCGCGGCCAGCGTGCCGGTGTTGAACTCGGAATCCATATCTTCCGGCTGCAGGCCGTGGAACACCGGATCGAGATCCTGCACTTGCGCGATCGGCGCCAAACCGAGCGGATCGAGCTTCGCCGCCTGGTGGCCGCGCACGCGGTAATAGTTGATCAGCCGCAGTACCGCGGCCTGCTTCTCGGCAGCGCGCGCATCGAAGCGCGCGTCGCTGGCCGCAGCGCCGGCGCTGCTGAGCTTGCGTTCGCGCGCCAGCTTGGCAAAGCGCGCGCGTATCGGCGAGTGCGGCACATCCACTGCGCCGGCCGGCGCCTGCACACCGCGGAAATAGGCGCGCCATTCGGCATCGACACTATCCGGATCGCTGAGGAACTGTTCGTACAGATCCTCGACGTAATCGGCATTGGCACCCTGGATCGAGGACGACTCGATCAGGCTCTGATATTTCGCTCCAGTCATGATGTTTCCTTCGCCGCTGCGCTACCGGATCGTACCGGTGCTATTTCTTCGCGACCTTCACTACTTTTTCGCTCGCCGTCTGCTGCCAGTCTGCAGTGAGGTCGTGCAGGTATTCGCGGAAACCGTCCGCGAGTTCGGGATGCTTGAGACCGTATTCGACATTGGCCTTGAGATAACCCAGCTTGCTGCCGCAATCGTAGCGCGTGCCTTCGAATTCGTAGGCCAGCACGGTCTGCTCCTGGATCATCGCGCTGATCGCATCGGTCAGCTGGATTTCGCCGCCGGCGCCACGCTGCGTCCGTTCCAGCAGCTTGAAAATCCGCGGCGTCAGAATGTAGCGGCCGACCACCGCAAGATTGCTAGTGGCCTCCGACGGCTTCGGCTTTTCGACGATGCGACGGATTTCGCCGAGGCCCGGGCCAACCGGCTGCGTTTCGACGATGCCGTAGCTCGACACATCTTCCGGTGGCACGCGTTCGACTGCGATGACGCTGGTGCCGTACTCCTGGTAGACGCGCTGCATCTGCGCCAGGCAGGGCCGCAGGCGGCCGTCGATCAGGTCGTCCGCCAGAATCACCGAGAAATCTTCGTCGCCGACCGCCGGCCAGGCGCACAGCACCGCATGTCCCAGGCCGAGCGCTTCGGCCTGACGGATGAAGATGCAGGTGATGCCCGGCGGCAGGATTTCCTGCACGGTTTCGAGCAGCTTGCCCTTGCCGCGGCTGGCCAGTTCGGCTTCCAGCTCGTAGGCCTTGTCGAAGTGATCCATGATCGAATTCTTCGAGCGGCCGGTAATGAAGATCAGCTCCTCGGCGCCGGCCGAGATGGCTTCCTGCACCGCGTACTGGATCAGCGGCTTGTCGACGATCGGCAGCATTTCCTTGGCGCTGGCCTTGGTCGCGGGAAGGAAGCGGGTGCCAAGCCCGGCGACGGGGAAAACTGCTTTTCTAATGCGCATTCGGTTCTCTAGTCCGGAGAGTCGGTAGACCGGCGTTTGTCGCGGTCGTTCCCGCCACAGCTGTCACTTGCTTGCAGGTTGATAGTTTAGCGCAGCGTGCCGGCCAAGTGGACTTTTCCAGCGTCGGCGCCAACCAAAGTGAACTCGACTTTATCGCCGTGGGTTTCGTAGCGCAGTGCGGCACGTCCCGGCAGCAGGAACGGCTGCTTGAACTGAAACGCGTAGTGCTGCGGCGCGCTCTGCAGTTCGCACTCCAGCAGCGCCAGCGTACGCGCCGCGGTCCACATGCCGGTGGCGATGGCGCGCTTGAACCCGAACAGCCGCGCGGTCAAGGAATACAAGTGAATCGGGTTGTAGTCGCGCGAGACCTTGGCGTAGCGCCGGCCGATGTCAGCCGGCGCATTCAGCGCCAGATATTTCGACAGCGGGATTTCGGCCATCGGAGTGCGGCTGCGCGCCGGCTTTTTGCCCTTGATACGGTACAGGTACGTCGAGATGCCGCGCCACAAGGTGCCACTATCACCGACCGCGAATTCGGTGACGAAGTCGAATTCCAGGCCCTGCGCGACCTCGCGGCTGCCGGTCAGCGCCACCTGCAGGTCGAGCCTGTCGTCGATGCCGAGCGGCTGGGTCTGCTCGATCTCATTGCGCAGATGCACCAAACCGAGCATCGGTAGCGGGAATTGCGGCTGCGCCATCAAGTGCATGTGCAGCGAACTGCCGAGCACATGCGGATAGGTCAGCGGCAGCGTCGCGCCGTCGCTAAAGCCCAGCAGTTTGTTGTAGGCGCGCAAGCGCGCCGGATCGACTTTCAGCGCTGCCACATGCACCTGCAAAGACGGCAGTTCGATCTTCGCGGCGGGACTGCGCCGGGCCGTGCGGGCGGCGTTGAAGAACGTCGGCAGCGCGGCGGGCAAGGCTTGCAACTCGAGCATCTGAGCGGTCATCGGGTCAGTTTCAAAAACTTGGAACGCTGAACTTTGGAGGCAAATTGAATGCCGACATGATACGTCTACCGCACCACCAGTCACTATCGCCGGCCTCTAGCGAGCTTAAATATCGACTATGGCACTATCGAGTCGATCGTCAGCAGCACCGGCTTGCCGGCATCGGCGCGGCTAAGGTGCAGCGTCCCCTGCAGATCGCCGGACAGCGCCTGCGCCATGCCACCCTGCGACAGCCGCGCGGTGACGAGGTAACGATCGAACTGCGACAGCTTCAGCGCCGGCGTCATCGCCTGGCTGTCGTCGAGCGTCACCTCCAGCGGCGGCCTCGCGCCGGGCAAGCGCTGCACCGCCAGCGGCATTGGCGGACCGCCGTCGGCCTTGGCGAACACCAGCAGCGTGGCCTGGTTTGGAATCTTCGCCAGCAGCGCTGGCGCCAGCACGATGCGCAGATGCAAGGCGACGGCAGCAGCAGTCGCTGCATTCGCTGCGGGTGTCGTGCCCGACCCGGCAGGCGCTGCGGCGCCATCGAGCGCCGCCAGCCGCTCCTGCAGCACGCTTCGCATCTGCTCCGGCAGATCCTGTTGCGCCAACCGCGTCCACAGCGCCCGCGCGCGCGCAACGTCGTTCTGCTGCGCGGCGCCGAGGCCGGCGTACCAGAGTGCTTTGCCGAAATCGGGCTGCAACTGCAGCGCCTGTTCGAACAATTGGATGGAACGATCATCGAGAGTGCGCCCATCGTCGAACGCGATTGCCTCACCTTCGTCGGCGAGCCATTCGGCGTTTGGCGCCGGCGCGCGCGCGTTGGCCTGGCGATAAGCCTTGGCGGCATCGCCAAAACGCTGCAGAACGAAGTAAGAGCGGCCAAGCAGCGCCCAGGCTTGCGGATCATCCGGCTGTTGCTGCAGACGCTCCGCCAGCTTCTGAATCATCTCAGCGACTGCCGGCTCGGCCAGCCTGCGGCTGGCGATCTGCTGCTGCAGACGCCAGCTGCCGTCGAGCCAGTAGCCGCCCCCGGCGAACAGCGCCAGTAGCAGGCCTGCTGCAACGATGGTCCAAATGCGTGGGCGCGACACCGGCGCCAGCACTGCATCGGCCGAACCGGCGTCGGCATCAGCCAGCAGGCGCACGGCCAGTTCCTGTTTCAGCGCTTCGGCTTCGGTCGCTTCGATCAGACCCGCCGCACTTTCGATTTCGATTTCAGCCAGGCGGGTTTGATAGGCAGCGACGTTGGCGCGCTGCCGCCGCACACGGCTGGAACTACGCAGCCACCACGGCCGCGTGGTGAGCGCGAATGCGAACACGAACAGCGCGGCGATCGCCACGCCAAACCACAGCGCCGGCGTCATCCTGCGTCGTCGTCGAGCAGCTTGCGCAGCGCCGCTTGATCGACCGCGGGCGCAGCCGCGGCATTCTGGCGACGGCGCGTGAAGCGGTACAGCGTCACCAGTCCAATCACCAGCAGCAGCAAGGGACCGAACCACAGCAGATAGGTCTTCAGTTCAACCGCGGGCCGATACAGGATGAATTCGCCGTAGCGATCGGTCAGGTATTTCTTCACCTGGAAATCACTGTCGCCTTGCGCCAACAAGCCACGGATTTCGTAGCGCAGATCCTGCGCCAGCGGCGCCTGCGAATCGGCCAGCGATTCGTTCTGGCAGACCAGGCAGCGCAGATTCGGCAGCAGCGCTTTGAAGCGCGCTTCCTGTTCCGTCGTCAGCGCGATGGGCGGTTTCTCGGTCTGCACCTGGGCCAGCGCGACGCCGGCGAACAGCAACACCAGCACGCAAATCGAACGCAAGAATGTCATGAAGCCGCCTGCAGTTTCGGACGCACATCGCGCTCCCAGGCTTGGGGAGTCATCGGACCGATGTGCTTGAAGATGATCTTGCCCTGCGCATCCAGTACGAAGGTTTCGGGTACGCCGTAAACGCCCCAGTCGATGCCGGTATTGCCGTCGAGATCGACCAGCACCTGTGCATAGGGATTGCCGCGCCGTTGCAGCCAGTTGCGGCCGTCATCAAGCGCATCCTTGTAGTCGATGCCGACGATCTGCGCCTGGCCGCTGCCGGCCAGCTGCAGCAGATAGGCATGCTCTTCCTGGCAACCGGCGCACCAGCTGGCGAAGAAATTGACCAGCACCGGTTTGCCCTTCAAATCATCCGGCGTGACGTGCTGCTTCGCGTCGCCGTTCAGCATCGGCAGACTGAATGCCGGCGCGATCTTGCCGATCAGCGGACTCGGCAGCTCGCGCGGATCGTGCTGCAGACCGTTGATGAACAGCGCCAGCAGGCCGAGCAGCACGACGACTGGAATTGCGTAACGCATGGCTAGGCCGCCATTGATGCGCCGGCGGCAACGGCTTTGCGTTCCGCTGCGCGCACCAGGCGATAGCGGCGATCGCTCGCGGCCAATATTCCGCCGAGGAACATCAGCACGCCGCCGAGCCAGATCATCCGCACCATCGGCTTGACGTAGATGCGCAAACTCCAGCTGCCGTCGTCAAAGCCTTCGCCGAGCGAGACGTATAGATCGCGCAGCAGACTGGCATCGACCGCCGATTCGGTCAGCATCGTGCCCTGCGAAGGATAGAACCGTTTCTCCGGCGACAGCGCGATGTTCGAACCCGCGTGCTCGACGCTGACGCTGCCGCGCTGCGCCGTGTAGTTCGGACCCAGTTGTTCGACTGCGCCTGCAAAACGGAAATTGTAGCCGCCGACTGTGGTCTCCGCCTGCGGCTGCAGGCGAATGTCCTTCTCGACGCCATAACTGGTGACGAAGGCCACGCCCAGTGCCCAGACGCCGAGACCGATGTGCGCCAAGCTCATGCCCCAGACTGCGCGCGGTACCGATGCCAGCCCCGTCGTCCATTGCGGCTTCGAACGCACGCGCCGCCAGACGTCCTGGCTCGCGGCCAGCACGGCCCAGGCAGCGAGCAGCCCACCCACCAGTGCAACCAACGTGCTGCGGCCATACAAGGCAAACGGCAAGGCAATGGCGATGACGACCGCCGTCAGTGCCGGCAGTTTCAGGCGTTGCCATGTGGCATTCGCATCACCGCGCTTCCACGGCACCACCGCGCCGACGCCGACCAGTATCAGCAACGGGATCATCAGCGGCAGGAACACCGCGTTGAAGTACGGCGGTCCGACCGAAATCTTGCCGAGATGCAGCGAATCCAGCACCAGCGGATACAGCGTGCCGAGCAGAATCGCGGCGCAGGCGACCACCAGGAAGACGTTGTTCAGCAGCAGCAAGCCTTCGCGCGAAAACAGTTTGATCGGCGCCGCACCCTCAGTCACGAGTTTGGGTGCGCGCACCGCATACAAAGTCAGCGCACCACCGACGACTACCGCTATGAATGCCAGGATGAACATGCCGCGCGCCGGATCGCTGGCGAAGGCATGCACCGACACCAATACGCCCGAACGCACCAGGAAAGTACCGAGCAAGGACAGCGAGAACGCCAGGATCGCCAGCAGCACGGTCCAGGATTTCAGCAGGCCGCGCTTCTCGGTCACCGCCAGCGAATGAATCAGCGCGGTGCCCGCAAGCCACGGCATGAACGACGCGTTTTCGACCGGATCCCAGAACCACCAGCCGCCCCAGCCGAGTTCGTTGTAGGCCCACCACGAACCAAGCGTGATGCCGAGCGTCAGGAACATCCAGGCGGTCGTCGTCCACGGCCGCGTCCAGCGTGCCCAGGCAGCATCGAGCCGGCCGCTGATGAGTGCCGCGATCGCGAACGCGAAGGCGACGCTGAAACCGACGTAGCCCATGTAGAGCATCGGCGGATGAATCGCGAGGCCAGGGTCCTGCAAAATCGGATTGAGGTCGTGGCCTTCGCTCGGCACCGGGAACAGTCGGGCGAACGGATTCGAGGTGAGCAGGATGAACAGCAGAAAGCCGATGCTGATCGCGCCCAGCACCGACAGCACCAGCGCACTCAGATCGGCCGGCAGACGCCGGTTGAAGATCGACACCGCCAGCGTCCACGACGACAGGATCAACACCCACAGCAGCAGCGAACCTTCATGCGCGCCCCACACCGCGGTGACGCGATAGAACAGCGGCAACTGCGTGTGATCGTTCTCGAAAACATACTGCACCGAGAAATCCTTGGTGACGAAGCAATAGGTCAAGCACGCATACGCGACCAGCACGCAAAGAAATTGCGCCTGTGCGGCGGAGCCGGCGACGCTCAGCAGCCGCACATCGCGACGGCGCCAGCCGGCCAACGGCAACAGCATCTGCAATAGCGCGATACCGAGCGCGAGAATCAGCGCGAAGTGTCCGAGTTCGGGAATCATGCGGTTCTGGCGTGCAACTTCAGGAACGCGGCGCGTCGGTCGCGGCCGTCATCGGCTTGTAGACTGACTTGAACGGCGCGCAGGAATGTTTACCGTCCGCCGTCTTCAACGAAGCGGCCACCTGCGGCGGCATGTAGTTCTCGTCGTGCTTGGCGAGAATCTGGCTGGCGACGAACATCCGTTGACCGCTGACCGGATCGATGCCGATCTTGCCGGTGGCGACCACGCCCTGCCCCTCGCGGAACAGATCCGGCAGGATGCCTTCGTAGCTGACCGGCAGCTGTTTCTCGCAATCCGCCATCACGAACGCGACTTTGAGACCCTCTTCGCGACGCAGGCTGCCCTTCTCCACCAGACCACCCAGCTGCAGGGTCGCACCTGCCGGTGCCGCGCCGGCGAGCAGGTCGCTCGGCGTATAGAAATACATCATGTTCTTGCGGAACGCGGTAAACCCTAAAGCCGCAGCGGTGCCGACGCCGATCAGCAACACGATCACCGCCGACATGCGCTTCTGGCGCTTGCTCATCCCGCTCATTCGACTTCTTCCAGAGGTTCCGACAGATGACGCCGGAGTTCGTTACGGCGCAGGTACGGCGCCAGCAGATTCCACATCAGCACGGCCAGCGTGAGGCCGTAACTGGACCAGACATACAACGCATATTTTTCGTTCACGACGGGACCAACTCCTGCACCCAGCGGGCACCGCGTTCACGTGCCAGCACCTCATTCTGCAGGCGACGCAGCCAGACTGCGAAGAAGAACGTGAACGAGCCGAACAGCATCAGCAGCAGCGGCCACAGCATAGCGCCGCTGATTTTGGGGTCGCGTATCGCGTCCAGGCTCAGAATCGTCGAGCCCTGGTGCAGCGAGTTCCACCACTGCACCGAGTAATGCACGATCGGCACGTTGACCACGCCGACCAGCGCCAGCCAGGCACAGGCCCGCGCGGCGGTGCGCGCATCGCTGTAGGCCTGGTTCAGGCCGATCACGCCCATGTAGAGGAACAGCAGCACCAGCTCCGACGTCAGCCGCGCATCCCAGACCCAGTACGCGCCCCAGGTTGGCTTGCCCCACAGCATGCCGGTGAGCAGTGCCAGCGCGGTGAAGCTGGCGCCGATCGGCGCGGCGGCGACAACCGCGCATTCGGCCAGCTTCATCCGCCAGATCAGTGCGATTGCCGCCGACACCGCCATCAGGCTGTAGACGAACAGCGACAATGCGGCGGCCGGCACATGCACGTAGATCACGCGGAATGCATCGCCCTGCTGATAGTCCGCAGGCGCCAGGAACAGCCCGGCATAGGTCCCGATAGCCAGCAGCAGCAGCGCCAGCGCCAGCAGCCAGGGCGCGAGCAGATCGGCGAAACGGTAAAAGCTGGGCGGCGACGCCAGGCGATGAAACCAAGTCCACATGTGATCAATTATCGCTTATTGCAGTGTCGTGAGTGCCTTCAAGTCAGCACAATTACTCAAGCGCGTTGCGTAAAGCTCCGGCCGTGGCCCAGGGCAGCAGGGTCAACGCCATCACCATCATCGCCGCCAGGAAATACAGCGGCCCCTCGACCGCCAGCCCGGCCTGCGCCGCGCGCACCGCGCCGGCGCCGAAGATCAGCGCCGGACACATCAGCGGCAGCACCAGAATCGGGATCAGCAGACCGGCACGCGGCGCACCGACCGTCAGTGCCGCGGCAAAGCCACCGGTGAAGATCAGCACCGGCGTGCCGAGCAGCAGGCTCAGCACCAGAATGCGCACCGCATGCGCTTCGAGATTCAGCGCCAGCGCAATGATCGGCGCGACCACGATCAGCGGTGCCGCGATCAGCAGCCACTGCGCGGCGAGTTTCGCCGCGACCAGCAGCGCCGTCGGCACGTCGGCCAGCAACCACAGCTCCAGCGTGCCGTCATCGACATCACTGCGGAACAGCCGTTCGATGCCGAGCAGCGCCGCCAGCAGCGCGCTGACCCAGACGATCGCCGGCGCGAATGCGCGCAGCGCGCTGTCCTGCGCCGCCAGTCCGAGCGGAAACAGCAAGGCCAGCACGCAGTAAAACACCAGCGGCTGCGCGCCTTCGGCCGGACGCCGCAGCGCCAGCCGCAATTCGCGCGCGAAGACCGCCCAAGCCGCACGTAAGATCGCCTTCATATCGCCAAGGCCAGGACGCGCAGGTTCGGCAGATTACCGGGCAAGGCCTGATGACTGGTGACCACCGCAGCACCGCCAGCGCGCGCGTGCGCGCCGAGCAGGTCGACGATCACTTGCACGCCGGCGGCATCGACGCCGGCAAGCGGCTCATCGAGAAACCACCAGGGCCGGCGCGCCACCAGCAGCCGTGCCAATGCAGCACGTCGGCGCTGACCGGTGGATAGCGCTCCGCACAGGCGATGCCGCTGCGTCTTGACGCCGAGCTGCTCCAGCGCCGGCAAGATCTGATCGTCCGGCGCGCCGTTCAGCGCGCACCAGAACTGCAGATTCTCGACCGGTGTCAGCGCGGCATTGAGACCGCTGCGATGACCCAGCCAGTGTCGTTGTGCAGTTTGCGGACCGCCTTCGATGGTGCCAGCGGCCGGCACACGCAGACCGCCCAGGGTTTCGAGCAATGTTGTTTTGCCGGCACCGTTGCGGCCTTGCACATGCAGAATCTCGCCGGGCGCGACCTCAAAGTTGAGCTGGCTGAAAATGGTGCGATCGCCGCGACTGACAG
>JAQGNU010000032.1 GCA_028291645.1 Nevskia sp.
CGCAAAGAGCAGTTCAACCTGCGCATGTCGAAGGCGATGGGCCAGATGAACCAGTCGCATCTGGTGCACGACGTGCGCAAGAAGATCGCGAAGGTGAAGACGGTCATGCAGCAGCAGGCTATAGCCAAGGCGAAGGCATCATGAGCGAAGAAATTAGCAAGTCGAGTGGGGCAGTCGAAGCCGTCGCGAAGGCGCAGCGCCGCATCGTCGGTCGCGTGCTGAGCAGCAAGGCCGACAAGACCATCACGGTCGCGGTCGAGCGCAGCGTCAAGCATCCGGTCTACGGCAAGTACGTGCGTAAAACCACCAAGCTGCACGCGCACGACGAGAACAACGAAAGCCACGAGGGCGATCTCGTCGCCGTGGTCGAAACCCGCCCGCTGTCGCGCACCAAGCACCATAAGCTGGTGCAGGTGATCGAGCGCGCCAGCGCCCTGCAGCAGAAGGAAGCGGCCGCCGCGGCGGCGCTGGCACCGGGAGGCTAAGTCATGGTTCAACAGGAATCGATGTTGATCGCCGCGGATAACAGCGGCGCCAAACTGGTGCAGGTGATCCGCGTTTGCGGCAGCACGCACCGCCAGTTCGCCGGAATCGGCGACGTCATCAAAGTCACCGTCAAGGATGCGATCCCGCGCGGCAAGGTCAAGAAAGGCGAAGTGCATGACGCCGTAGTGGTTCGTACCCGCAAGGGTGTGCGCCGTTCGGACGGTTCGCTGATCCGTTTCGACACCAATGCCGCCGTGCTGCTGACCTCCAAGATGGAGCCGATCGGCACCCGCATCTTTGGGCCGGTGACGCGCGAGCTGCGTGAGCGCTTCATGCGCATCATCTCCCTCGCTCCCGAAGTGCTGTAGAGGATTTAGCCATGCAGAAGATCAAGAAGGGCGACGAAGTCGTCGTCATCACCGGCAAAGACAAGGGCCGTCGCGGCAGCGTCAGCAAAGTGCTGGCCGGCAAGCTGATTGTCGAAGGCATCAACATCGCCAAGAAGCACACCAAGGGCGATCCGAATTCGGGCACCGCGGGCGGCATCGTCGAGAAGGAAATGCCGATCGATGTGTCCAACGTCGCGCTGTGGAATGCGCGCGCGAAGGACGGCAAGGGTGGTGCGGATCGCGTCGGCATCAAGTTCATCGGCGAAGGCGACAATCGCAAGAAAGTGCGCTTCTTCAAGTCGAACCAAGAAGTGTTGGACGCGTAAGCATACGTATCGAGATTGGCAATGACCGCTAACCTGCAAACCTATTACCAAAAGACTGTCGCGCCGAACTTGCAGAAAAAGTTCGACTGCAGCGTCATGGCCGTGCCGCGGATCGCCAAGATCACGCTGAACATGGGCGTGGGCGAGGCGACTTCCGACCGCAAGGTCATCGAGCACGCGGTGTCCGACATGACTGCGATCGCCGGCCAGAAGCCGGTCATCACCAAGTCGCGTCTGTCGATCGCCGGCTTCAAGGTGCGTGAGAACTATCCGGTCGGCGTGAAAGTCACGCTGCGCCGCGAGCGTATGTACGAGTTCCTGGAGCGCCTGGTGTCGATCGCGCTGCCGCGTATCCGCGACTTCCGCGGTCTCAAGGCCAGCGGCTTCGACGGCCAGGGCAACTACAACTTCGGCATCACCGAACAGATCATCTTCCCGGAAGTCGACTACGACAAAGTCGACCAGATCCGCGGCATGAATATCACCATCACCACCACCGCGAAGACGGATGAAGAAGGTCGGGCTTTGCTCGAAGCCTTCAGCTTCCCGTTCCGCAAGTAAGGTTGAGCGAGCACAGTCATGGCTAAACGCAACATGATCAACCGCGAGGTCAAGCGCACCAAGCTGGCCAAGCAACATTCCAAGAAGCGCGCTGCGCTGAAGGAAATCCTCAATTCGGTCGAAGCCGGCTACGAAGAGAAGCAGGCCGCTTCGGTGGCGCTGCAGAAACTGCCGCGCGATTCGTCGAAGTCGCGCCAGCGTAACCGCTGCTCGATCACCGGCCGTTCGCGCGGGGTGTATCGCAAGTTCGGCCTGTCGCGCATGAAGCTGCGCGAGACCGCAATGCGCGGCGAGATTCCCGGCCTCAAGCTGGCGAGCTGGTGAGATAGAACATGAGCATCAATGATCCGATTGGCGACTTCCTGACCCGCATCCGCAATGGTCAGTCGGCGCGCAAGAAAACCATTTCCTCGCCATCTTCCAAGCAGCGCGAGGCCGTCGCGGCCGTGCTCAAGGACGAGGGTTACATCGCTGAGTTCTCGGTGAAGGCCGAGGGCGGCAAGAAAGTCATGACGGTGACGCTGAAGTATTTCGACGGCAAGCCGGTGATCGAGCGCATCGATCGTGTCAGCACGCCTTCCTTGCGCGTCTACAAGGACAGCGATTCGCTGCCGAAAGTGCTCGGCGGGCTCGGTGTTGCGATCATCTCGACGTCTTCGGGCGTGGTGACGGATCGCGCCGCCCGCGCCGCCGGTCACGGCGGCGAAATCATCTGCTACGTGGCTTAAGCGAACCAGGAGATAAGCCATGTCAAGAGTCGCAAAAATGCCGGTGAAGATTCCGGCCGGTGTACAGATCACCCCGGAGCCGGGTTCGGTGACCGTGAAGGGCGCCAAAGCCTCGCTGCATCTGTTGCTGCCGAAGTCGGTGCAGATCGAAATCAAGGACGGCCAGGTGGTCGTGATGGCTGATTCGGTCGCCGCGGATCCGGCGATGTCCGGCACCGTGCGCGCGCTGATCAACAACATGGTCGACGGCGTCACCAAGGGTTACGAGAAGCGGCTCGCGCTGGTCGGCGTCGGTTATCGCGCCGCCACTGCCGGCAAGAAGCTGAACCTGAGCCTCGGCTTCTCGCACCCGGTTGAATTTCCGATTCCGGAAGGCATCACGGTGGAAACGCCGACGCAGACCGAAATCATCATCAAGGGCGCCGACAAGCAGATGGTCGGCCTGGTCGCGGCCAAGATTCGCGGATACCGTCCGCCGGAGCCTTACAAGGGCAAGGGCGTGCGTTACCTCGGCGAGAAGGTCGTGATGAAGGAAGCGAAGAAGAAATAGTTGAGTTGATGCCATGAGCCCGAAGAAAACATCCCGTCTGCGCCGCGCGCTGCGCGCGCGCTCCAAGATCCGCGAGCTGGGTGCGGTGCGCCTGTCGGTGTATCGCACACCACAACATATCTACGCGCAGCTGATCGCCGCCGATGCCGGCACCACGCTGGCGTCCGCGTCGACCGTCGAAAAGACGCTGGTCGAAGGCCTCAAAGCGACCGGCAACGTCGAAGCCGCGAAGAAAGTCGGTGCGATGATCGCCGAGCGCGCCAAGGCCGCCGGCATCACCAAGGTGGCGTTCGATCGTTCCGGTTACCAATACCATGGCCGCGTGAAAGCGCTGGCCGATGCGGCGCGCGAAGGCGGCCTGGAGTTCTAGAGATATGGCATCCAATCATCAATACGACGACGGCCAGTCCGGCGACTTTAAAGAGAAGCTGGTTTCCGTCAATCGCGTGTCGAAGACGGTCAAGGGCGGTAAGCAGTTCGCCTTTGCCGCGTTGACCGTGGTCGGCGACGGCGCAGGACGTGTGGGCTTCGGCTACGGCAAGGCGCGTGAAGTGCCGGTCGCGATCCAGAAGGCGATGGAGCGTGCGCGCAAGAACATGATCTCGGTGCCGCTCAAGGGGCTGACCCTGCAGCACGAAATCTGGGGCACGCATGGTGCGACGCGGGTGTTCATGAAACCGGCGTCCGACGGTACCGGCGTCATCGCCGGTGGTGCGATGCGCGCGGTGTTCGAAGTGGCCGGCGTGCAGAACGTGCTGGCGAAGTCGTTCGGTTCGCGCAATGCCATCAATGTCGTGCGCGCGACGGTCGATGCGCTACAGCGTACCAACCTGCCGTCCGATATCGCCGCCAAGCGCGGTAAGAGCCTCGAAGAAATTCTCGGCTAAATGAGCGTCCACACATGACCGCCAAGAAAGAAGCCGTGAAGGAAGTCCGCCTGACCCTGGTGCGCAGCATTTTCGGGCGCCTGAAGAACCATCGCGATTGCGTGCACGGTCTCGGTCTGACCCGTATGCATCAGACAGTGCAGGTCAAGGCGACACCGGAAAATATGGGCATGGTGCACAAAGTTGCCTTCATGCTGAAGGTTGAAGAAGCCTGAATCGTCACCAAGACGTACAGGTCAAGAGAGTCGAGAACGCAACGATGAAACTGAATACGATCAAGCCGGCTGAAGGTGCAAAGACCGAACGCGTCCGCGTTGGCCGTGGCATCGGCTCCGGTATGGGCAAGACCGCCGGCCGTGGCCACAAGGGTCAGCGCGCCCGTAAAGGTGGTCGCGGCAAGATCGGATTTGAAGGCGGCCAGATGCCGATTCAGCGCCGTCTGCCGAAGCGTGGGTTTACCTCGGCGATCGCACGTACTTCGGCCGAAGTGCGGCTGTCGGATTTGGAGAAAATCAAGGATGTCGAGATCGATCTCGCGGTACTGAAGAGCGCCGGCATCGTGCCGTTGCAGACGCTGCAGGCCAAGCTGATCAAATCGGGCAAGCTGACGCGCAAGGTTTCGCTCACGGGTATCGGCGTGACCAAAGGCGCGCGCGAAGCCGTGACCGCTGCCGGCGGCAGCATCGCCGAGTAAGCGGCTAACTGACCGTAGAAGACGCGCAATGGCTAACGGAACCAGCGGTGCAGGCGGGATGATGCCGGACCTCTCCAAGATCGGAGAAGTGCGCAATCGTCTGCTGTTCCTGCTCGGCGCGCTGATCGTCTATCGCATCGGCTCGTTCATTCCGGTGCCGGGCATCGATCCGGCCAAGCTGGCGGCGCTGTTCGACCAGCAGAAGGGCACCATCCTCGACATGTTCAACATGTTCTCGGGTGGCGCGCTGCATCGCCTGTCGATTTTCGCGCTCGGCGTGATGCCGTACATCTCGGCGTCGATCATCGTGCAGCTGATGGCCTCGGTGCTGCCGACGCTGAAAGAGCTGCGCAAGGAAGGCGAGTCCGGCAAGCGCAAGCTGACCATGTACACGCGCTACGGCACGCTCGGTCTGGCGACATTCCAGTCGGTCGGCGCAGCACTCGCACTGCAGAAGTCGGGTGTGGCACTTGCCCCCGGTTTCGGATTCGTGTTCACCGCGGCGATCGCGCTGATTACCGGCACCATGTTCCTGATGTGGCTCGGCGAGCAGATCACCGAGCGCGGCATCGGCAACGGCATGTCGATGATCATCTTTTCGGGCATCGTCGCTGGCATGCCGCGCGCCATCGGCGCCACCGCACAGCTGGTCAGCGAAGGTTCGCTGAATCCGATTGTCGTGATTCTGATTTTTGCACTGGTGCTCGGCGTGACCACGTTTGTGGTGTTCGTCGAACGCGCGCAGCGCCGCATTCCGATCCACCATGCGCGTCGCCAGCAAGGCCGTCGCCTGTTTGCCGCGCAGACCCAGCATCTGCCGTTGAAGCTGAATATGTCGGGCGTGATTCCGCCGATCTTTGCGTCGTCGATCATTCTGTTCCCGGCGACCGTGATTCGTTTCTTCGGCGATTCCGCTCAGGGTGGTTTCGTGCAGCGTGTTGCCAATGCGCTGTCGCCGGGCGAGGCGCTGTACACAGTGCTGTACGCAGCATTGATTATTTTCTTCTGCTTCTTCTATACCGCGCTGGTATTCGATTCGCGCGAGACTTCGGAGAACCTGAAGAAGTCGGGTGCGTTCATTCCGGGCGTGCGCCCAGGCCTGATGACCGGCCGCTATATCGATCAGGTACTGACCCGCCTGACCGTCGCCGGCTCGCTCTATATCACCGCCGTCTGCCTGGTGCCGGAAATTTTCGTCAACTATTTCCACGTACCATTTTCATTCGGCGGCACCAGCCTGCTGATTACCGTGGTCGTGGTGATGGACTTCATGGCGCAGCTACAGGCGCACCTGATGTCGCACCAGTACGAAGGTTTGCTGAAGAAGGCAAACCTCAAGTCGCTCAGCCGCGCCGGCTCTGCCCGTTAAGCGCGCCTTCGTTTTCCGTTAGAGGTTTGTCATGAAAGTCCGTGCTTCCGTTAAAAAGATTTGCCGTAACTGCAAGGTGGTGCGCCGCAACGGAGTGGTGCGCGTGATTTGCAGCGACCAGCGCCACAAACAGCGTCAGGGCTGAATAGCCGCCGCGCGAGCCTCGTTCGCCGGCGCGCTGTGAGATTGCCTGGATTCGATTCAGGCAAGACTCTCCGGAAGACCGGGAGTCACGCCAGGACTGCTCTGATTAGTAAAGAGAATTTGTCAGTTTTTGTGGGCCGATCCCACGCCAGCAGCAACTTTAAAAATTCCAGATTGTAGGAATTGCCGGATTTCCGCTACACTATCCGGCTTCCTGCGTCACTTCGCTTCAATCAAGAGAGATTCATCGAATGGCACGTATCGCGGGCGTCAATGTCCCGGCCAATAAGCACACCGTGATCGCGATTCAGTCGATCTACGGGATCGGCGCGACGCGCGCCAAGAAGATCTGCACGGCCGCCAAGGTCAACCCTGCGGTCGCGATCAAGACGCTGACCGAAGGCGAACTCGATCTGCTGCGTGCCGAGATCTCCAAGTACACGGTCGAAGGCGATCTGCGCCGCGAAGTGTCGATGAGCATCAAGCGCCTGATGGATATGGGCTGCTACCGCGGACAGCGTCATCGCCGCGGTCTGCCGGTGCGGGGTCAGCGGACTCGTACCAATGCGCGCACCCGCAAGGGACCGCGTAAAGCGATCCGTAAGGGTTGATCCCCGACTCATTCAAGAAAGAATTCATGGCCACTCCTGATACCGGCAAAACCCGCAAGCGCGTCAAGAAGAATGTTTCTGACGCCGTTGCGCATATCCACGCTTCGTTCAATAACACGATCGTCTCGATCACCGACCGCCAGGGCAATGCGCTGTCGTGGTGCACCGCCGGTTCCTGCGGCTTCAAGGGTTCGCGCAAGTCGACGCCGTTTGCAGCACAGGTTGCCGCCGAGCGCGCCGCCACCGCTGCTGCCGAGCATGGCGTGAAGAATCTGGAAGTGCGCATTACCGGACCCGGCCCGGGCCGCGAGTCCGCGGTGCGTTCGCTCAATGCGGCCGGTTTCAAGGTCACCAATATCACCGACGTGACGCCGATTCCGCATAACGGCTGCCGTCCGGCCAAGCGCCGTCGCGTTTAAGAGGGATTTTTAAGATGGCTCGTTACGTTGGACCCAAGTGCAAGCTCTCCCGTCGCGTCGGCATGGATCTCATGCTGAAAAGCCGCGGCCGGTCGCTGGAAACCAAGTGCAAGCTGGATACGCCGCCTGGCCAGCACGGCGCGCGCAAGCCGCGTCTGTCGGACTACGCGCTGCAGCTGCGCGAGAAGCAGAAGCTGAAGCAGATGTACGGCGTGCTTGAGCGCCAGTTCCGCAACTACTATCACAAGGCGACGAAGACGAAGGGTGCCACCGGCATCATTCTGCTGCGGCTGCTGGAACAGCGCCTCGACAACGTCGTCTATCGCATGGGCTTCTCGGCGACCCGTGCCGAAGCGCGTCAGCTGGTCGGCCACAAAGGCATCCTGGTCAACGGCAAGCCGGTCAACATTCCGTCGTACAGCGTGCAGGTCGGTGACGTCGTCGAAGTCCGCGAGAAGTCGCGCACCCAGACCCGCATTGCTTCGGCGCTGTCGATCGCGGCACAGATCGGCTTCCCGGAATGGGTTGAAGTCGACGAGAAGGGCTTCAAGGGCACCTTCAAGTCGCTGCCCGAGCGCGAGCAGATCGTGCCGGACATCAACGAGAACCTGGTCGTCGAGTTGTACTCCAAGTAAGCGTCCGCCCCGGAATCTTTCGGGGCGTGCCAGTTCGCCGCGCACGCTTGCGCGGCACCAATGAGGTAGATCATGTCGTCATCGATTTCCGATTTTCTCAAGCCGCGCGTCGTCGAAGTAGAACCGGTCTCCGCCAATCGCGCCCGTATCACGCTGGAGCCGCTGGAACGCGGTTTCGGCCACACGCTGGGCAATGCCCTGCGCCGCATCCTGTTGTCCTCGATCCCCGGTGCCGCGCTGACCGAAGCGCAGATCGAAGGCGTTGTGCACGAGTACAGCGCCATTGAAGGCGTGCAGGAAGATGTCATCGACATCCTGCTGAACGTCAAGAACGTTGCGCTGCGCATGAATGCGCGCGAAAGCGCCACGCTGAAGATCGAGAAGTCCGGCAAAGGTCCAGTGACCGCTGCGGACATCCAGCTCGATCACGACGTCGAAATCGTCAACCCGGATCTGGTCATCGCCAACCTCACCGGCGGCAAGCTCAGCATCACGCTGAAGGCCACGCGTGGTCGCGGCTATCAGCCGGCGGTGGTGCGTCAGGCGGGTGATGAAGAAGGCCGCACGATCGGTTCGCTGCAGCTGGATGCGTCGTACAGCCCGGTGCGTCGCGTCAGCTACAGCGTCGAGCGCGCGCGCGTCGAGCAGCGCACCGATCTGGACAAGCTGATTCTCGATGTCGACACCAACGGCGGCATCGATCCGGCGGAAGCCGTGCGCATGGCCGCACGCATCCTGCGCGATCAGCTGTCGGTGTTCGTCGACCTCGAAGGCGAAGAAGAAACCGTCAGCGTCTCCGGCAAGCAGGATCTCAACCCGATCCTGTTCCGTCCGATCGACGACCTCGAACTCGGCGTGCGTTCGACCAACTGCCTGAAGGCGGAAAACGTCTATTACATCGGCGACCTCGTGCAGCGCAGCGAGACCGAACTGATGAAGACACCGAACCTCGGCAAGAAGTCGCTGAACGAGATCAAGGAAGCGCTGAAGACCCACGAACTCGAACTCGGCATGAAGCTGGACAACTGGTCCACGCCGAAAGTCGCCGCTTAAGTAACAGTTGAATTGGCGGGAGCCATACCATGCGTCATAAAGTCGCCGGCCGTCGTCTCGGCCGCACCACCAGCCACCGCAAGGCGGATTTCCAGAACATGACGGCGTCGCTGATTCAGCATGAGCTGATCCGCACCACCGTACCGAAGGCCAAGGAACTGCGTCGGTTTGCAGAGCCGCTGATCACGCGCGCCAAGAACGACAGCCTGGCGAACCGCCGCCTGACGTTCGATCGCCTGCGCGACCGCGATGCGGTGCAGAAACTGTTCAACGTGCTCGGCCCGCGCTACCAGGGTCGTCCGGGTGGCTATCTGCGCATCCTGCGCTGCGGCTTCCGTCCCGGCGATAGTGCGCCGATGGCGTATGTCGAGTTGGTGGATCGTCCTGTGGGCGCAGCTGGCGGAGCCGCAGCAGAGTAATCAGGCGGTGGTTACTGATCGCTGGTTGAAGAGGCCGGCGCTCAACGCCGGCTTTTTTATTTAATCCCGCAGTCTTGGTTGAAGTCCCCGATTGCTGCGATCAGATCGGCAAGCGCGGCTTGCTCAGCTTCATGAAGATAGGGGTTCCAGACATCGGCGATTAATACGACGCGGGTCTGGTGACTGCGATTCCAGGCTTCGTGTTCAAACGTGTCATCGAAAATAAGAACACGACCTTCTTCCCACACGCGCTTCTCGCCACCCACGACGAGCGCGCAATCGTCTGGAATGATCAGTGGCAAGTGAACCACCAAACGCGTGTTGGTAACTCCGCGATGAGGCAGGATTTCGGTGCCCGGCCGCAGGATTGAATACAGAGACTCCGGAGCATGCTCGCGTATACGAGTCAGCGGCATCGCCTCGAGCGCCGACAGCGTCTGTGGGCAGCGTTCGGCATGGTCGTCTAGTCGCGTTCCGTGACGATAGAAGAAGTAGGTGTCCCATGCCGGTGCCGCGCTGGTACCGCGCAGATATTTTGCAGTCTCGCCTAGCGAGATCTGATGAAACGGTTCGAGTCTGTCGCCTGAATTCAAGACGGCCTCCAACTCACGTCGTATTGAATGAGTTCTGGCTTCCAATTCAGGCACCCAGGCGAATTCCTGTGCGGCAAAAAAAGGGTGAGTTGGAAGTCCTGGGAAAAACAGAAACGACGGGCGCTGACGTGTATCCGAAAAGCTCGGCTGCACGTCTCCAAGGTAGGTGGCGAGCGCAAGTTCGACGCGATCCATCGCATCGCGGCCATAGCGCTCGTACAACGGTTGGATCGATCTCGAAAATAGCGCGCGACGGCCCTTGATGACGTAGGCGGTTGCGTGGGTAACCATTTCGCGCTGCCAAGGTGGCGTCGTCGCGATGTCGCGCCAATGCCCTTCACGCTGCGCGGCAAGGAGTGCTTTGAAGTAGTTAACCAGTGCTCCGTGGCTATGCCCGAGCCTGTTGAGAACATCGCCTATAAGGAGCCGCGCTATATGGTGATTGGGATCAATGGTAATGGCTCTCTGAAACGCCAACAGAGCTTCGTCCAATCGCCCAGCCTGCATGAACGAAAGGCCCAGGCCTCTGTGCAGTACAGAGTCGTTGGGTTTGATTTGAATTGCGCGCTCAAATAACGCAATGCTCTGAGCTACCTTCCCACGTGAGAGGGCCCGCATGGACAGAAAATTTGTGGCTTCAGTCTCGCCCGGAGTGGCATCGAGGATTTCAGCGTAGTGTCGTTCGGCGTTCTCTAATTGGCCCGCGTCCACCAATTGCCTGGCTTTCGTCAGCCTGTCCAAAACATGTGGTCCTGTGTCCGCAGATGGAGAGTTCATTTATGTCATGATGAAAAGCGATTGGGGCGGGAATTGCCACCAGAAGAGTTCTATGCCGATCGCATAAGTTTACCGACTGTGCAGTGGCGCGAACATTTCGACAGTGCGCAATTGCTGTAAATTTGCGCAAGCACGCGACACATCGAATTAGTGCGAATGTTCATCGAACTCGTAATTCCGGAAGTCTCGCGCTAGCGTTGGGGAGATCGCTGGCGCACCACGTAGGGGAAGCTTGCACCGCTCGGAAACATTTGGCTCGGAAGTTGCTGATTCCCCCGCCGAAGCATCTGGGGGCGAAGGGGCCGCTTAAGTCGGCGCAACTGCAAAGCTTTTTGATTTATTTTCCAAATAAATTGAGCGGCATACGAGTTCTTCCTGATCGGTGGGGAACTTTTTCGATTTTTGCTTGACGCTGCTTTCGAGTAAAGCTTATTCTCGAATCCGTCACATCCCGCTAGTCGATCAAATCGACAGTGCAGGGACGTAAATCGAACTAGACTTTTAAGGGAGTTTTTCCAATGAAATTGAGTGTCGAAGGACAACTTCGGCGGGCCGTTTGGGGACTTTTCGCGATCGGCGCCGCAGGCACCGCAGTGAATTCGCCAGCCGCCCTCGCGCAAACAGGCGGCGATGTCACGCAGTTGAAAGGTGTTGAAGTAACAGGTAGCCGCATTCGTCGGGTCGACACCGAATCTTCCGACCTGGTACAAACGCTTGATCGTAAACAGATCGAGGCAACCGGCGCGACGACGCTCGGTGAGCTAATCCAAGCAGTGCCGTCGGTAACGGGTGCACCACTCACCGCTTCCGCTAACAACAACGGTGGCTCGATCACAGGCGGTGGCGGCAGTTATGGCGGTGGCGGCTCGATCGATGTTCGCGGTTTGGGTCCGAAGCGCACATTGCTGCTGCTCGACGGCCAGCGTCTGAACAACAATGATCCGGACGCAATTCCGGCGAATATGATCGAGCGTATCGAAGTGCTGAAGGAAGGCGCCGGCTCGACCTACGGCACAGATGCGATCGGTGGTGTCGTCAACTTCATCACCCGCAAGAGTTTTTCCGGACTCGAGGCGACTGCCCAGTACGGCAAGACCCAGCGCAACGACGGCGCTGCAACGGGCGCAAGCATTACCTGGGGTTCGTCTGGAGCCAAGTACAAAGCTGTTTTTGGCCTTAACTACAACGATCAACGCGAGATTCGCGCAACTTCGCGTTACGCCACAAAGGATCCGGCTGGACTGGCGTATGGCGCCATTACCGCTGGCGCATTTTCCTCCAGCCGTGCGCCGGGTGGCCGCTTTACGCTGCCGACAGGTTCTGCCGCTGCTACCACGTTGGGGTGCACCAGCGTCACCCTGAAAGCCGGCGCAACCGGTACGTCGATCGGCGACTATCGCTGCTTCGTCAATAGCTTCGGCGCGGGCGGTGATCGCTTCAACTACCAGCCGTATAACCTCGATCTGGATCCGTCGCGTCGCGAATCGTTGTTTGGTACCGGCTCGTACAAATTCAACGATTCCGTGACTTGGTACGGCGAGGGATTTTTCACCCACACGCAATCCACCCGTAAACTCGCGCCGGAACCCTTCGATATTTCGACGATCACGGGTATCTTCCCGACGCTTGGCGCTCCGACCATTTCGAAGGACAGTATTTACAATCCGTTTGGCGTCGACATCACCTCGTATGCAAAGCGATCGGTTGATGCCGGTGCCCGCCAACTCGACTACAACGTTGATCAATGGCAGGCCTCAACAGGTGTGAAGGGCGTCATTTTTGATCGCTTCGCGTGGGATCTCGGCTACAACTACGGTCGGCTTGACCTATCCAATCCCAATCGTGGCTATCTGGACTTCTCCAAGGTCTTCCAGGAATTGGGTCCGTCGTTCAAGGACGCCAGCGGTACCCCAACTTGCGGGACTCCTTCGGCACCTATCCTGAATTGCACACCGATTAATATCTTCGGCACCACCGGCAGTACGCTCGCCGCGTTGGGCACCGTTGCCAATGACATTACGGTGCAGGACGAGCAGGACTTTACGCTCAACGTCAGCGGCGATGTATTCGATCTCCCGGCAGGTGCTTTGCAAATGGCCGTGGGCGCTGAATATCGCTCACTGCACATCGATTCGATCGTCGACGGGCTGCAATCAAGCTTCCAGTTGTCGGAAGCCAACGAAAAGGAAACCAGCGGTGGATATAACGTTCGCGAGGCCTACGCCGAAGCGCGCGTTCCGATCATCAAGGGTGTGCCTCTGATCAAGAGCTTCGACCTGAACCTCGGCGTGCGTTACTCCGACTTCTCGTCATTCGGCAGCAACGTTGCTGGTAAGTATGCGATGGAGTATCGCCCGGTCGACGATCTGTTGCTGCGCGCGACGTACTCGGATACCTTCCGTGCGCCGACGACCGGCGAATTGTTCGGCGGTGCGACGCAATCGGCACCGAGTTATGCTGACCCTTGCTTAGATCCCGGGACCCCGGATCCGACGACCAAGAAACCGTCGGCTACTGCGGCGAGCATTGCGGGTCACCCCAATGCCTGTAATGGCGTTGCCATTGGCTCGATACAGCCAAACACCCAGGGTAACGGCAACACGATCGGCAACCCCAATCTGAAACCTGAAAAGGGATACTCGACCGATTTCGGCTTGGTGTTCAATCCGACGTTCTATAAGCCGCTGACAATCACTCTCGATTACTACCATTACACGCTGAAGCACGCGATCAGTAGTATTTCGATCGACGAGGTGTTGAATGCGTGCTACGCCAACGATTCTTCCCCATTTTGTGCTAAGGCGCCAGATGGGACGAATTATTTCGTGCGCGTCAACGACGCCGCCGATCCGGCACATCCGACGACGTCGATTGCCAACGCGACCTTGCCTTTGCTGAACGACTTCTCCCTGTACCAGACGGGTTGGGACGGCGAGGTCAAGCTGGATTACCACAATGTTCGCGCAGGCGGCATCAACTTCGGCAACTTCGACTTCGGTGTCGACCTCACGTACATCGACAACTTCCGGGTCAAGCTGTTCGATCCGACCAGCGGTGTTTTGGTCGACGATGCGTCGGTGGCGGGAACCTACGATTGGGCTGATACGGGCGTGGCCGCTCCGCGCTTCAAGGGTCTCGGCTTCCTGTTCTGGTCGCTGGGTCCGGTCGCGGTGTCGGTGGAGGACCGCTACGTCGGCAATATTAAGATCAACGGTGCCGATCTCGGTACGGGTGCTCCATATAACCCAGGTTACGCAAATTATGTCGATATCGCGGGCACGTACACCGTCAAGCCGATCAATACGTCCTTTACCGTCGGTATCAACGACCTATTTGACGACGGTATCCAGCGGACGTTCGATCAAGCAGGTGCGGGCGCGCCGAATCCGGTGTACGACGTACGTGGCCGTAACTTCTACGGTAAGGTCACCGTTCGGTTCAAGTAAAACTGTAGCTGTTAGGCGAACCTAGTAAAAGTAGTTGTTGCGAAGGCCCTCGTGCATCATGCACGAGGGCCTTATTTTTTGTGAATGAATACGCTCAATGAATCCAATCCCTGACGAGGCGAGCGCTCGGCAGATGTTGCTCGCCGGCGATTTACATGGGCTGGCGTCTCACGCGAGTGCTTTGAAGGCCGGCCTTGGGCTCGCACCGGCCGGCGTAGTGGAGTGCGTGGCTCTTGCCTGCGCTGCAGTCGACCGATCGGCAGATGCCGAGCAGCTATTCACCGTATTGTCTCAGCGCGATCCGGCAAACGTCGCCCATCGCATCAATCTGGGGGTGCTCTATCTGCGCAGTGGTAATTATCAAGCCGCCCACGAGCTGCTGACGGAATGTCGGAAACGATTACCCGGCAGTGACATCGTCAACTTCAATCTTGGGATAACCTGCTTTGCCTTAGGACAATTCCGTGAGGCGACCGATGTTTTGACCGATTACATGGGGGGCGCGCCTGATGACGATGTGGCGCGGATTTATCTGGCGCGATGCTTAATAGAGCTCAGTGATGTTGACGGTGCCGAGTTGCTTGTCGACGGGCGCGCTTTCGCCGAGATTACTGAGACGCGCGAAAGGTATGAACTGAGCCAAGTCTATTTCGCATTGGGAGATGCTGAGCGGGCTCAACAGCTACTTGAAGCAATCTTGCGCGTCGATGCCGAAGACCTTGCCAGTCGCATCAGTTTTGCCTCGCTGATGGAGCGGGCAAATCGCACGGACGAAGCACAGAGGCACTTGGATGCTGTGCCGAAGGCATCAAGAACGTCGCCGAATTGGCTGTTGCTTCAGGGGAAACTATATGTTGCCAAAGGGCAACGCAACCAAGCGCTGGAACTGTTTCAGCAAGCGGAGATGGGTGCCAAATCGGCGCTGAATGGTTTTGCGCAACAACGGTTCCTGAGCGATGTAGCGTTCGAACGCGCTCAGTTGCTCGATAAGCTGGCGTCCTACGACGATGCATATTCCAGCTTCGTCGAAGCCAACATTCGATTGCGAGACTATTTTCAGGAGCAGCGGCGTGGCAATGGCGAAAAGCAAATAGTTGGGCTTGACGATTGGCCCTTGCTAGATGACTCGGTCGCGTTATCGAAGACTTTTCCCGCGCCACAAGAGTGCCCGATATTCATCGTAGGGTTCCCGCGGTCCGGAACAACATTGCTCGATCAGTTGCTCGACGCGCACCCCGATCTACAAGTCATGGAAGAGAAGCCGGCACTCGAGGCTGTCGTGGCTGAAGTGGGCCGCGCAAGGAAGATCCATTTGGACGCGCTGCTTCGTTCCGGTCCTGACGATCTGGATGCACTGCGCGCGCGCTACTGGAAAACGGTGGCTCGGCATGTGCAACGCAGGCCAGGAACTCGGCTGGTTGACAAATACCCTTTCAATTTGGCCCGCCTCCATGTGGCGATGTGCCTGTTTCCGAACGCGCAGTGGATATTTGCGATTCGTCATCCTTGCGATGTCGTATTGAGTTGCTTCATGCAAAACCTACGTCATACCGAAGCAACGCAGGGCTTCTGGTCGCTCGAGCAAACCGCTGGCGTTTACGCCCGGTATGTCGACTTGTGGCTACAACAGCGCGAACGACTACGGCCTGACTGCATCGATATTCGCTACGAGGATTTGGTCGATGATGTTGAATCAAATGCGCGCCGCTTGCTGACGTTTCTTGGCGTTGGCTGGAACGACGCGGTGATGCGTTACCACGAGCACGCCAAAACACGTCGTATCAACACGCCGAGCTACAACCAGGTCGTGCAACCGATTTATCGGCGTGCGGTCGGACGCTGGCGTCACTATCAGCGCTGGTTCGGCAGCGCGGAGGCGAGGCTCGCTCCGCTGGTTTCGATGCTCGGCTATGCACCGCTGGAGTCGTCTGGAAATGACGCCAACAATTCCGGAATATATTCCGCATAGGCCTGCCAACGAGCGAGCGACGTGGTGTAAATCGATTGCCTTGCTTGCCATGCGCTGGATGTCGAAATCAGCGAGGCTTCCGCGGGCTTAATCGAAAGGAGGTCGGCCGCGGGTAGATCCAGAAACTCCTGTAGGCGTGCCAGACTTTCCTGCGGCTGCAGGATCAGATTTTCGTATTCGAGAACATGGATCGGGAGAGGCAGCACGCGCTGCCAATGATTCATCAACTGTTCGCAGCCTGCGGCGAAGGCGGCGATGTCTTCGAACGTATAGGCATAGCCATTGTCGTCGCCACGCGCAAAAAACTGCTGCCAGATCGAGAGGGCGGTATCCCGCAAGTTTCGCTTGCAGTAGATAATCCGTGTCGATGGAAGCAGTTCGTGGATCAACCCAAGGAAACGGAAGTTCAGCGGATTTTTATCGATGTACCAATGCGCTGGAGCGTCGTCCTGGCGTAGATGTGCCGCAGCAAAAGATGCCATACGTGCGACTAAACTTGTATCTCCTTCGGGGGGGCACTGAGCTCGCCATTTGTCCATGTACGGAATCAGGTTGAGCTCGTCGCGATTGCGCACCATCGGATGGCGGCCGAGACGCTCCGCGACGAGGGTAGTTCCGCTCCGTGGAAGACCCACGATAAAAACCGGAACGAACTCAATCCCGAGTTTTGCGGGCGGATATAGCGCCTTCGAAATTCTGTCGTTGACGTAATTTGCCCAGATTCCCCGCGACCAGGTCAATGTGCTGCGGATCAGGGTATTCCCCTCGCGAAAAGCTTTTGCCGCATCGGGGTAGTTGCCGATATCGTCGAGCGCCTTTCCAAGCGCGAAGAGAGCTGAGGCGCGCGCCGTGGGTGACAGCTGTGGTGTGCTTAAGAAGGAACGAAACCGTACGAAGTCATGGTGCACCTTATCGTTGTAGCGTTGGACAGCGGACAATGCGTGTAGCAATACAGGCGTATTGGGCGCACCGGGGGCGTTCAATGCGGCCAGGTAGTGCTCGCGCGACGTTTCTAGGCGTCCGAGGCTTAAGGCAATGCGCCCCGCGAGCGCATGTAGTGCCACATCGTCAGAGCGCTTGGCGAGTGCATGTTGGCAGAGCTGATACGCCAATTGCGGCCTTTGGCACTGATCGATGAAGGTGATTCGCGACAAAGTCTTGTCCGGATCGCTGGTCTCGGACTTCAGTAATCGAGCCATCATCTCGGATGCCGCAGTCAGCTTGCCCTGCACCTGCAGGATCGCAGCGACCGCTTCTGCAGCTGATTCATGCGCGTCGTCTGCCAAAGGTCGTAGTAGCGACTCGGCACGGGCAAATTCACCGTTACGTCTCAGAAACTCGCCGAGTTCATAGCGTATGTCGGGCGATTCCGGTGTAAGGCCAAGTAGCCATTCAAGCAGCGCAATTCCGCCGCTAAAATCGTCGCGCTGCTCGAGTGCTCGAGCGCATGCGAGGCTGACTTGAAGCGGCTGCGAAGCCAAATCGCGGCGAAGATTTCTAAAAGCGCGCACAGCGCTGGAAGTCGACCGCACTCGTTCATATCGGTCAAGCAGCACAGTGAGGACATTATTGGAGGATGGCTCGATCACGTCTTGATAGCGCAGCAAACGCTTCCCTGCGAAAGCCCCAGACCCAAGGAGGTCTACAACCTGCAAAATGCTAGCACGCCGACTCACCGCCTCCTCAGAAGACAGATCCATAGACCTTACTGTTACGCGCCACTAGTAGTAACCTGCCGGGCGATTACAGAAGATTCTCACCATGGAGAGTACGAAAACTGCGGCAGAAGCGGCACAACCGGTTGTGCCCTTGGAATTAATCGAATCGTACGTTCGCGAGCACAGAGCTAAGGGCGATCCGGCTGCGTTTGAAGCACTTCTGAAACGACTGCTCCCGAGGAACGCGGCCACTTGGGTGGCATGCGCCGAACTTCTGATGCATCGCGAACTACCCGCACCGGCGATCATGGCGTTAAAAGCAGCGCAGCAAAAGTTTCCTGCGGATATCGAGCTGAAGTTCACGCTCGGCTCAGCGCTGCGCCTCGTCGGCGACGGAGCTTCGGCCGAGGCGGTATTGCGCGAGGTTCTAGGCATCGACCCCGAGCACGAGCGCGCCGCGGTTACGCTTGCGCTTCTACATCGAGACCGTGGCCAGAACAGCGCCGCGGCTGCGCTTCTCCGAGACGTGCATCGTCGCCACGGAGGAGTTGAGTTGACGTTGTACCTGGTCGACTTGCTGAGGAAATGCAGGCGTGAGCAAGACGCCATGGTGATCTGCGAAGTGGAGCTGGCACATTCCCCCGCACACGGCAGGTTGCAATATACGGCCGGCAGTCTTGCGTTGACGCTGGGTCGTTTTGAAGACGCGCGCAGTTGGCTGCTCGCCTCACTTGATCGATCCACGCCAGAAGTCGGCGCGCTTTTGCCGCTAGCACTCACGCGTCGATATAACGACCCGAACGACCCGGATCTCGCGCGTTTTGACTCGGTGCTAAGTTCACCGGAATTTCCAGCTACCACGCGCAGTGCCGCCGCATTCGCGCTCGGTAAGGTGTATGACGATCTGAGAGACTACGTACGAGCCAATCAAGCTTTGCGAGTGGCCAATGGGCTCAGGCGCGAGCAGAGCAACTGGTCGGTTTCAGAATGGCGAAACTACGTCGAGCGGCAGCTTGTAAACAACCCTAGGCCGTCGATCGGCGCGCCAATTATAGATCAGGTCGTGCCGGTGTTTGTTGTCGGCCTCCCGCGAACCGGCACGACTCTCGTCGCTGACTTGCTTGGACGGCATCCTGAAGTGAAGAACCGCGGCGAACTGCCCTGGCTTAACTTTATCGCGCGCAGTGTGGAACAGAGCGGCCAAGTCCTCAGCTTAGATTCCTTGCGTCAGGCGGCCGTGCTCTATATCGCGCAGTTGCGCCAGGACGACGCACAGGTGCGCTGGTACGTCGACAAGAACCCGATGAACTTTCGTTATCTGGGTTTGGTCGCTGCGCTATTCCCCAATGCAAAAGTAATTTTTTGCGAGCGCAATCGGCGCGACACTGCGTTGTCAATCTGGAGTCAATCATTCGAGTCTGAGGATATGGAATATGCGTATGACTTCGACGATATCGCGACGTTCTCGTCAGGGCATGATCGACTGATGGAGCACTGGCAGCGGACCTTGCCCCTGACAATTCATCGGGTCGCTTACGAAAGCTTGGCGACATCGGCGCCCCAAGTCGTCGCGGAACTGGAGAGCTTCCTAGGACTACCGGCATACGACCTCGTCAATGCGCGTTCTAAAGATGGTGCTTCGGTCAATACGGCGAGCGTCTGGCAGGTACGCCAACCGATCTATACCAACTCGATCGGGCGAGCGCAGGCGTACACGTCCTTGATTCCTGAGCTGCAGCGTTTCCCGGGATAGGCGCAGGTGCCGATGTTTCGAGAACGATCCAGGCAGTGTCGATCCGACGCCACTAATCCGGTCGTTACGACGAATCTTATCGTTTGCGACCAGCAATTGCTGATGCATTATTGCTAATCGTGTCGAGCAAGCCTTCGCATCTTTGAACCAATGAAACTGCAATCCCCTTTCTACCGACTACCGCTGAGCGTCGATCATGCAAGACTGCAGCAGGAGATAGCTCAGTTCGAGGAAACCGAGTGGCAGCACCACCCGACCGGTTTCGCAGGTAACAGCGCCATTCGTCTGATCAGCGTCGGCGGCGGACCGAGCGACGATTTCGCCGGTCCCATGTCGCCTACCCAAGAATTGCAGCGTTGCCCCTATATTCGCCAAATTCTCGCCGCCTTTGGCGTGGTGTGGAGCCGATCGCGATTAATGCGTCTGGATCTAGGTGCTAGGGTTCCGGAACACTGCGATGTGAACTATCACTGGTTTAATCGGGTTCGTGTCCACATCCCGGTGCAAACCGATCCGAATGTCCTGTTCACCTGCGGTGACCAAACGGTTCACATGGCAGTGGGGGAGGTATGGCTGTTCGATAATTGGCGCCAACATAGCGTCCACAATGGGAGCGCTCGTAAGCGGATTCATTTAGTCGCTGATACAACCGGTAACGCGGGCTTCTGGAATATGCTCGCTGCGAGTCGAACCGAAAACTTCGCGCAGCCGCATTCTGCTGCCAAGTTAATTCCGTACACGCACGGAGTCGAGGCAAGTCCCTTATGTGAGCGCCATAACGTCGGCGTGATCATGCATCCTGCGGAAGTGGACTTGCTGACTGGAGATCTCATCAACGATCTGCGCGACTTGCCCGGCGCTGACGGGCGGGTGGCGTTAACGTCATTCGTCGGTCTCACCCTGACCTTTGTACGAGAATGGCGGATGCTGTGGTCGATGTTCGGCGAAGCACCTGATGGCTGGCCGCATTTCCAAAAGCTGCGCGATTGGGCAATTGAGCAAAACGGCAGGCAGTCGCGGGCGGTGGTCTGCGACAGCAATGGCATGGCGGCAATTGAGGTGTTTTATCCGCGTGTACTGGTCTATGCCTGCCAAGTGCCAGATCAGTTGGCCGAGCTTGCGGATGTCGACCGTACCATTTCTGCTGCTTCGACCAGCATCTCCATGCCAACGATCCGTGGCAGCCGAGATCGTCCAATTGCATTTCGGAAGCCTGTGTTCATCGTCGCCGCACCGCGCTCTGGCAGCACACTATTGTTCGAAACCTTGGCGCAGGCACGTGATCTCTGGACCGTCGGTGGCGAATCTCATTGGCTGGTGGAAAATCTGCCGCAGCTGCTGCCCTGGGCGCCTGGTGTCGGTTCCAATCGCCTCACTGCCGCACATGTAGACCAAGCGGTACGTGAACATGTTATCGAATCGTTGGCGGCTCAGTTGCGCGACCGGCAGCAGCGCGCGTACGCAGGTGGAGCGGTGCGTGTGCTGGAAAAAACTCCCAAGCACGCGCTGCGGATTCCATTTTTTGAAAATATCTTTCCCGATGCTTTGTTCATTTATCTATGGCGCGAGCCGCAGGGAAGTCTTGCAAGCATGATGGAAGCTTGGCGCTCGGGTGGCTGGATCACCTACCAAGAGCTGCCTGGATGGGACGGCCCATGGTCGCTACTGTTGCCGCCGGGCTGGCAAGACTTGCGCGGACGGCCACTCGAAGAAGTGGCCGCGTTTCAGTGGCAGCAAACCAATGAAATCATATTGGACGACCTCGCGAAGCTGCCAGAACGACGCTGGACGACACTCAGCTACGCGGAATTCGTTGCTGATCCCGCGGCATGCGTTCGCCGAGTATGCGAGTTTGCCGAAATCGGGTTCGATGATGGTTTGGCTGAGCATGTGTCGCGGCCTCTGCCGCTGTCTGCGCATACCTTGAGCCAGCCGGCGCCGAACAAATGGCGCAGCAACGAGGCTGAGATCATGCGCGTCTTGCCCGGACTACAGACCTTGCACGAGAGGCTTCTGCAGCTGACTGCGCGCAACGCAAGGTAAGGCGTCGCGCTTACAGGTCTGGTTGATGTGATTCGCTATTGCGCCTTCGCTGCCGTGTTGTTACCTTCATAGCACAACAAGCCGGAAGCATTTTCGGCAAAACAAAAATCGGAATTACCAATTCCGTGGGGCAAGGGGAGGAGCAAGAATGCGAAAGACTTCGCGCTTGGGTTTGCTATGGGGCGTGCTGGTGTTTGCGGTATGCAGCGGCCGTGCAAGCGCTCTCGATTTCGAAATTCCCACCTTTGGATTTGGCGATCAACCGATCAGTGCGGTTTTGAATACGACGTTGACTGCCGGCGGTGGATTCCGTACGCAGGGTCAGAGCGTCAATCTGATCGGCAAGAGCAATCTCAATCCGGGCGTCTGCGGCGGACCTAATGGGGCCTATCAGTCCTGCCAAGGCCTGTTCAGAGATCAGAGTTATCCTGCCGCGCAGTTGGCCGCTGCGCCGGGCGCGGCTTCGGTCAACGGCGATGACGGCGATCTCAACTACGGCAAGGGCTCGCTGTTTCAAGCCGTCGTCAAGGTTACTTCCGACCTCACCTTGACCTACGGCAACTTCGGCATCTTTGCGCGCTCGCTGTACTTCTACGATTTCGTCAACAACGACAAGATCGAGCGCCATCCGAATCTGATTACGCCGGACAACTACCTGCAGGTCGGACGCCATGTGCCCGGGCTCGCGGGTGGTTTGCTGGGCGGACTATCGCCCGGACAAATTGTTTCTTGTCTGACCAATCCGGGCGCAAATCTCCTGTGTCCGGCCAGCGGTGTACTGCAGGCAGCACTGGTCGACAATCGCTCTTACGGCCGGCCCGACGGCAATGGCAATTTCGTGGTCTATGGGCCTGGCGGACATGTACGTCAGCGCCGCACCGACGGCGAGGTGCTACGGCAGTCCGGCACCAATCTTCAGTATCTGGACACTTACCTCTACGGCAAGCTGCCGATTCCGTTCTGGACCGATAAGGAGGTTTCATTCAAGGTCGGGCGCCAATTGGTCAACTGGGGCGAGAGCACCACCATCGTGCTCAACAGTGTCAATCAGGCGAACCCGGTCAACGCGAATAATTTCTATCGCATCGGCAGTCAGGTCGAGGAAGATTTCACGCCGATCAATATGGTCAATGTCAGCTTCGATCCGTTCGAAAACGCCACCGTCGAAGCGTTCTACCAGCTTGAATGGCAGCCGGTAGAAGCGCCCGCGCCGGGCACCTATTTTTCGGATATCGACGTCGGCACCAACGATGCCGGCAAAGCGCTCAACGTCAATGCCGGTTTCGGCGGTGCCGCGGAAGATCCACACGGTCTCGGCACGCCGCAGGACAACCCGCTGGCAGGGATCACGCCGACCTCGACGATGATCACGCGACTGAGCGATCGTGAGCCGCGTACCAGCGGGCAGTTCGGGGTCAAGCTGGGTTATTACGCCGACTGGCTCAATGGCGGCACCGATATGAGCGTGTACTACATGAACTATCACTCGCGCCTGCCTTTAGCGAGTTTCTACTCCACCTATCCGAGTTGCGCGCGGCGCGAGGGTAATGGCCGCGGCAATGATGCGACCAATACCTTGGGCTTCTTTCTGGATTGCCCGAACATCCCGCTGGTGAAGGGCCTGCTGGGCTCGAACGCGCTGACCGGCCCCGGCACCAGCAGCGCCCTGGAACTCGATAGCGCGCGCTTCCAATTGGAATATCCGGAAGATATTCATCTGATCGGTGCCAGCTTTAATACCACCGTCGGCGAGTATTCGATTCAGGGCGAGGTCGCCTATCGTCCGAACGAGCCGCTGCAGGTGGATGCGCAGGATCTGGCCTTCGCCGCGTTCGGTCCGACCTTGTCACGTTGTTCCGAACCGGGCGCTAACTGTCTGGGCACGATCGGTGGTGTCGGCTACAGCCAGACCGGTGGCACTCAACTTTATTCGAGCAGCAACTTCAAACCGAAGAGCGGCCAGACCGCATACCCGGATACTTTCGATCTGATCATCGGCGCGCTGCCGGGCTCGGCGCGTTCGTTCCCGAATTTCGTCATTCCTTATCGCGGCGGCACCATCGGCGAAAACGCACCCTGCTATCCGAAGCCCGGCACTGCGGAAGATGTCAGCGCCGGCCTCAGCGGCGTCAGTCATCCGTACTACGCCTACAACCCGAGCAGCCCCTGCTATATCCGCGGCTATCAGCGCATGCAGGTGTTCCAGTTCAACCTCGGTGCGACGCGCGTGCTCGGTGCGACTGACAACCCCCTGGGTGCGTCGCAAGTGCTGCTGCTGTTCGAAGTCGGCGCCACTTATGTCCCGTTCCTGCCACCGCTCGACAAGCTGGTGCTGGAAGGTCCGAACACCAACTACGGCGCGACCGCGGGTGCCGACGGTTCGGGTGCCAACGGCTCGCGGATGGCCTGTTCGACCACGCCGGATTGCTCGCTCGGCGCCGACGGCCTGCGTTTCAATCCGCATCAACAGGACCCGACCGGCTATCCCGATATGTTTTCCTGGGGCTACCGTCTGATCTCGATCATCAAGTACGAGAGCGTACTGCCGGGACTCAGCATCTCGCCATTCATCGTCTACAAACAGGACGTACAGGGCACCGCACCCAGTCCGGCGCCGAACTTCGTCGCCGGCCGCAAGGAAGTCGATATCCTCACCGAGTTCCGCTACAAGGGCTCGATGTCGCTGAACCTCGGCTATACCTGGTACTGGGGCGGCGGCACGTTCAACACCTTGTCCGACCGCGACTTCGCGCAAGCCTTCATCAAATACCAGTTCTGAGCAGGCTGCGGTGGCGACGGCCGCATGCCGGCCGCGGTCCTGTGCGTCCCTGCAGCTTTTCTGCAGCCAGACGGTGACGTGCACCGCTGCGCGCCGTTATAATCGTTGAAATATGCAGCGAGGCGCGTCGTCCTGCTCGGCGCCTTCGTGCTTGTCGCTTTCCGGTCGTTCAATCGAGGTTTCAAATCAATGAGCAATGAAGGCGTGGACGACGGCCGTCGCCGTTTCCTAACCGCCGCCACTTCGGTCGTGGGCGCCGCTGGCGCTGCCGCCGTCGTCTGGCCTTTCCTGGCTTCGCTGCGGCCGAGTGCCAAAGCCCAAGCCGCCGGTGCGCCGGTGCAAGCCGACATCAGCAAGATCGAGGAAGGCCAGCAGGTCACCTTCGTCTGGCGCGGCAGCAACATCTGGGTGCTGCGCCGTTCCAAGGACATGATCACCAGCCTGTCGCAGCTCACCGCCCAGCTCAGCGATCCGAAGTGTGAACAGGACCAGCAGCCGGCCTACTGCAAGAACGAGACGCGCTCGATCAAGCCGGAATATCTAGTGATGAACGGCAAGTGCACCCATCTCGGCTGCTCGCCCAGCTTCAAGCCAGACCACCCGGCGCCGGAAATCGATGCAAACTGGCTCGGCGGTTATTTCTGCCCCTGCCACGGTTCCAAGTACGACCTCGCCGGCCGCGTGTTCAACAGCATGCCGGCGCCGCTCAATATGGTGGTGCCGCCGCACCGCTATGTCTCCGACCGTGTCGTCATGATCGGTGAAGATCCGACCGACGCGAAGAAGGAGGCTGCGTAATGGCCATCGTGCCCAACCCGTACAAGACCACCGGTTTCCTCGGCTGGATCGATGATCGCTTTCCGCTCACCAAGATGTGGAAGGATCACCTGTCGGAGTACTACGCGCCGAAGAATTTCAACTTCTGGTACTACTTCGGCTCGCTGGCGCTGCTGGTGCTGGTCAACCAGCTGATCACCGGCATTTTCCTGACGATGAACTACAAGCCGTCGTCGGCCGATGCGTTCGACAGCGTGCAGTACATCATGCGCGACGTGCCCTGGGGCAGCGTTATCCGCTACATGCATGCCACCGGCGCGTCGGCGTTCTTCATCGTCGTCTACGCACACATGTTCCGCGGCATCCTCTACGGCTCGCACCGCAAACCGCGCGAACTGATCTGGATTTTCGGCTCGCTGATTTACCTGGCGCTGATGGCGGAAGCGTTCTGCGGCTACGTCCTGCCCTGGGGCCAGATGTCGTACTGGGGTGCGCAGGTCATCATTTCGCTGTTCGGCACGATTCCCTACATCGGCAAGGAACTGGTCGAGTGGATTCAGGGCGACTACGTGCCCGCCGATGCCACGCTGAACCGCCTGTTCTCGCTGCACGTCGTCGCTTTGCCGTTCGTGCTGGTCGGCCTGGTGTTCGCGCACATCCTCGCGCTGCACGAAGTCGGCTCGAACAATCCGGACGGCGTCGAGATCAAGAAGAACAAGGATCCGGTCACCCATATCCCGCTCGACGGCATCGCCTTCCATCCGTATTACACGGTGAAGGATCTGGTCGGCATTTCGGTGTTCCTGATCATCTTCTGCGCGGTGATCTTCTTCGCGCCGGAAGGCGGCGGCATGGTGCTGGAACAGCCGAATTTCCAGATGGCCAATCCGCAAGTGACGCCGCCCGAGATCACGCCGGCCTGGTACTTCGGCGTGTTCTACGCGATGCTGCGGGCGACGCCTTCGCTATTTCATTCTGCACTGCCGGGCGTGATCGTGATGGGCGCCGCCGTCGTCATCTTTTTCTTCCTGCCGTGGCTGGATCGTTCGCCGGTGAAGTCCTGGCGCTACAAGGGTCCGATCTTCAAAACCTTGCTGATGCTGTTCGCGCTCGACTTCGTCATCCTCAACTACCTCGGCATGCAGCCGGTTTCGCCGACGCATACGCTGATCGCCCGCATCGGCGCGATCTTCTACTTCGGCTTCTTCCTGCTGATGCCGTTCTACAGCCAGTGGGAAAAAACCAAGCCCGTACCCGAGCGAGTGACCGAATGAAGCGCCTGACTTTTGTGGCGGCCTGCCTGCTGGGCTTGAGCCTGATCCCGAGCCTGAGCCGCGCCGACGAAGGCCCGGCGACGCTGCAGTTCCGCGAGGACGTCGGCAATCTGCCGTCGGTGCAGCGTGGCGCGCGCGATTTCATGGCGTACTGCTCCGGCTGTCACGCGATGAAGTATCTGCGTTACAACCGCCTCGGCAAAGATGCCGGCATTCCGGACGACCTGCTGAAGTCCAAGCTGATGCTCGGCACCGACAAGCCGGGCGATCCGATTCCGACGGCGATGCCGGCGAAGCAGGCGGAAGCCTGGTTCGGGCGCACGCCGCCGGATCTGACGCTGGAAACCAAGGCGCGCGGTTCGGCCTGGGTCTACAGCTATCTGCAGAGCTTCTAT
>JAQGNU010000049.1 GCA_028291645.1 Nevskia sp.
CCTGTACCTGGAATACCTGCCGCCGGTGCAGTCGCTGCACTTCTCGATCGCCGCGACCAACATCGGTGATCGCAATGGCATCGGCGGACGCTTCACCGATCCGTATGGCAGCGGCCAGACCAGCAATGAGTACATCTCGCCGCGTCAGGTGGTGTTAACGGCCGGTTATTCGTTCTGATGAGGTGCCCGGCGAGACCGCTATCGCAAGTTTGTAAATGAGGGAAGGCGCACGGATGCAAGTCCGTGCGCCTTCGCGTTCCTCCTCCACACCCGGAGATCTGCAATGCAACGCAAGTGGTTGGTGCTCGCCGCGGTCTGTCTGATGTTCTTCTTCGTCACCGGCGCGACGTTCATGTCGATGGGCGTCGTGTTGTATTCGATGATCGCGGATCTGCACTGGTCGCAGACCGCCGGCGGGACTAGTTTCTCGATTCTCGGCCTGGCCTGTTGTCTGTCGAGCCCGCTGCCGGCGATCCTGATGAACTGGATCGGCACGCGCTGGACCATGCTGATCGGCGGCGCGCTGCTATCGGCCGGCTTCTTCTGTGCCTACATCACGCAAGGCCTGACGCTGTTCTACGTCGGCACCGCGCTGATGGGTGTGGGCTTCTCGCTCGGCGCGAACATTCCGGGCGTGTATCTGCTGGCTTCATGGTTTCCCGAACGCTCCGCGCGCGTGATCGGCATCTATCTGATGTTCGGTGCGCTCGGCGGTGTCGCCGGTCCGCCCGCGGTCGAAGCGATCGTCGCTGCCAGCGGCAGCTGGCGCACGCACTGGCTGGTGATGACGGTGCTCGCCGCCGTCATCGGGCTGGTCTGCCTGGTACTCGTGCGCGATCGTCCTGCCGACAAGCTCGCCGGCGACGAGGCAGCAGCAGCACCGGCGAAGTCGGGTTCGGCACGCACGATCACGCTGACCGCACGCGACTGGGTCTACCGCGAAGCCGCGCTGACGCCACAGTTCATGCTGATCGCCGCCGCAATGGTGCTGACCGAAGCCTGCGTCACTACCGTGCACAGCGCCGCCGTCACACACCTGTCGAAGCTCGGCAACACCGCAGTGTTCGCCGCGTTCATGCTGAGCCTGCAGTCGGCGATGGCGACCTTGGCGAAAGGCGCATCGGGAACGCTCAGCGAATTCATCTCGCCAAAGTATCTGCTGGTCGGCGGCCTGGTGATCGAATGCGTCGGCATGATCCTGCTCGGCTACTCCAGTTCGCACACGATGGCCTACGGCTTCGCGCTGACCTTCGGCATCGGTTGGGGTGCAGCCTACCTCGCGGTGACCGTGCTGCTGATCAATTACTTCGGACCGAACACCGGCAGCGCGGTGCTGTCCACCGTGTGGCTGCTGACCGGCATCGCTGCGATCGGCCCGGCCGCGGCCGGCATGGTTGCCGATCGTTTCGGCAGCTATACGCAGGTGTTCATTCTCGGCGGCTTGTTGTTGCTGCCGATCGCATTCGGCGCGCTGCTGATGCGCAGCCCGAAAAGAAAATCCGCAACCGGCGCGCAGCTCGCCGCGATGCCAGCCAATGCAGTTGAAAGGAGTTGTTGATATGGCTGTTGCTGCCCTGCCCCAGTTCGGTGTCTTCCTGCCCATCGCCAACGGCGGCTGGATCATTTCGAAGACGCGTCCACCGATCGACGCCTCGTACGCGCTGAATCGGCGTGTCGCCAAGCTGGCCGAGAAACTCGATTTCGATTTCATCCTGTCGATGGCGAAGTGGAAAGGCTACGGCGGCGAAACCGAGCACTGGCACGATTCGATGGAATCGATCACGCTGATGTCGGCGCTGGCCGAAGCCACCGAGAAAATCAAAGTGTGGTGCACGCTGCACACGCTGGTGCACAACCCGGCGGTTGCGGCGAAGATGGCGATCACGCTGGATCACATCAGCGGCGGCCGCGCCGGCATCAACGTCGTCGCCGGCGCCTATCGCGGCGAATTCGAGCAGATGGGTTTATGGCGCGACGACCTCAGCCACGACGATCGCTACGTGCTGGCACGTGAGTGGCTGCAGATCGTCAAGAAGTTGTGGGCCGAGGATCACGTCAACTACGACGGCCGGTTCTTCCAGATGAAGGACTGCGAGATGCATCCGAAGCCGCTGTCGAAACCGCGGCCGCACATCGTCTGCGCCGGCATGTCGGAAGTCGGTATGCGCTTCTCAGCTGAAGAAGCCGATGCCTGCTTCATCGGCGGCCGCGACGAGGATGAAGTCGCCGCGGTCAGCCGCCGCGCCAAGGCGATCGCAGCCGAAACCGGCAATCCGTTGAAGACTTTCGCGATGTACTGCATCGTGCCGGGCGATACCGATGCCGACGCCGAGGCGCGTGCGCAGAGCTATATCGACGGTGTCGATGTCGAAGCCGTGCGCGGCATGATGAAGAGCTATGGCCTGCTCGACGATGGCCGCGAGAACTCGATGGTGGCGCGTTCCAAGCAGGCCTTCATGAGCTCGAAGTTCGTCGGCAGCCGGGAAACGATTGCAAAACAGATCGTCGAAACGATCCGTCACGCCGACCTCGACGGCATGATGCTGATCTTCCCAGACTTCGAAGCCGACCTGAAAATCTTCGGCGAAGAGATCCTGCCGGCGGTGCGCAAGGAGCTCGGCAGGTGACGCCGGCCACGAGCGATCGGCCCTACGTGCCGACCGATGCCGAAGTCGCTGCGATCACGCAAGCGATCGATCGCGACGAGCTGATCAAGCTGACGCTGGATCTGTGCGGCATTCCGAGCCCGGTCGGCCACGAAGCCGCAGCCGGGCAATTCCTCTACGACTGGCTCAAGCGCGAAGGCTTTGTGCCGCGCAAGGTTGGCATGGTGCCGGATCGCTTTAACGTCGTCGGCAGTTATGGCGGCCGCGGCGCCGCCAGCGGTAGCGGCCGCAATCTGTTGTTCACCGCGCATCTGGATACTGAGAGTCCGATGTACGACGCCAGCGACCGTTACGCGTTCAAGCCCGAGTCGGTGGATTCACGCATCTGGCTGGAAGCCTGGCTCGAAGGCGATAAGTTCTGCGGCCGCGCCGTCGGCAACGATCGCGGTCCGATGGTCTGCTTCCTGCTCGCCGCGAAAGCGCTGAAGCGCGCCGGCATCGAACTCAACGGCAAGCTGTATCTCACCGGCTGTCCTGGCGAAATCGGACCGGAGCCGGCCGAGGAATACGAAGGTGTGCCCTATCTCGGCAAGGAGATCGGCGCCAACTACCTGCTGACGCACGGCGGCGTTGCGCCCGACTACGTGATCGTCGCCGAGGGTACCGACTACGGCGTCAACTGGACCGGCTGCGGCTACGCCTACTACCGCATCACGCTGACCGGCGAAGGTGTGTTCACACCGTTGCTCGAACATCCCGAGCAACTCATCGATCATCCGAATCCGATCATGCGCATGGCACCGGCGCTGGAAGTGCTGCAGAGCTGGGCGCGTACGTACGATCAGCGCTATCGCTACGAGGGTGCCGGCGGCACCGCGATTCCGAAAGTGCAGATCGCTGCCGTGCGTGCCGGCAATCCGACCAACATGGGTGCAGGTAGCGAGGTCTGTTCGATGTATGTCGAAGTGGTGCTGACACCGGGCCAGACCATCGCCGCAGTCGATCGCGATCTGAAAGCGGCATTCGCCAGCGGCGGCATCAAGGATATCGAGATCGAGCCCTATGTCGTGCGTCACGGCTTCGCCGCCGACAGCGAACAGATCGAGCCGCTGCGCCAGGCATTAAGTCAGGCACACGAATTGGTGCGCGGCGGCCCGATGCCGATTGCCGGGCCGGTATTTTCCAGCATGTGGCGCGACCACAACATCTTCAACATGAATCGCATCCCCGCCGCGGTGATGGGGCCGACGCGCTGGGAGCCGACCATCGACGATTTGCTCGTCTGCACGCGGATGTATGCGCTGGCCGCACTGGCAGTGTGCGGTCGGGCCTGAAAGCTCCGAGCGTACTCCAAGCTACATGCGTGGTTTAAATCGCTCCGCTCAGCGCGCCCTTCGCCTCAAGCCGGCAGCTTGCGATCGCCCGACTGCCGCTCGACCATCCAGCCCGGATACTCCTTCGGAATCGCACTGATCGCGTCGAGCGTCTGCAACTCCTCATCCGATAGCAGCAGCGTTGTCGACTGCAGGTTGTCGTCGAGCTGCGCCAGATGCTTGGCGCCGATCAGCGTACTGGTGACCGCGGACTGTCGACGCACCCAACTCAGCGCGACCTGCGCGACCGACACGCCATGACGCTGGGCAATCGCGTCCGCCGCTTCGATCAGATCGTAAATCTGCGGCCTCTTCAGCGGCGGGAAGTCGAAAGTATCGCGGCGCGAATCGCCGGCGGTCTGCGAACTGCGTGAGAACTTGCCCGACAGATAGCCACCCGCCAGCGGGCTCCAGGGCATCAGCGCGAACTGCTGATCGCGCGCCAACGGCACGATCTCGCGTTCGATCTCGCGGCCGGCCAGCGAGTAGTAATACTGCAGCGCCGCGATTTTATTCCAACCGTTTTCGTTGGCAATGCCCTGCGCCTTCATCACCATCCACGCCGGCCAGTTGCAGATGCCGATGTAACGCACCATGCCGGACGCGACGACGTCATTAAACGCCCGCATGATCTGCTCGACCGGCGTTTCCAGATCGACGCCATGCGCGTATAGCAGATCGATGTGGCCGGTCTGCAGACGCTGCAGGCTGTGCTCGACCGAATGCATGATCTGGTAGCGGCTGAGGCCGACGTTGTTGACGCCCGGCCCCATCTTGCCGCTGACCTTGGTGGCGACGACGATCTCCTGGCGCGGCACCGCCAGCGCCTTGATCGCCTGCCCCAGCATCGTTTCGGAATCGCCGTAGGAATAGATATTGGCGCTATCGAAGAAGTTGATGCCGCCTTCGACCGCCTTGCCGATCAAGGCCGTCGCCGCATCCTGCTGCAGGCTGCCGATGTTGCTCCAGTAGCCCTGGCCGCCAAAGGTCATGCAGCCGAAGCACAGTTCCGAAACGCGCAGGCCGGTGTTGCCGAGAAAGTTGTAACGCATGTCATCGCTCCAGTGGGAAGGCGCCGATTCGCGCTCCGAGCGGCTCGAAGTGGAGGAATCCTGCGGCCCCCCACGCTAACGCCACGCCCACCGCAGAACTTGTTCCGGTGCGTCGGACTTGTTGACCCCGCGCACGCGCGCCACTGGTCTCAGCATGAGTGCAACGCCGACCTGGCGGTGGTCCCGGAATCCTGCACACGACGTCGGTTGGGTCAGCGCAAGCGAACACCGGCGGTGGCGCCAACAGGACATTGAGTTCCTGGCGATGTCTTTCAGCCCGTGCCTGCGCCGCTCGTATTCGGAGCGGCGGCTGCGCGAGGATGGGAGGAGCCGCCTCTACGCCACCACACCCGTTTCCCGCAGCCGCGCGATCTCCACCCGTGGCGGCGCCCCGAACAGGCGCCGGTATTCGCGACTGAACTGCGAAGCGCTTTCATAGCCGACGCGATGCCCGGCGGTCGCGCATTCGATGCCGTCGGCGAACATCAGCCGGCGCGCCTCATGCAGCCGCAGATGTTTCTGGTACTGCAGCGGCGACATCGCAGTGACGGCCTTGAAGCGGTGATGCAAGGCCGATGGGCTCATGTGCACCGCGTCCGCCAGTGCCTCGATGCGCAGCGGCGTTGTATAGCGTTGCTTGAGCCATTCGATCGCGCGGACGATGCGATGATTGCTGCCGTCGCCTGCGGCCAGATCGACCAGGCGCTGTCCGAGTTCGCCGCGCAGTACGCGGTAATAGATTTCGCGCTGGATCACCGGTGCGAGCACCGGCACATCGTCCGGCGTATCGAGCAGCTTCACCAGCCGCAGCACTGCGTCGAGCAGCGGCTCGCCCATGCTGGCGACGTACAGGCCGCGGTCGGCGGCGATCGGCGGCGCGCCGCGGTCGCCCAGTTCCAGCAGCAGGCGCGCGATCTCGTCGAGATCGAGATTGAAACGCAGGCACAGGTACGGATGCTCGGCACAGGCTTCGATCACCTGCCCCAGCACCGGCAGCGTGACCGACACCACCAGGTAGTTCAGCGCATCGTAATGCAACACTTCGTCGTTCAGCACGATGCGCTTGCGGCCCTGCACGACCACCGCCAGACAGGGTTGATAAACCGTCGGCATGCACAGCGTCGGCATGCTGGCGCGGATCAGCGCCAGCGACGCAACCGCCGACTGATGCACGCCATCGACCGGTGCCAATCGGGCAACCCGCGCTGCCAGATCCTGCTGCCGTTCGGCAATCGCCTTGCGATCCTGAGTCTGCTGTAAATTGCTGTCGAACATGCTTGCGGCCCGATCCTTGGGTAGGATTGCATGGTATTCGCGTGCGGCCTCGCGCGATACCCGCAATTATGCCTCGTGCAGGATCGGGCAAGAACTCGGCAGCATTGAGCTAACGCCGTGGGGCGGCCGACGCCTAGTCTGTACGGCACTGTCACCCCCACCTCGGAGCGCCACCATGGGCATGCACATTCCGCGTCGTCAACTGGGTCAGCAAGGTCTCGAAGTCTCCGCCATCGGCCTCGGCTGCATGGGCATGTCGGACTTCTACGGCCCCGCCGATGAAGCCACCAATCTCAAGGTGCTCAATACCGCAATCGACATCGGCATCAACTTCCTCGACAGCGCCGATATATATGGCGTCGGCGCCAACGAGCGCCTGCTCGGCAAGGTTCTGAAGACACGCCGCGACGAAGTCGTACTCGCCACCAAGTTCGGCAACGTGCGCGCCGCCGACGGCGCCTTCCGCGGCGTCGACGGCAGCCCCGAGTACGTGCGCGCCGCCTGCGACGCCAGCCTGCAGCGTCTCGGTGTCGATCACATCGATCTGTATTACCAGCACCGCGTCGATCCGCAAGTGCCGATCGAGGAAACCGTCGGCGCGATGGCGGAACTGGTCAAGGCCGGCAAGGTGCGCCATCTCGGTTTGTCGGAAGCCTCCGCCAATACCATCCGCCGCGCCGCCAAGGTGCATCCGATCGCCGCCTTGCAGAGCGAATACTCGCTGTGGACGCGCGACCTCGAAGCCACCATCATGCCGGCCTGCGAAGAACTCGGCATCGGCGTGGTCGCCTACAGTCCGTTGGGCCGCGGCTTCCTCACCGGCGCGTTCCGCAAGCCGGAAGATTTCGACGCCGGCGACTATCGCCGCAACAGTCCGCGTTTCTCGGAAGAGAACTTCGCCAGCAATCTGCAACTGGTCGAAATCGTCGCCGACATCGCACGCGCGGAAGGCTACACGCCCGCCCAGGTCGCCCTCGCTTGGCTGCTCGACTGCGCGCCGTACATCGTGCCGATCCCGGGCACGCGCAGCATCAAGCGCCTGAAGGAGAACGCGCTGTCGTTTGCGGTACGGCTCGACGACACGCAGCTCGAACGGCTCTACGGCATCCTGCGTGAACGGCCGGTGGTCGGCGAGCGCTATGTGGCGGCGTCGATGGCGATGATCGACGCTTGAAATCTGCCTGACGAGACGACACCGCTAACGCGGCACCGAATCCTGGCGCCGGCGCTCGGCGCGTTTCAGGCGCAGCCACAGCAGAATCATTGCGGCGATCGCCAGCACACCCAGCGTGATGCTGAGCGCATCGCCCCAGGATGGCGGCAGGCCGTACTTCTCCCACAGCGCATAGGCGACGGTACCGAACGACAGGCCGACGACGAGCATGCCGATGCTGCGCTGACGCTCGGCAATGCGCTGTTGGTCATGGCCGCCGATGGCGCGGAATACCAGCTGGCTGTCGAGCGTTTCCGACACCGCCATGCCGGCGGTGAAAACCAGACCGAGCGCCAGCAACTCGACCAGGCCGCCGCCGACCAGCGCCATCGACGCCAGCACCGCGCCCTGTACGAAGCTGTCGATCACCAGCGCGAACAGCACGCCGATCGCCGCGATCACATAGGGATTCGACGAATCGCGCAGCGCCGGCGGCAGCAGCCGCTGTTTCCAGGTCAACGGCCGGTAGGGCGTCGGTCTCAGCAAGGCGAACAGATTGCCGAAACCGAGCAGGCTCAGCAGCACGATGGGTACCCAGCTGACGGCGGCGATCAGGCGATTCGATAGCACCGAACCGGACGCGGAGAACAGGATCAGCAGACTGACCAGCGTCACCGTAACGCCGTGGCCGACTGCGAAGAACGCGCCGATCCAGGGCGCCGACTTCTCGCGGTGCGCGGATGCGCGCAAGGTCAGGCTGTCGATGACGACGATATGGTCGGCCTCGAGCCCATGTCTGAGACCGAACGCGAACGCCAACAACATCGAGCTGGTAGTCAAGGCGTTCACCAATCGGCCCGCTGCAGCCGATCAGCCCAAATCCTTGCTGCCCTTGCACAGCGGCAACAGGCAGGCCTTGTTGACGTTCGGCCGCGAACGCGTCGCCAGCAGATCGGTGTACTGCTTGAAGCGGCGCAGAGCTGCACCCTCCAACTGCACGTGCAACGCAAGATCGTGCCGCAAGGGATCGAGGTGCTCGCCGTCGACGATCACCTCATAGTAAAGATGCGGTCCGGTAGCCCAGCCGGTGGTGCCGATATAGGCAATCACCTGACCGCGCTGCACATGCGAACCGGCATGCAGCCCCGGCGCGAACCCATCGAGGTGTGCGTAGGCCGTCTGCAGCTGTGCGGAATGGCGCACGCGGACGTAGTTGCCATAGTTGCCACGCAGCCCGACGTCCTCGACCGTGCCGTCGTCCGCCGCGCGCACCGGCGTACCGGTTGGCGCACCGAAATCCACACCTTCATGGAACTTGCGGATTTCGAGAATCGGATGCATGCGCCAGCCGAATGGCGAGGTGATCGGTGCACCGGGCACCGGCGAGGCCAGATCAAGCGGCATCACGCCGCGACCGCTGCCGTCGACGAAGGCGACCGCGTCGTGCTCGACCGCATAGCGGTAGATACGGTGTTCCCGGCCGGAAATCGTCACCGACGCCAGACGCAGTTCCGGATGCTTGCGCCGCGCGCGGCCGCTTGCAACCTGTTCGTACACTACGCGGAATGCCGCGTGTTCCGGCGGCACGCCGTGCACGACTGAATCGTGGCTGAAAGCCTCGGCGAGCTGCGCCATCACCGGCTGCGGCACCCCGGCCTGCGCCAGCGAGCGCATGCCTTTCTTCGAAACGACGCCGGCCTTGGCGACCAGTTCGGGCGCATCGTCATTCGACTTCGGCGTAAGCACCGGCTTGGCCGCCTTCGCGGCATTTGCGGCATTTGCGCTGACGCGAGCGTCAGCTTTGACGCTTACAGCGGAGTCATGCAGCCGATCCGCATCGTCGCCGCGCGGCGCCCACTGCGACAGGTCAGCCTGCATCGCGGGCGCATCCAGGCCGAGTGCCGCGCTTGCGGTAGGGGCAGGCGCTGGGCGCGCGTCTTTCAAGACATAGCTTGCGGGAATTGCCACAGCCTGGCGCTGTTGCGTCCGCGCCAACTGGATCGCCTTCGATGCCTGATGTCTACTCTTAGAAGTCTGCGAGTCGGTGCCGGCAAATGCCGGCAGCACGCTCAGCGTGACGAGCAGCGTCGTCAGCGCGAATCTTGCATAGCCCATTCCCTGTCTCTCGCCCCGTGCACTCGAATTCATAAGCAAACGCCGCACCATGCATTCCTATTTCTTGTTACTGTATAACATACTAAACTACCGGTTCGATAGCTTGCCCGCAGCCTGTGTTCGAAGCAGCGCGCCTTTCGACCGGCCCACCGGAGCTTGAGCTTCATCGATGTAGATCGCCCATGCAGGACGTATCAAGCATCGCGTCACCGTTCCGATTCAGGAGATGTCCATGCGTATCGCGTCGATTCGCTTGCCGTATGTAAAGCTGAGCGCAGCAGGCTTGCCATTGCTGGCGATGGTCGCTTGCTTGAGCGGCGCTCGGTAAACGCGCCCTTCGGTAAACCCCTGCACTCCTCGGCATGAAGCGGCGTTTTCTCCAGTTCCTGTTGTGCTCGGCATTTCTGCTCGGGCAGTTCGCGTCGATCGTGCACGCAACCCAGCACGAACTCGCACCGGATCGCGGTGCGCCCTGCGAAATCTGCGCCATCGCGCATCTACCCGGACCGCCGACCGCCGTCGTCGGACCGCACTTCATCTGGCAGTTTTCCCACGAAGTCCCGGCACGCGTTGCGTTGCCGCGACTGATCGAATATTTCGCGGCCTGTCCTCCAGCGACCGGCCCACCGCATTCCCTCGCCTGACCGTTGAACTTTACGCACGGCGCTAGCGCCGTGTGCGTCAGTCTGTATTCGAGGGAGTTAGTCATGGCCGCTTTTTTTTACCCGGCGCGCGCAGCTTCGCGTCGTTACTTGCTTGCTGCAGCGCTCGGTTTGATCGGCAGCACCACATCCAGCCTCGGCTTTGCGGCCGAGCCCAGCACCGCCACTGCATCGAGCCGCGTCGGCGCAATCCATGGCGTTTTCGTCGATGCCAGCGGCAACGCCGTAAGCGCGGCGAAAGTGCAATTGCTCGACGACAGCGGCAAGCTCGTCGCGCAATCACGCACGGCCAATGACGGCAGCTTTGCAATCCAGGGCGTCGTCGCCGGCCACTTCACGCTGACGGCATCGAAGCCCGGCATCGATCCGATCAGCGCCCGCGTAGAGGTCGCCGCGGGTGGCACCGCCGAGATCAAGCTCAGCACCGCCACCGAGTTGAGCTCGGTCAACGTCGTCGCCAAGCGCTTCGAGCGCGCGCGCAACGAGCTTTCGCCGAGCACCGGCAGCAGCCAGTACGTGTTCGATCATCAGGCGATCGAGAATCTGCCCGAGGGCGAGAACACGCCTCTGAACCGGCTGCTGCTGCAGGCGCCCGGCGTTGCCAACGACTCCTACGGCCAGCTGCACGTACGCGGCGATCACGCCGATCTGCAATACCGCATCAACGGCGTCATCCTGCCCGAAGGCGTGGCCAGTTTCGGCCAGACCTTCGATACGCACTTCGCCGACAAGGTCGACCTGCTGACCGGCGCGCTGCCCGCACAGTACGGCTATCGCACCGCGGGCATCGTCGACATCACGACCAAGAAGAATTTCAGCGGCGGCAGCATCGATCTGTATGGCGGCAGCCATAGCACGATCAATCCGAGCGCGCAGTACGGTTATTCCAATGGCGGCTTCAGTTCGTTCGTGACGGGTTCGTATCTGAGCAGCACGCTCGGCGTCGAACCGCCCACCTCCGGCGCCAACGCAATTCACGACCGCACCACGCAGGGCCGCGGCTTCGGCTATCTGTCGTACATCCTCAACGACAACCTGAAGGTCTCTGGCATCTTCGGCAGCTCGATGAACCGCCTGGAAATTCCGAACAATCCAGGGCAGACACCCGACCCCGGCTTCCTGCAGCAGCTCGGCCTCAGCGGCTACGATTCGTCGACGCTGAACGACCGCCAGTTCGAGCGCAACAACTACGGCATCGTCGCCTTGCAAGGCGTGGGTGCGAACGACCTTAACTATCAGGTCGCATTGTTCGGCCGCCAGAGCGCAGTCCAATTCGAGCCGGACGTGATCGGCGACCTGGCGTTCAACGGCGACGCCTCGAAGGTGAAGCGCAAGAGCGAAACCTACGGCCTGCAGGCGGATGCGAGCTATCCGATCACGACCAAGCACACCTTGCGCGCCGGCCTGTTCGCCAGCACCGAGAACGATCGCTCCGACAATACCTCGTCGGTGTTCTGCACCTATCCGCAGACCGCGCCGGATAATCCCGAGTGCCCGGCGCAGACCGATCCGAACCAGACGCTGGCCGGACCGATCAATATCGTCGACAACAACCCGAAGAACGGCAACAACCTGTTCGGCGTGTACGTGCAGGACCAGTGGGACATCTCCGATACGTTCACGCTGAACTACGGCTTGCGCTACGACAAGCTGCATGCCTTCGTCGACGCCAGCCAGGTCAGTCCGCGCATCGGCGCAATCTGGTATCCGACACCGGGCACCACCGTGCACGCCGGCTACGCGCGCTACTTCACGCCACCGGTCAACGAGCTGATTGCCAATACCTCGATCGCGCGATTCGACAACACCACCAATGCATTCGAAGTGCAGGACAACTCGCCGGTGCAGCCGGAGCGTCAGCATTACTTCGACGTCGGCGTGCTGCAGCGCGTGCTGCCGTCACTGACGCTCGGTGTGGATGCCTACTACAAGTACATCCGCGAACTGCAGGACGAAGGCCAGTTCGGCCAGGCGCTGATCTTTGCGCCGTTCAACTATCAGCAAGGCCATGTCGGCGGCATCGAACTGACCAGCGCGTTCCACCAGGGCAATCTTTCGGCCTACCTCAACCTGGCGCGTTCACGCGCCAATGCGACGCGGGTCGAATCCGGCCAGTTCAACTTCGGCCCGGACGACATCGCCTACATCAACAGCCATTACATCTATCTCGATCACGACCAGAGCCTGACAATTTCCGGCGGCGCCTCGTATCTGCTGTATGGAACGACGTTCGGCATCGCCGGCACTTACGGCAGCGGTCTGCGCAAGGACGCCGTCGATGCCGACGGCAATACGCTGATCCCGAACGGCGCGAAGCTGACGCCGAACCTGCAGATCGACCTGTCCGCCGCGCGTACCGTGCATATCAGCGACGGCTTCGGCAACGTCGATCTGCGCATGGCGGTGCTCAACGTGCTGGATCGTAGCAACATCATTCACGACGGCACCGGCGTCGGCGTCGGCGTTGCGCAGTACGGACCGCGCGCAGCTCTTTACTTCGGCATTACCAAGCCGTTCGGCGCCTTATAACGGTAAGGAATTGGGAGTCGGTGCGGAGGCTGCGGCCTCCGCGCGTCCTGCGCGCTTGAGTAAAGCGCAGAACGCCTCAGGCGCGGCTGGAGCGCGCGATCGAGAAGCTGAAAACATGCGGAATATGCGGCAACTCGCTCGAAACTTCTGCGAGCGTGTGCGTGTAATTCATCGATCGGGAGATCATCAGGAATTTGAGGCTGTAGCACCCACCGTCGTAATCGAGTGACAGGCTTTCGGTAAGGATCGACAGTCCCTTTGCTTCGAGGAACTGGTGGATGAGATCCTCGTTAGGTCGATGACCGTCGCGATAGCGGATTGTCACCGCAAGCGCCAGACGCGCAGGCAGGTGGCGCTCCAGTCTGGGCACCAGCGTCATGCTCAGAACAAAGAGCGCTGTCAGGCCCGCCGCTGCGATCCAGAAGCCAACTCCAACCATGATGCCGATTGCAGAGGATGCCCAGATCGAGGCCGCCGTCGTGAGACCACGAACGCTGGTGCTGCTCTGCATGATCACCCCGGCGCCGAGAAAGCCGATGCCGGTAAGAATGCTTCCGGCGACACGCGTGGGGTCCGCATCGCCGACATGCGAAGTGCCGTCGTACCAGAGATCGGGGTAACCGACGAGCGCCGTCACGGCGCAGGAAGCCATGCTGACCAGACAATACACTTGAGTGCCAGCGGCGCGCGCATTGAAATACCGCTCATAGCCCACCACCCAGCCGAGCGCACATGCGGCGACGATATGCTCGACGATAGAAAAACCCGCATGTAAGGAAGTCAATGACACTTCAAGCCCCCGGTTGCTTCCATTCTGTGCAAATCGTCGATCAGAAAGCCAGCCGCTGTGGACGCCAAACGGACTATTGAAGCGGCCCCGGAGCACTCTGATCGAGCCTACGCCCGGTCCGCCCGCGACATTCTTTCAAGAAGATAATGGCCGCTTCAATAACTGCCGGCCTGTAAAATGATTCTCATGCCGCGATCCAGGCCGACGATTCAGTGATGACTTCAGACTTTCGCGATCAGCCGATCCGGCATCCGTCGGCGTGGACCGCGCAGCAGCTGCAGCAGGATCGATCCTGGCGCATGGGTCTGGCCCCCGGCGAGCAGGCCGAAGCGCTGCAGGCACTGGCAGCGATCAATCGCGCCGGCATCGCGCTCGAAGACATCAACCCATCGAATTTCGTACTGCCGCAACTGGCGGCGCGTTTGGATGCCTTGATCGACGACATCGAAGGCGGCCGCGGTTTTGCGTTGCTCGCGGGCGTGCCGATCGAAGGCCTGTCCGCTGCCGATCTGGAGAGATTGTTCTGGGGTCTCGCCTGCCATATCGGTTATCCCGAACCGCAGGACGCTGGCGGCAAGCGCCTGCATCACGTGCAGGCCGAGTTCACATTCAAGGATGAAGCCAGCGCGACGCGCCACTTCGCAGCGTCCACCACACGCGGCTACCAGACCAACATCGAACTCGATTTCCACGGCGACGGTTCCGACGTGCTGTTCTTCCTGTGTCATCGCCAGGGCAAGACCGGCGGCTCCAACAAGCTCGCCAGCGCGACCACCGCGTTCAACGAAATCCTGGCGGCGCGGCCGGACCTCGCACTGGAACTGCAGCAGCCTTACGCGTTCGATGCACGCGGCGAACTCGGGCCCGACAGACCATTCCAGCTGGCGCCGATCTTCAGTTACTACCGCCGTTTTCTGAACATCCTCTACAAGCGCGGCTATATCGATCTGGCGCAGCAGCTGCCCGGTGCGCCGCAGATGACGGCGGCGATGCGCGAAGCGATCGATCTGCTCGATCAGACGATCCGCGCCGAACGCAACGCCTATTCGTTCATGCTGCAACCGGGAGACATCCTCATCGCCAACAACTATTCGATCCTGCACGCGCGCACGGTGTTCGAAGACCACGACGAGCCCGCGCTGAAGCGGCACATGCTGCGTATCTGGTCGACGCTGCGGCGCAAACGCCGGCCGCTGCCACCGGCATTGGCGCAGGCACGCGAGTTTCAGGCTTCTGCCAGACGCCGCATCGCACTCGGGGATGCCGCATGAATGCAGCCGCCGATCGCTCGACCGCTACGCTGCGTTCGCCGGTCGCCTATTTCCTGCTGCTGGTGTTCCTGGTGTCGGCGTTCAATCAAGCCGATCGCCTGCTGATCGGCATCGTCTCGCAACCGATCAAGGACGAGTTCGAACTCAGCGACACGCTGATCGGCCTGCTCGGCGGCACTGCGTTCGCGCTGATCTATCCACCGCTCGGCCTGCCGATCGCGCGCTATACCGATCGTGCGAACCGGCGCAACGTGCTCGCCGCCTGTCTCGGCTTCTGGAGCCTGATGACGGCAGCCTGCGGCTTCACGGTCGGCTACTGGCAGTTGTTCGCGGCACGTTTCGGCGTCGCTGCCGGTGAAGCCGGCTTCGTGCCGCCGACGCACTCGCTGATGACCGACTACGTCAGCGCGCGGCGTCGCGCCGCCGGCTTCTCGATCATCGCCGTCGGCGCTGCAGTCGGCACTTTCCTGGCCAACGGCATCGGCGGCGCCATCACCATGCAATACGGCTGGCGCATGGCGTTCATCGCACTCGGTCTGCCCGGTGCGTTGATCGCACTGCTGGTGGCATTCACGCTGCGCGAACCACCGCGCATTGGCGCTTCCACGCGGGCAGCGGACACCGCCTGGCCGACGATCAAGCGCCTGCTGGCGAATCGTGTCTACCTGCTATGCGTACTCGCATCGGCGCTGCATCTGATGCTGCTCTACGGCATGACGGTGTGGACCGCGCCCTACTTCATCCGCACGTTCGGACTCAGCGTTGCGAAAGCCGGGCTGATCCTCGGCACGCTCGGCGCGCTCGCCGGCGTACTCGGCGGCGTCACCGGCGGCTTCGTCGCCGACCGTCTCGCACAGCGCGACAAAAGCTGGCTGGCGTTCTGGCCGGCATTGTCGGTGGCAGTGGCGACGCCGTTCTGCTTAGTCGGATTTCTCGATGGCTATCTCGGCGGGCCTTTGATCGTCGCGATCGTCTGCCTGATGATCGCCGTCGCCTGCAACGCGATGTATCAATCGGCAACCTATACGCTGGTGCAGACGCTGGTGAACGCGCAGGAACGCGCGACCGCCGCTGCGTTGATGGTGCTGATTCAAAGCCTGATCGGCCTCGGCCTCGGACCCTTGCTGATCGGTGTACTCAGCGATCGCCTGACCACTGCACACGGCGTCAGCGGCCTCGGCCTGGCGCTGGCGATTGCGAGCCTGCTGAATATCGTATCGGCGCTGCTGTTCGCGCGTTCCGGCCTGGCGATGAAGCGTGCGGCGGTGGTGCTGACGGCATGAACACAGGCTGCGATTTGAATCGGGCACTCAGTCAGCGCTGATCTCGTTGCCGGCGAAACGCCAGCGTCCGCCGCTGCGGATCGCAACCGTGACGAAGCGCGGACCCGCCGGCCACAGGAAGAACGCGAGCGGTCCCGCGTAGGCGCCGGATTTGCAGCGGTCGAACACCGCGATGCGTGCGTGATCGCGCAGATACGCCAGGCGCGCGGCGTCGTTCTGCAGTTCCATGATGAAAGGTTCTTCGACCGAGCGGAACATGCGCAGGAAATCGGCCAGATCGTCCGCGTCCGGCGCGCGTGGCCCGCTGGCAAATTCCGGCAGCGGTCGCGGCCGCAGCTTGGACGGATGCAGCAGCGGTTCTGCGTAAGGCAGGAAGTCGCCGAGCGTCGTGTGCGCCAACTCGCTGGCGTGCGCGCCATCGAGCCGTGCGCTCGAAACATATTCGGGACCGCTGTCCATCACCATCAGCAGCAGCGTACCGGTGTCGCCTTCCGCGCTTTCGACGACGCGCTCGAACACGGCAATGCAGCAGTCGTCGAACAGGAACTCCAGCGCGGCGCGGTCGCTGTCGAAGCGCGCGATGGCCGGATGCCGCTGTTCACGTAGCGCAGACAATAGTCCGGCGAGTTCAAAACCATCCGCTGCGCGGACAACGGGCCTGTCTGAGTCTGTAGTCACGATGCGTCGGCGAAAATCGTTCGGTCAAAGCCTAGTTTGACAGTGAACGACGCCGTAGTGCCCTACCGCCGCCGCACAGACTCGCGGCTGCCGATCACGTCATCGAGCGTCGATGCGTTCGCTCAAGCCGGCTTCAGCGCCTTCAACACCGCATCCGGCCGGATTGGAAGATGGCGCAGGCGTGCACCGACTGCAGCGAAGATCGCATTCGCGATTGCCGGTCCGACCACGGTCGTCGCCGGCTCGCCGAGACCGACCGGGGCTTCGCTGCTCGGGATGAATTCGATATCCAGTTCCGGCACGTCGCGGATGCGTAGCGGCGTGTAGCTATTGAGATTGGTGTCGCGCACCTGACCGTTGACGAATTCGGTGCCTTCATGCAGCGCCATGCTCGCGCCCCACAGTGCCGCGCCTTCGCACTGCGCTAGCGCGCCGTCGGGATGCACGATGGTGCCGGCATCGACTACCAGCGTCAGCTTTTCGAGCTTGACCACGCCGGTGCTGCGATCGACCTTGACGCGTGCAACGCAAGCGCTCCAAGTCGGCATGTCGCGTTCCTGACCGAACGTGGTCGCGATGCCGAGGCCGGTATCTTTCGGCAGTTGACCACCCCAACCGGCTTTCTCAGCAGCGCGTTTGACGACATTGGCCTGGCGCAGTGCACCGCCGACCGCGCTCGGCGCACTGCCGGCATTCTTGCCTTGCGCATCGAGCAGACCGAGACGGAACGCAACCGGATCGACGCCGGCGAAATGCGCGGCCTCGTCGATGAAGCTCTCCAGCGCCCAGTTGGTCCAGCCCGGTCCGACCGAACGCAGCCAGCCGGGCCGGAACGTGTCGTTGGCGAGATCGTTGGAGATCGCGCGCACGCGATGCGCACCGACCGTATACCAGTGATCCGCACCGGAGATCGCGAACGGATCGTAAGGCTCGCCGTTCTTGCCCTTCGGCATGAACACCGGAATCATCACCTGCGTCGGCCAGCCAGCGGTCGCGTGATGTTCCATGCCGACGACCTTCTTGTTCTCGTCGAACGCCATCCACAGACGCTGCACTGACGGCGAACGCGGCGAATCGAAACGCGCGTCATCGGCACGCGTGAACACCAGCTTGACCGGCTTGCCGAGCGCTTTCGACGCGAGTGCCGCCGGCACCGAGTAATCGCCATTCAGGCGCCGGCCGAAACCGCCGCCGAGCAGATAGGTGCGCAGCACGACCTTGTCCTCGCCGACGCCGAGCGCCTTCGCCAGCGTCGGCAGGATCAGCGACTGCCATTGATTGCCGGTGTGGATTTCCCAGATGCCGTTGTTCTCGAACGCCAGCGCGTTGACCGGCTCCAGCTGGAAGTGCAGCACCGTGCTGGTGGTGTAGCTGCGCTCGAGCGTGGTCTTCGCCGAGCTGAATATCTGGTCGACGCCATCGTCGTTGACCACCATCGAGCCGGTCTTCAGATCCTCGATCAGCTTGACGCCGTGATCGAGAATGTCCTTTTCGGAAATCTTCGCCGCAGCGCCGGTGGTCCAGACCACTTTGACTTTCTCGGCAGCGCGATCGGCCGCATAGAAAGAATCGGCGAACACGACCACCCAGCCCGGCACCGTGCCGGAAGGATCGTCGAGTGCAATCGACTTGATATAGCCCTTGACGCTCTTGGCTTCCGCATCGTCGATCGACGTGACGCTGCAGCCATAACGCGTCGGTGGCAGCTTGGGCCGGGCGTAGACCATGCCTGCGACTTCGGCGTCGAGACCGTAGCGCGCAGCGCCGGTGGTCTTCGATGGAATATCGATCGCCTGTGTCGGCACACCGATCAGACGGCGATCGGCGGCCGGCTTCAGCGGCAGCGCTTTCAATTCGTCGGCGGTGAACGTGCGCGCCAGCTTGCCCTTGCGCACGATGTCGGCATAGCTGATCGACTTGTTGCCGGCGACGACCATACCGTTGCGCGCCGAGCATGCAGTCTTCGATACGCCGAGCAGCTTCGCGCCTTCTTCGATCAGCGCGATGCGGCCCGCCGCACCGGCCTGGCTCAGATACGGAAAGCTCTGCCACACCGACCAGCTGCCGCCGGTGACCATGATTCCCCATTTCGGATCGGTATCGACATGCTTGATCCGCACCGAATCCCAATTCGCTTCGAGCTCATCGGCGACGATGCGTGCCAGTGCAGTGCCGACGTGCTGGCCCATCTCGGCGCGCGTGATGTTGACGGTGACGATGCCGTCGCGATCGATCTGATACCAGATGGTCGGCTCGAACGCCTGCTCGACCGGCACCGCTGCGGCATCGCTGGCAGCGAAACCCGGACGCAGGAACGCCAGCGTGACGCCGGTGCCGGTGGCCGCGATCAGAAACCCGCGGCGCGACATCAGGCTCGCCAGCATGGCGTCGCCCTGCAACTTGTCGAGCCGGCTCATGCGCTCGCTCCACGCATTTCCGCGGCCGCCAGCTTGATCGCCTTGCGGATGCGCGCATACGCCATGCAGCGACACAGATTGCCGTTCATGACCGCGTCGATATCGGCATCGCTCGGGTTCGGATAGTCCTTCAGCAGGGTCGCCGCCTGCATGATCTGGCCGGACTGGCAGTAGCCGCACTGCGGCGTCTGCGTTGCGACCCAGGCCTTCTGCAGCGGATGCTGGCCCTGCGGATCGAGCCCTTCGATAGTGACGACGCTGGCACCGGCGACGGCGTTCACCGGCGTGATGCAGGAACGCACCGCGCGACCGTCGAGATGCACCGTGCAGGCGCCGCACATGCCGATACCGCAGCCGAACTTGGTGCCCTTGAAGCCGATCGTATCGCGCACCACCCACAGCAGTGGCGTGTCGTCGGCAACGTCGACCGAAACCGGTTTGCCGTTGAGTGTGAAGCCGGTCATCGCGGCGCGCCTTTCGTGCTGCGGTTCATGGGTTCCCCTTGTCCTGATGCTTGATGCCGCGCGCCGATGCCACCGCGCCGGACAGATCGGCCCAGGCTGGCTGTTCGCTGTGGCTGCGGCGCAGATAGCTCGCCAGCGTCACCACATCGGCATCGCTCAGGCCCTTGGCGAAGCCCGGCATGTAGACGCCGGGCATGCGCTCGTCGCGGCCGATGCCTTCGAGCATGACGTGAATCAGATTGCTCGGATCGGGTCCGGTCAGCGTACTGCTCAGCGCCAGCTCGGGCCGCGCCGGTAGCGGCAGTTCGCTGTTGTTGTAATGGCAGGAGCCGCAGGCGACCTGATACAGATGCGCCCCGGCATCGGTGGCTTCGTCGCCGGTGTCGCGATGCGCGAACGCTATCGTCTTCACCAGCAGCGCGCTCTTGTTGTCGGCCAACGCCGCCGAGCCGTTGCGATCGACGAAGTACACGGCGATCGCGTGGATGTCCGCATCCGGCAGCTTGGCGAGGCCGTGATGCACGACGTCGAACATCGAGCCGGCCGCGGCACCGTGCAGCGGCGCGACGCCGCTACGCAAGTAAGCGTACAGATCGTCCTGCGTCCACGGCAGTGGCGCCGGGTTCGCCGATGTCAGCGCTGGTGCGAGCCAGCCGTCGATCGTGCTGCCGGCGTATTCGGCACGGGTCTTCTCGCCGCCGAGCGCGTTGCGCGGCGTGTGGCAGCCGGCACAGTGACCGAGTCCTTCCGACAGATACGCGCCGCGATTCCATTCCTCGCTCTTGCCCGCGGTCGGCTGGAACACGCCCTTGCGGAAGAACAGCAGCTTCCAGCCGGCCTGCAACGCGCGGATGTTCAGCGGAAACGGCAGCGTGTTGGTTTTTTCCTCGGCCTTGACCGGCGTGCGCGTCATCAGGAACGCGTACAGCGCCTTCAGATCGTCGTCGGTGACTTGGGTGAAATGCGTGTATGGAAATGCCGGCAGCAATTGCGCACCATCGCGCGCAACACCGCTGTGCATCGCCCGCACAAAGGCCGCTGCGGACCAGTGGCCGATGCCGGTGTCCGGATCGGGCGTGATGTTGGTGGAGTAAATGATGCCGAAGCCGGAATCGAGACCGAGGCCGCCGGCATAGGCCTGGCCGTCCGGTGCGCTATGGCAACTGGCGCAATTGCCGGCGCCGGCCAGCACTTCGCCACGCGCAACCAGATCCGCGGGAAAGCTTGAGGCCGCAGGCCGATCGATCGGCGCGATCGCCGGTCGCCAAGCCAGCGCAAAAGTTCCTAGTACCCCGAGAACGATCAGCGCGAGCAAGCCGATGAGTATGCGTTTGACCAAATCCGGTCTCCTCATCGCGTTCTTATGGTGAGCCTCAGGCTGGCCAGCAGGCAGACCCTAGGCTGCGTCGTGATGAACTTTACTCCGTTCACGATGACAATTTCCATGCGGCACTGCAATAAGAAAACGCTGCCTTGCAGTTCAGGCGACGGCCGTCTGCGCCAACCATTCACGCCGGATGCTGGCCTGCGCCAGCGCCACCACCTGGTCCGGCAACTTGCCTTTGGGCTCGATCATCGGCAGCACCGTCCAGCTGACGCGTTCGCCGGCCGACATCGGAAACCGACCGTAACGATTCAGTTTCCAGGTGTCGTGAATATAGACCGGCACCACCACCGCACCGGGCGCGCGCTTCAGCAGAATCTTGACGCCGGCAGTCGCGAATTCCTGCAGCTCGCCGGTGGTCGAGCGCGTGCCTTCGGGGAAGATCACCGCTGCGGTGTGGGTGCTTTCGATCAACGCGCCAAGCCGGCCGATTTCGGTCAGCGCCTGGCGCGCATCGCTGCGGTCGATCAGCGCAGCACCGCTGTGGCGCAGGTTGTAGGAGATGCTCGGAATGCCGCGGCTCAGTTCGATCTTGGAAACGAACTTGGGCGCGTAGCACCGCAGATACCAGCTGAGGCCCGGGATATCGAATTTATTCTGGTGATTGGCGACAAAGATGATCGCCCGATCGGTCGGTAGCGCCTCGCAAAATCGCGCACTGCAACGCACGCCCAGAATCCACAAGGCGCGGATCATCAACAGATTCATCAGATCGACACTGCGCCGATGCGCCTTCACGCCAAAGCCGCGGTATGCGACCACCTGGACCAGGTGGAAAATCGACAACAGCAGGAACCACACCAACAGAAAGATCGGCGTCAGCAGGTAGCTCAGGAATTTTTTCAACGGCGTCTTACGCAGTGCATGTAGCGATCCAGCCGGGTTCGGCGGAATGCCAGTGTACTGCGAGTGGCGTAGCGCACCGGGTGCTCGACCTAGCCGCACATTTCATCGCAACGGCAAGGCGGCATCGCTGCCGCGCTGCAGCTCGCGCTGAATCAGCAGCAGACGCAGATCGAATTCGACTTGGTGATAGTCCGGCTGCATGTATTCGCAGAGCTGATAGAACGCCTTGTTGTGCTGCGATTCCTTCAGATGCGCCAGCTCGTGCACGACGATCATCTGCAGGAATTCCGGCGCGGCTTCCTTGAACAGCGCAGCGATGCGGATTTCCTGCTTCGCCTTCAGGCGCCCGCCTTGCACGCGCGAGATCGCCGTATGCAGGCCCAGCGCGTTGTGCAGCACGTCGAGCTTGCTGTGGTAGATCACCTTATGGACGACGCCGGCGCTGCGCATATGCGCCTGCTTCAGCGCAATCGCATACTCGTACAGCGCCTTGTCGCTCTGCACCGCATGTCGCGCCGGATACTTGCGGGCGAGGTAGTCGTGCAGCCGATCCTCGGCGATCAAGCGGCGCACGCGCTCCAACGTTTCCGGCGCGTAGCCGTTGATGAAACGTAAAGCCCTCACGCCGGAATCACTCGGCTTTTTACCACCGTCCTGCACGCTCACGCGGCCTCTACATTGCTCGCGTGCCGGGCATCGGCCGGCCAGCGATGCGCCTGCGCCCATTGCAATTTTTCCGGACGCGCCAATTGCTTGAGCTGGTATTCCGCCACTGCCGCCGCCGCGCGTGACGGAAACCGCGCTGCCGCCAGAATGCGCAGCGGCCGGTTGGCGCGGGTGAACCGGGCACCGCTGCCGGCGCAGTGCGCGGCGAAACGCGCCTCGACATCCGGACTGATGCCGGCATAGAGCTTGCCGCCACCGCATTCGAGCAGGTACAGCAGCCATGGGCGCGCGACATCGGCTGCGGCCGTCGCAGCAATTGCGAGATCCGCAGCGGTGGCTTTGCCGGGTTTGGGGCGCGCTCTGGGCACTGGCCTGATTGCCTGCGGTGGGGGTGAAATCAGCAAGCAATATAACGCGGCAACCGCTACGGACGCCGTTTATAGTGAGCGCTTGCGAGTCGGTTCAGCGACTTCGATAACCTCTCACCTGATGCGCGGCCGCAGCTGCAGCCGCCGTCTTGGTCGCACCAACGATAACTGATGAAGCCACTGACGCTGCCGAGAATCCGCAACGCCGCGCCACTGATACTGGTCGCGATCGCGATATTCGCGACCGCCGGGTTCTTGCCCCAGCATCCGTTCGTCGACGAGTACATCCACTGGCCCACCGCGCGACTGTTCGCGCAAGGCTTCTGGCCGATCAATCCCGGCATCTCGACCTGGCCGACGATGAATGCGGTGGTCGGCTGGAGCATCGCACTGTTCGGCCAGCGCGATCATATCCTCGCCGGGCGCCTGGTGATCGTCGTCTTCAGCCTGTTTGCGGTGACCGGCTTCTATCGCCTTGCACAGCAATTCGACGCCGATTCGGCCCAGCTGCGCACTGCGCAGTTTTTCCTGTCGCCGGTGGTACTGCCATTCTGCGCACTGATCTATACCGATCTGCCGGCGCTGAGCTGCATGCTGTGGGCGGCGGTCGGCGCGCTGCGCCGGCAGCCCTGGCTATTGATCGGCGCCGGCTTGCTGGCTTGCGCGTTCCGTCAGAACGACATCGTCTGGTTCGTCGCGCTGGCGTGCCTGTTCGGCTGGCTGAGCTTACGCGCCGGCGACAGCATCAAGCCGCTGCACTTTACCGCGGTGATCGCGGTGGTCGCCGCCTGGCTGGCCGTAGTCTATTTGCAACACGGCATCGCCGCCGGTGCTTACACCCAGGGCGATCATCCCGGCAACTTGAAGGGCATGCCGAATATCTGGTTCGCGCTGGTGGTGGCGGCGCTGATCTACCTGCCCTACTTCCTGTGGCGGCTGTTCAGAGACGGCGACCTACTGAAACTCTGGCACTACCTGGCGCTGGGCGTGCCGGTGGCGCTGACGTTTCACGTCAATCATCGATTCAATCTGATCGAGTCCAACTACTTCATCCGCAACTATCTGCTGCTGCGGACGACTGCCGGGCCGGGCATGGCAATTTTTCTGATGACAGTCACCACCACGGCGGTACTGGTGTTCCGCACGCGCCTGCCCAAGCTTGCGGAGCTGCGCCTGCCTTTTCTGCTGTTCAGCGCGCTGTCCTTGCTGCCGTTCTGGCTGATAGAACAACGCTATTACCTGCCGATCTATGCGCTGTTCTGGGCAATGCGAGCGCCGGAAGACAAGCGCGTCGAGCACGCACAGCTGTTGTTCGGCACCGTCTGCAGCGCGTGGCTGATCGTACGTATCGCGCAAGGCCTGACGTTTCTCTGAAATCGTCGGCGCGGACCAGCAGGCCGCCAATCGTATCCCAGGATTTTCAGGCGGCCTGCAACGGATCGCAAATTTGATGGTCCCTTGAAGCAAGGCCGCGGCCGCACACACCACACCAATCGAAATCGGAGAATCACCCCTTATGGCTACGATGATCAAGCTGCAGTCCACCAGCACCGACTACTTCGAGTTCGCTGCGCTGCATGCGCAGCCCACCAGGCCGCGTCGCGGCGGCGTCATCGTGATCCAGGAAATCTTCGGCATCGACGCTTACGTGCAGGCCGACGTCGAACGCTGGTCGCAGCTCGGCTTCGAAGTGCTCGCACCGTCGATGTTCGATCGCATCGCACCGGGCTTCATCGCCGATCACGATGTGGCCGGCTTCGGCGCGGGTGCGAAGATCGTTGGCCAGATCCAGCCTGAACCGGCGCTCGCCGACATCGCTGCCTGCGTCGCCTTCCTGCAAGGGC